>JBBSAV010000094.1:0-11707 GCA_038251965.1 Candidatus Limnocylindrales bacterium
CACCCCAGCGGAGGTCTCAGGCGGTCGGCAGGAGTGCACCTCCTCGCTGTCGGGCTTCCTTCATCCGGTACGAGTCCCCGCTGGTGACGACGGTGGTGGCGTGATGGAGGAGGCGATCGAGCAAGGCCACTGCGGTGGTGTGCTCGGGCAGGAAGCGACCCCAGGATTCGAAGGGCCAGTGACTGGCCACCCCGAGACTGCGGTGTTCATAGGCGGCAGCCACGAAGCGGAAGAGCAGCTGGCTGCCGACATCATCGAGGGGCGCGAAGCCGAGGTCGTCGATGATCACCAGGTCGTGACGGAGCAGGCGCTCGATGACCCGACCGACCGAGTCGTCGGCGAGACCGCCATAGAGGGTCTCCACGAGCGAGGCGGCCGGCAGGTAGCGCACCCGTCGACCGGACACCACCGCGGCCTCCCCGATGCCGAGTAACAGGTGGCTCTTGCCGGTGCCAGCGGGTCCCACGAGCACGACATTCTCGGCGGCCTCGATCCAGTCGAGCGAGGCGAGATGGTCGACGGTGGCCCGGGGCACCGAGGATTCCGAGAGCACGAAGTCGTCGAGCCGGCGGGTCACCGGGAACCCCGCGGCCTTGCGCCTGGTGGTCTCGTTGGAGGCATCCCGCGCCGCGATCTCGGCTTCGACGAGGGTGCGCAGCAACTCATCGGGTGCCCAGCGCTGGACCTTGGCCGTCTGCAAGACCTCGGGTGCCAGCCGACGCACCGCGGCGAGCTTGAGACGCTTCAAGCCGGCCTCGAGATCGGCGTCGAGCACCGCGGTCGCTCGCGGGCTCATGAGGCTTCCTCGAGGGCATAGGCAGACAGGGACCGCACCGGCACCTGCGGCAGGCCGGTGAGTGCAGCCCCTGCGGCCCGTGGACGGCTCACACCCGCTCCAGCCGCGAGGATGTCGCGGATGTCGGCGGCCCGGTAGCGTCGATGAGCGAGGGCTCGCTCGATGGCCGCGAGGAGGGCCTCGCGGCCATGGGCTCGTTCGAGCTCGACGATGACCCCGAGTTCGGTCGGCAGCTTCGTCGTGCCGGCGGCGGCCGCAGCCCGGAGGAACGCCTCGGCCACCGGGCCCAGATCACCGAAGGCCACCTCGGCGGGTGTCCGTGGTCGCAGGGCCCGGGCCGGCTTCATGGCTGGTCGGTCATAGTGCTCGTCGAGCAGACTCATCTCACCCGGTCCCACGAGACGATGGCGAGCGATCTCGGTGTCGCGGTGATCGATGACGAGCTCGGGACCCTCGAGGTGGACCTCGACCTTCGCGCCGATGACCGAGCCGGGCACACTGTATCGAGCGGAGCGGAAGCGCACCGTGCGCAGCTTGTCGACGGTGCGCAGCTCGACCGCTCCGATGGCCGGCCGTGACGACGGCAGCGGGCCCAGCAGTGTCCGTTCGACGACGAGGCGCTCGTCGGGCACGGCCATGATCTCGCTGTGGAGGCGAGCGTTGACCTCGGCACACCAGGCGGTCGCGGCCACGTTCGCGTCACCGATCGTCGCCCAGGGTCCGAGCCCCACCAACAGGTCGGACTTGGCATAGCCCACGAGATCCTCGACGACCCCCTTCGATCCGGGGTCCTGCGCCTCACAGGAGTCGGGCCGGACGCCATACCCGGCGGCGAAGGTGACATAGGCGGGGGCAGGGATGACGACGTTGGCCACGACGCCACCTTTCAGACAACCCATACGGTCGGTGAGCGCGACACGAGGCACCCCGCCCATGGTCTCGAAGCACTCCGCGAGCAGGGAAAGGGTGGTGGCCTGATCCTGCCGCTCGGCGAAGCGCACGAAGCGCCAGCGGCTCCAGGCCAGCACGGCACAGAAGACCTGCACGCCGTCCTCGGTACCCCAGTCGAAGACGAGGTGCTCGCCAGGCACCGGCTGCCAGGGTCGATACGTGCGACGATCCCGTCGATCCTCGGCCTTGGCCAGGGCCACGGCGCGTCGCAGGTTGCGGGCCGAGCCGGTATAGCCCGCGGCCCGACAGAGCGGCAGCAGTCGCTTGGCGCTGATGCGGCCCTTGGTGGCCTTGACCCGCTCCGCGATCACGGCGGTGACGGGGTCGGTGTTGCGTGGCCGGGCCGGCCGCTCGGCTGTCCGGCGTGCCCGGCGCTCCACGACCCGGCGCACGGTCTTGTGGGTCGTGCCGGTCAGTGCCGCGGTGGCGCGATAGCTGCCGAGCTCGGCATAGGTGGTGAGGATGGCCGACTGGTCCCTCGCAGTCTTCATGATGGGTGTCCCTCGGGGTTGCACTGGGGTGGCTTGACATCGCCACTGTGCTGCTCCGGGGGATACCTGGGTGGTCAGGATGGGTCGAGGGGTGGGGACTTCCTGTTGGCCACCAGTGGGGACTTTCTCATGGCCACGGACACTCGAGGCTGTACGTCGGAATCTCGCAGGCCCGTGCCAGAACCTCGTGCTCGACGCGGTACGCGACCGGCTCGACCGTCCCGAAGTGCTCCATCGTGTTGATCTCGATCTTGAGTCGGCGTCTTGCTGGCGAGGCACTCCCCGTGCCGGCCTCGAACCCGAAACTGAGCTTCGGTTGACGACCGATGTCCGACCGCGGCCTGCCGATCCAGCCGAGACGCTCACGCAGGCGATCGAAGGTCGGTCCGATGCTCTCCGGGACCCTCCTCGTCAGCCCAGGGGGCAACCGAGCGCCAAGCCAGGACTTCGGTTCTCGCGAGCATCAGTCAGGCTCGATCTCGACGTTCTCGATCACGCGCCAGCGGGAGTCCCGTATGCCCGTCCGCTCCGCCGCGGGGTCGAGGGGAACGAACGTCGTGGCCCTGATCTTGAGGCAGGCGGCGAGCGGTGAGGTGACGCCGGGTGCAGCGCCGAGGCGCACGAGAAGGAACCCGAGACGCTGCGCATCCGACGTCGCCGGTGGCATCGCGACCACAGCGCCCATGTCATCGGGCGTGATCTCGTCATGCAGGTCGGCGAGGACCGAGACTAGGCGGATTCGATCGGTCGTCGCAACACCTCATGATGGAGGTGGTCCGCGATGGTCAGCAGCAAACGTCATCAGGCGATCCAGGCGATGCGGGGTCAGATCCGGTCACCTGGCCGGCCATCGACCGCGCGGCGTGCGGACCGGGTCCGCTTCTGGCAGGCCATCGCACGTGGCTCGTCGAGCGAGGATGCGGCCCGTGAGACCGGGCTCTCACCCGCGGTGGGATCGAGATGGTTCCGTCAGGCTGGCGGGATGCCACCGATCCACCTGGCTCCATTGTCGGAGCGCTATCTGTCGTTCGCCGAGCGGGAAGAGATCGCGATCCTGCACGCCGGGGACCTCGGCGTCCGTGGTATCGCTCGCCACCTGGGCCGTGCACCCTCGACGATCTCACGCGAGCTGCGTCGCAACGCCTCGACACGCAGCCATGCCGTGGCCTATCGAGCGTCGACCGCGCAGTGGCACGCCGAACGACGCGCCTGCCGCCCCAAGCTCGCCAAGCTCGCGGCCAACGAGACCCTCCGCGGCTACGTGCAGGAGCGCCTCGCCGGCCTGATCGCCCGCCCCGACGGCGAGCTGGTGCGGGGTCCTCGCGTGACGTGGTCCGGCCGGCGCCATGGGCCACGAGCCGATCGGCGCTGGGCGACCGCCTGGAGCCCCGAGCAGATATCGAACCGCCTCCGGATCGACTTCCCCGATGATGACACCATGCGCGTCTCCCACGAGGCCATCTACCGATCCCTCTACGTGCAGGGTCGTGGCGCCCTCCGACGCGAGCTCGTCGCGTGCCTGCGGACCGGACGAGCACTGCGGGTGCCCCGAGCACGCACCAAGAGCCATGGCAAGACGTTCGTGAGCCCCGAGGTGATGATCAGTCAGCGGCCCGTCGAGGCCGATGACCGTGCCGTGCCCGGCCACTGGGAGGGTGACCTCATCATCGGACTCGACAGCTCCGCCATCGGC
This sequence comes from Candidatus Limnocylindrales bacterium, assembly GCA_038251965.1. Classification (GTDB taxonomy): domain Bacteria; phylum Chloroflexota; class Limnocylindria; order Limnocylindrales; family CSP1-4; genus JAFMJV01. Next base: position 3,932 of record JBBSAV010000094.1, read on the forward strand.
ACCCTGGTGGAGCGGACCACCCGCTTCACGATGCTGCTGCACCTGCCGCGCATGCGAGGTCACGCCGAAGGACCACGGGTCAAGAACGGGCCCCCACTCGCCGGCCATGGCGCCGAAGCCGTGCGAGATGCCATCGCCGCCTCGGTCATCACCCTGCCCGAGCAGCTCCGTCGATCGTTGACCTGGGACCAGGGCGCCGAGCTGGCCCAACATGCCCGGCTGCGGATCGATGCCGACCTCGACATCTACTTCTGCGACCCGCACTCTCCGTGGCAGCGTGGCACCAACGAGAACACCAACGGTCTCCTGCGCCAGTACTTCCCCAAGGGCACCGATCTCAGCCGGTACTCACGAGGTGATCTCGATGCGGTCGCCGCAGCCCTGAATGGACGGCCACGCAAGACCCTCGGCTGGAAGACCCCCGCCGAGGCGTTCGACGAACACCTACACTCGCTCGAACAAGGCAGCAGTGTTGCGACGACTCCTTGAACCCAAGCTATATTCCCCCATCCGCCGGCGCGGCGGGGGTACGCCACGAGGTCGAGCGCCGTCATCGCGGGCGTCGACACGGGGATTCGCCCCATGGGGGCGACCGTCTCGCGGACCGGGGCGCGTACCGCGTCGCGGCGCGTGACGAACGCGATCCGCATCCGGCCGGCCTCGATCGTGGCACGGGGCCGGTCCACGACCACCTGGACCTCCTGCGCCGCCTGGCCGGACGCGCCGTGCTCGGCAGCAGCGGTGAGGAGCCCCACGTAGTAGGCCCGCCGCTCGCGCCGAAGCATGGGATCGAGGAAGTTGCGCCAGGGCGGAACCCCTTCGGCCCGGTACTCGACGGGCACGATGACCCACAACCCGCGGGCCGGCGAGAACAGCGCCCCGTCGTTCGCTGCCCGGTGGATCGAGAGCTTCGCCGCGGCCGGGGTCGTTCCCGCAGCCTTCGCCGCGTCATCCAGCGTGAAGACGAACCGACCACGGAATGCGAGTGCGTCAACCCAATCCGGCGTGAAACTCATGTGCCCACCGTATCGCGATGGAATACGATCGGCAAGCGAGTTTCACCGAGGTGAGCCTCGACCGGCTCGAACCTGAACGCCCATCGACGCAGCGGAGAGGTCGGAAACGGCTGACTCGTGCTCAGAAGCGGGCGACGAAACGTGCTATCGAAAGGTAACTGGCTCCGGCGGCTCCGAGGCCGCTGGCCAGCTTCCGCCCGCGACGGTCGCCGCATCGATCCGCTCGCCGAAGCCACGCACCCCTTGCCCGCCAGCCCGCAGGACGTCCGCCGGCGCGATCTGCTCGGCGGCCTCATCCGCGAGTACTACGGGCGCGCTGCGTGATCGAATCGGGGTTTCCGACCCCCACGCCTGTCCCGAACGCGCTTTCATGGGAGTTCGTTCCCAGCCGTGCCCCGCTCGGGGCGTGCTGGAGCAGCCGGGTCTTGCTGGAGCAGCGCGTCTTGCACTCCGCGCGATCCTGAGCAAGACTACTCAACACGGTGAGTAGTCTAGATTCTGCATCTCCGTATCGCCGCCCTCAGGCCCGCCGCCTCGCCGAGCCGAGGCGTTGGGTACTCCTCTCGCCCCCACCATTTACGGATATTCCGAGCCTCTCTGGGAGGACGGCACCGAAGCCGTGCGCGATGGCTGCGTCGGTGAGATCGAGCCGGACCTCCCGGAAGCTTCGCATCTCGATCCGGTCGAGCGGAGTCTCCGCACGCATCCTCGGACCGTGACCACTCTCGTGCCTGCCAACGTCATGCCGAGATGGTGGAGGCCGTGGGCCACCTCCGCCTCCCTTTCTCGGCTCCTCCCGTACTGGTATCCTTACGTTCACCACACAGTAAGGTCGACCATGGAAGTCTCGGCGCGACTCAGTTCGAAAGGCCAGCTCACGGTCCCCCGCGCGGTCCGCGACGCGCTCTCGCTAGAGGAAGGGGACCGCCTCGTGTTCCGGGTGGAAGGCGACCACGCTGTCCTGGCACGGACGCCAGACCTGCTGGCGCTCGCGGGATCGGTGAGTGTGCCGGCAGCGAAGCGGGGCACACCCTGGGATGAGGTCCTGCGGCAGACGCGGCGGACCCGCGCAGCCGCGCGACGGTGACCGCCTTCGTCGACGCCAACATCCTGATCCGCCACCTGACCGGAGATCAACCCGATCAGGCCGAGCGAGCGACGCGCTACCTGCGCGCCGCCGATGAACTGCTGATGCCGGATCTCATCCTCGCCGAGGTCGCCTACGTCCTTGAGTCGTTCTACGGGACGCCTCGGGCGCAGGTGGTGGCAACGCTGCGAGCGGTGCTTGCGTTCCCAGCCATCCGGGTCGTCGATACGGACCTCCTGCAGCGTGCCATCGAGGTCTACGACGTTCTCCGACTCGACTTCGCGGATGCCTATCTCGTCGCGAGTGCGGAACGAACGGGGATCGGGGTCATCGCGTCGTTCGATCGCGGCATCGATCGCGCCACGACCATCCGCCGCGAGGAACCCGGCTGAGCAGCCCGTGTCAAGCCGCGCCGGCTCCCCGGACGCGGAAGCTGCCACCCTGCATGTCCGTATGAAGGAGCGTCTCATGTCCTATGTCGTGGATTTCAAGGATGTCTCGACCACTGGCCTGGAGTCCTCGCCGGTGGCCGCTGCGCTCGCCGGTCTTCGCGCGAACGAGGCCCGCTACTTCAAGAACAAGTACGACCACGACTTCACGGTGGAGCAGGCGAGCGAGGCCAAGGAGACCATCGACTGGGTTCACCGCATCCTCGAGCAGGAGCGCGGCATCGCGATCGCCGCTCGCCCGCTCGAGGCGACGGCCTTCCGCGTCGAGGACATCCGCTGGGCGTACGTGTTCTACGAGAGCGGTCTGTCGATCAACGTGCTGTACACGGTCGTTGAAGCAGGGAAGCGCGCGGTCGGGTTCAAGCTCTCCGATGGGATGGAGGTCCCCACCGAGCTCGCCGCGCGATTCAAGTTCGCGAGGCAGAAGTCGAAGCTGGCCGGGACCATCCGCGGCTCGTTCTTCGTGATCAAGGGCGAGTACTGATCCCGGCTTGGTGACTGCCGGCAGCCGGCGCCCGCTGGTGGGGTCGTTGTCCTCGAGCCACGTCTCCGCCGCTGCCTCGACCCCTTGCGGGCATTGATCATCAGCCGACCGTACGGCGACGAACGGTAGCCTCGGGGCAGTCCCGACACGTCGTCGCAGCCAGTCAAGCCACTTCCGATGACCGGCTGAGGATCCTCGCGCCGTCCCCATCACCGATGGTCACGGATATCTGGAAAGCGTAGGCGCGAGTCCTCTCGCCCCGACCAGTTCCATCACTCGTTGCGTGCGCAACCGTTCTGACGAACAGCCACGAGTCCCAGCAGCTACGCGTTCTCGTTCGGCTGAGGGTGGGCAGCGACGATCTCCGAGCCATCCACGTCGAAGCGCTCGAAGATCTCGCGGATCGCCTCCACATGGAGACGGTCGGGCACCACCGGATTGCGCCACAGGGTGCCGAACTCCGAGAGCATCCGGGGTGCGCGGGCGAGGCGCAGCTCATCCGGCCGGACCGGTTGCTGGATGGCCGGTCGCTCGAGGGTCCGCCAGGAGCGGCTGAACATCTCGATCGTGATCCTCCCGTCGTTGAGGTCGCGCTGCAGCCGTTCCCGGGCCAGCGTCACCTCGGACGGGTCGGGCCGGACAGGCTGGGGCCCTGGGCTCGCATGACGCCCAGGACAGCGCGAACGTCCGCCTCCTCCAGCGTCGCGCCATCGAACAGCGCCGCGACCTGGTCCTCGTAGCGCTCGGCGCGATAGGTCGCCGACGGGGCGCAGACAGGCCGGCGGGCATGGCGGATGCGCCGATAGCCGTTACCGCTGTCGCCCTGGAAGGTGCTGTCGCAATGGACGCAGCGCATGAGCCGGACGAGCGGATACGGGGTCGGAGGTCCGTCCGGCCGGGATGCCGGGTGCGGCGCTCCTCGCGGATGGCCTGCACGCGCTCGAACAGGTCGGGGTCAACGGGCGCCGGAAAGCGGGCCGGTCGCTCCTCCTGGTCGGGCCGACCCTTGTGGCGGATGACCCGACCGGCGTAGAGCGGGTTGACGAGGATCTCCGCGATGCCCGCCTCGGTCAGTCCCAGCACATCCGCGAGCGTCACGTCGCTCCAGGTGCCCGAGGAGTGCAGGCTGAAGGCCCGACGGACGCGCTGGAGGTCCGGCCGCTCGACGGGTTGCAGCAGCTGCTTAGGCCGAGGGCCTGAACATCCTCCACCATGCCGACGCGGGCCTCCAGCAGCGGGCGGTCGATACCGAGACCACGCCCCTGCGCGACCCGCAGCTGTATCGGTACGAGCTGGACCTGCTGGCCATCACCGAGGTCTGGCGGCAGGGCAGTGTGGTCGCTAGCTGGCTGCTCGACCTGACCGCCCAGGCCTTCCTCCGGTCCCCCCGGCTGAACGACCTCGCCGGCCGGGTCAGCGACTCCGGGGCGGGGCGCTGGACGAGCATCGCAGCCATCGACGTCGGGGCCCCCGCGCCCGTCCTGACCAACGCCCTGTACGAGCGCTTCACGTCGCGGGGCGAGGCGGACTTCGCAGACAAGGTCCTTCGGCGATGCACGTCGGGTTCGGCGGCCACCTCGAGAGCGAAGGCTGAGGGATCCCGACCGGCCGGCGATCGCGCGCATCAGATCGACGGCGGCCGATCGGCGATGGAGGGCGGTCCCGTCGGCTGCGAAGATCGTCAGATGTAAGCGACATGACGGACTCGACGGTGGCGTGCGCCATATCGTCGACATCTACGGAGGATCTCCCGGGTTCCCGAATGCTCTGAAGGGGCGTCGACCAGGGAGCCAACCATCCGCGCTCCCAGGAGGTCGACTCAATGGCCAACCAGGAGGCCGAAGTCCATAGCGACAAGCAAGAGACCGTCCCCGGGTTGAGGAGACTGCGCGATATCGACCGCACGGTTTCGCACTCCGACGACATCAGAGGGCGGATGCCCAGGGATAAGGACGGCCAGGAACTTGGCAAGATCGAGAGCCTGCTGGTCGATGAGGCCGAGCAGAAGGCCCGCTTCATGGAGGTCACGTTCGGCGGCTTCTTGGGTTTCGGTGCCACCAAATCCCTCATCCCGATCGAGGCGATAGCACGGATGGCCGATGATGAAGTCTTCATCAGCCACAGCCGCGAACACGTGGCCGGTGCACCGCGGTATGACCCGGACCTGTTGCCTTCGACTCGGACTACCTCACCAGTCTGTACCCGTACAACGAATCCCAAGACTGACCTCTCCACATCCAGTTCGGCTAGCCGGGGCCGTGTGAGGAACTTGGCCACATCGGCAGGTTCACTCGCCCGAGCCAGCCATCTTGTGTTGGAGGCAATCACCGCGGTCGGGAGGCCGCTCACCCATGAAGATCTTTCTCGACACGGCCAACGTCAGCGAGATCCAAACTGCCGCTCGCTGGGGAGTTCTCGATGGCGTCACGACGAATCCATCACTCTACGCCAAGGTCGGTGGCGCGTCCTACGACTCCATCCTCCTGGAGATCTGCAAGATCACGCCGGGCCCGGTTTCGGCCGAGGTTGTCGCCGAAGACGTCGAGGGGATGCTCACCGAGGGCCGCCATTTCGCGAAGCTCGCCCCGAACATCGTGGTGAAAGTCCCCATGTCTGAGGAGGGCCTCGAGGCGATCGCCCGCTTTGCCAGCGAGGGGATCAAGACCAACTGCACTCTCGTGTTCTCAGCGAACCAGGGACTTCTGGCGGCCAAGGCCGGGGCAAGCCTCATCTCGCCCTTCGTGGGCCGCCTCGATGACATCAACCAAGATGGAATGACGGTCATTCGCGAACTCGTCGAAATCTTCACACTGCACAAGATCGCCGCCGAGGTCCTCACCGCCTCGATCCGCAGTCCACTGCATGTGACTCAGGCAGCTCTGGCTGGGTCCCACATCGCGACGGTGCCCCTCAAGATCCTTGAGCAAATGGTTCACCATCCACTCACCGAGAAGGGTATCATCCAGTTCCGAGCGGACTGGGCCTCGGCGCGGACTGCGCTGATCGCCAAGAAGGGCGAATGAGTTCTGGGGTGAGAGCCGACGGTCCCGCTTCCGATGGGCGATCCGGCCAATGAAGTCCACTCCGACGTGTCGCTGGAGGCCGGCCAGTGCGACGTGATGTCGGGAGCACAGTGATGACCGAGCAGCAACTGGACCTCGTTCGCCGCCTGGCCACGCAACTCAGGGTGGACTCGATCCGCTGTAGCACCGAGGCAGGCTCCGGACATCCTACTTCGTCGCTGTCGGCTGCCGACCTGATGGCCGTCTTGCTGGTCGGCCATCTCCACTACGACTGGAACCAGCCCAACCTTGCCACCAACGACCACCTCATCTTCTCCAAGGGCCACGCCTCGCCCCTGCTGTATTCCATGTTCCGGGCGGTCGGAGTGGTGAGCGAGGATGAGCTCGTCAAGACCTACCGGCAGCTGGGGGCCCGCCTCCAAGGCCATCCAACCCCCGTCCTGCCATGGGTGGACGTCGCAACCGGCTCCCTCGGCCAGGGACTCCCGGACGCAGTCGGTATCTGTCTGGCTGGAAAGTATCTGGACATGCTGCCTTATCACGTCTGGGTCCTGTGCGGGGACAGCGAGACCGCCGAGGGCTCGATCTGGGAGGCCCTCGACAAGGCCAGCTACTACAAACTCGGCAACCTCACGGCCATCGTTGACGTGAACCGCCTGGGTCAGCGCGGACCGACGGAGTTGGAGTGGGAGCTGGACCGTTACGCGGCCCGCGTGGAGGCCTTTGGCTGTCGCCCGCTGGTCATCGACGGCCACGACCCGGTCGCAATCGACCGGGCGCTGACCGAGGCTCGATCCGCCACCGCTCGACCCACGGTGGTGTTGGCCCGGACCATCAAGGCCAAGGGCGTGCCCGAGATCGAGGACGAGAACGGCTGGCACGGTAAAGCGCTTCCGCCCGAGATGGCCGAGCGCGCCATCGCGGCTTTGGGCGGGCGGAGCGATCTGCGGATCGCGACGAACCATCCGGCACCAGGAACCCCGGCCATCACTGCCAACCCCGGTGCCCCGGTCGGACTTCCAACCTGGGCGCTGGGCGACAACGTCGCGACCCGCGTCGCCTTCGGAGCTGCTTTGGCCGCCCTGGCCGCCCGACCCGAGGTCGTCGTGCTCGACGGCGAGGTGGGCAACTCCACACACGCTGACGAGTTTCGGAAGGTTTGCCCCGAGCGCTATTTCGAGATCTTCATCGCTGAGCAGCAGTTGGTGGCCACGGCAGTCGGGCTAGCCGTTCGAGGGTATGTGTCGTTTGCTGCCACCTTCGCCGTGTTCTTCGCGCGTGCCTTCGACTTCATCCGTATGGCGGGGATCTCTGAGGTGAACATCCGCCTTGTGGGCTCTCACGCGGGGGTGGAGATCGGTGAGGATGGACCATCCCAGATGGCCCTCGAAGACCTGGCTGCCTTGCGAGCCGTGCATGGTTCGGTGGTCTTGTATCCTGCCGACGCACCCTCCACGGCCCAGCTCGTCCGCCAGATGGCCGACACCGCGGGGATCGTGTACTTGCGCACCACTCGCGGCGCTTACCCGGTGATCTACGAATCCAGCGAGGACTTCCCAGTAGGCGGGTCCAAGGTGCACCGGGCCGGACCCAACGACCGCGTGGCCCTGATCGGGGCGGGGGTGACGTTGCATGAGTGCCTGGCCGCCGCCGACGATCTCGCTGGTTCGGGTATCGCGGTTCGGGTCATCGACACCTACTCGGTCAAGCCAATCGA
>JBBSAV010000095.1:0-11049 GCA_038251965.1 Candidatus Limnocylindrales bacterium
GACTACCTGGACGCGGTGCAGCGGTTCGCCCCATATGAGGCCGACCACGCACTGCTGCAGTCGATCGTCGATCGCGCCATCGTCGCCCAGCGCCGCTTCGTGCCAGAGGAACAGCGAGTCGCTGCAGCGTCTGCACTCACGGCCATGGCCGTCGCTGCCTTGCGGAGCAGTGAGGATGCCGACCTCAGGCTGGTATGGGCGCGAACCGCGGCGGCCGTCGCCGCGGATGCCGGCGATGTCAACGAGCTGCTGGGCCTCATCGATGGGCGCTGGTCGGTCGAAGGCTTCCAGCCCGATCAGCAGCTACGTTGGACGCTCGCCATCAAAGCCGTCGCCCATGCGCTGGACGGGGCGGCGGAGCGCATCGCCGCCGAGCGCACTCGCGATCCCTCCGACCGAGGGCAGCGGGCGTCCATCCAGGCGGGGGTGAGTGAGCCCGACGCCGGGGTCAAGCAAGTCGCCTGGGAACGCATCAACGGGCCGGGCTACGGTTCCGATTACCTCACACGGGCAGCCATCAGCGGCTTCCAGTGGGTCCACCAGCGTGAGATCCTGCTGCCATATCGGGAGCCGTTCTACGCTGCGGTCGCCGGGGTGTACGACGCTCGTGACCATGCCTACGCCGAGAGCTACCTGCGTTCGCTCATCCCGGACCGCTGGGCTGAGCCCGCGGAGATGGAGCGGATCCGGACGGTCGTGAGGCGACTGGACGACGAGCATGATCTACTGTGGAGACACCTCACCGAGGTCGCTGACGATGTGGAGCGCGACATCCGTGTTCGGGCTTTCTCCGCTGGGCCCACATCGGTCCCGGCCTAGCGTGAACCGCTGCGGGAGACGCTGCGGCGTCCGCTGCTGCCTTGCCGACCACGACCGGCCGTGGGGCCACGTCCGTTGCGGCCGCTCGGGCGCACCGGGCGCGAGGCCGGATCGACCTCGAAGCCGCGCACCTGGCGGAGCGGCAGATCACGCTTGAGTAGGCGGTTGATGCCCTTCAGCTGCTCCTCCTCGTCGAAGGAGACGAGTGAGATCGCAAGGCCCTCCATGCCGGCACGGCCGGTTCGGCCGATGCGGTGGACATAGTCCTCGGGGTCGAAGGGGATCTCGTAGTTGACCACCACCGGCAGTGCTTCGATATCCAGGCCGCGCGCGGCGACGTCGGTCGCCACGAGCACGCGCACGTCACCGGCCTTGAACTGCTCCAGGGCACGCTCCCGTTCCGGCTGGGTGCGGTCACCATGGATGGCGGTGGCTTCCACGCCACCGCGGTCGAGCTGCGAAGCCAGTCGCCGTGTCATCTGCTTGGTGCGGGTGAAGACGAGGACCTGGCGCAGGTCGCGTGAACGCACCAGGTAGCTGAGCAGTTCGCGCTTGCGGTCCGCGTCCACGAGATAGGCGACCTGCTCGACCGATTCAGCAGCTGAGATGGTGGGCGCCACATCGACGGACTCGGGGTGGTCGAGGAACGTGCTCGCAAGCGAACCGACCTCGGCATCGAGGGTGGCCGAGAAGAGCAGGTTCTGCCGCTTGCGTGGCAGCAGCGCCAGGATGCGACGGATATCGTCGATGAAGCCCATATCCAGCATGCGGTCGCCCTCATCGAGGACGAGCACTTCGACCTGGCCCAGGTTCAGGGTCCGGCTGCCCGCGTGATCGAGCAGGCGGCCGGGCGTGGCCACCACGATCTCGACCCCACCGAGCAGGTCCTTCTCCTGTGGGCCCATGGGCACGCCGCCGTAGACGATGGTCGAACGCAGTCCGACGTGACGGCCGTATGACCTGAAGCTCTCATGCACCTGCACGGCAAGTTCGCGGGTCGGCGTCACGACGAGCACACGGATGGGATGGCGCGCTGGCGAGAAGGACTTGTTGGCGTGCACTTTCATGCGCTCCAGGATGGGGAGCGCGAAAGCCGCCGTCTTGCCGGTACCGGTCTGGGCGCGAGCCATCAGGTCGGCGCCTCGCAGGACGATCGGGATGGCCTTTTCCTGGATCGGCGTGGGGTCGGTGTACCCCTCTTCCTCCACAGCGCGGAGGAGCTCCGGGCCTAGGCCCAGATGGTCGAATGGCATACAAGTCCTTCGGGTCGTCGTGTCGCCCACCCCACGGGGCCAGGTCCAGGGCTGACGCGTTCGATTGGCGCGTACGACGCGTGGCACCGACCCGGACGTGCCACGACTGTGATCAACAGGAACTGATGCGTCTGGTGGAGCCAGTGTAGTCGCTGCGTCGCGGGCAGGTGCGCGGCGTCACTCCACGTCCGTTATCGGTTCGAGGCGGAAAGCTGGCCCCTCGCCCAGGCGCTCCGACGGCGTGCCGTACTTGAGGATCAGCGCCATCACCGCCGCGTCGTGATCGCTCCCGCCCAGCCGGACGGCCCGAAAGCGTCCCCGGGTCCCGACCCGCTCGACCCAGCAGTCGGGCTCACGCAGCAGGTTGCGTGCCCAGTGTGTGGCATCGTCGGCGGCGGCGACCAGCAGCGCACCGCTGGGATCTTCGGTGAAGCCGATGGTGACCCGCCGCCGCTGAGCGCTGTGTCGGCCGACGGTCTCGAGCGTGATCACCTTGCCCCATGCGACGAGCTCGTCTTCCATGGGTGCGGTATCCGACGAGTGTCGATGGCGTGCCACCCGTCGCAGCCTAGTTGGACAGAGCGGCAACCGCGTCGTTGCGGCCGGTGCGAAGCGTCCGCTTCAGACCGCAGACGGGGCAGACCGCGCGACCGCCCCCGTCCTCGGGGACCATGAAGGTGGTGCAGCCGTTGGTGCTGCAGAAGAGCCGCCCCGAAGCGGCACGGCGAAGGCGCCGCTGAGCGTGGCTGCGTCGGCTCAAGGCGGCCGGTGAATGGTGTGTGCGTGCGAGCATGGATATCCTTTCGGCCGGCGGCGCGACGTACGTGCGCTCGGGCCAGCCATAGTGTTGTTACCGCTCGACGCATCCCGATGGGGAGCGGTGATCTTAAGAAGACGCGCGCCAGCGGGAGCACACCGGTCATCCGGTGCTCGACCGCGCGCGGGTCGGGGATGCATCGCAAGTGTAGCGCATCATCGGCGAGGCGCCCCCTGACGATGGTCCGGGACAGGTGGGGCGAACACCGGATGCGCACCGACGTCGATGGGGGCTTCCATTCTCGCGGGTAGAGGAGTACAGTCGAGTTCGGAGGTACTCGGATCGAATGGACGATCTCCGCAACCGGCAGGTCCGGAAGACGCAGAGCCACAAGGCCCTTGGTCGGTCTTGGTCGCTGTTGCAAACGGCGGATGGATCCCGCGGGATGAGCAACCTTCTGACCGTGCCCCGCGCGGGCAACATCTCATCTGACACTCGCGCCGGCTGATTCGTGCGGTCGGGGCCATGTGCGGGTCTCGGACCGTCGCAAATACCCACGTCGGACCCACGCGTCGAGCGTGGGTCTCGTGATTCACTCGAGGGGTGCGCGCGATCACACGCCGGCGGCGTGGCGCAGGCTCGCTTGGAGCGCCAGCATGGTGGGGCCGGGGCGGCCGTCACCGACCGGTTCGTCATCGAGCCGGACGATGGGCATGAGCTCGCGGACCGAGGAGGAGCTGAAGGCCTCATCAGCGGAGGCCATGTCGGTCAGGGGAAACCAGCCCTCGATGACCGGGTGTCCGGCCTCACGTGCCAAGCGCAGGACGTGCGCTCGGGTGACGCCGGCAAGGATGCCCAGGTCAAGCGAGGGCGTGTGGAGCGTCTCACCACGGCGCCACCAAACGTTGGTCACCGGCCCTTCCAGGACGGAGCCGTCGGCGGCGATGAAGACGGCATCTTCGGCGCCACGGCGCCGCGCCTCGTCGAAGGCGGCCATGTTGACCGCATACGAGGTGGATTTCACGCCGTCGAGGAGCCAGGGCGAGTCCCTGCGCAGGCGTGGATCCGTGCCCAGCTGCAGGGAGACGGCACGGATGCCACGAGCACGGATCGCTTCGAGCTCGCCCGGCAGGGGAAGGACGACGACCATCGACACGGGCCCTCCTCCCGGACGCCCACCGGTGACGGTGAAGCGGAGCGAGCAGTCGGCTACACCCGCCGCTGCCAGGGTCTCCTCGGCCAACTCTTCAAGGGACGCGAGGTCGGGTATGGGCAGGCGCATCCGGACGGCCGACTGCGCCAGCCGCTCAAGGTGGTCGGCCATGGCGAACGGCTGTCCGGCGTAGACGCGCAACGTCTCGAACGCCGCCAGCCCACGCAACAGGCCGGCGTCGTCGGCGTGGACGACCGGCACCCCGGGGTCGACGACACCGCGCCCCAGGACTCCGACTGCGAGCGGCCCGACCATCGACATCATGCTGCTGCTGCGCCCGAGGCCTTGCCGATGGCTCCGAGCAGGGGGCGGGCCTTGACCCACGACTCCTCCACCTCGGCATCCGGATCCGAATCCCAGACGATACCGCCACCGACCCAGAAGTGGATGTGACCAGCGACGATGGCGAAGGTGCGGATGGTCAGGGCCAGCTCGAAGTCGCCATTGGGCCAAACCGTACCCATCGCTCCCATGGAGGCTCCTCGACCGACCGGCTCGAGAGCGTTGATGTGATCGAGTGCGGCGATCTTGGGGGCGCCCGTCACCGACCCACCCGGGAACATCGCCGACATCGCGTCGGCCCAGCCGACATCGTCGCGAACGCGGCCCTCGACGACCGAAACGAGGTGCTCGACGCCGGCCATGGGTCGAGCCGTCATCAATCGCGGCCAGGAGACGCTGCCGGGCTCGCAGATGCGACCAAGGTCGTTTCGCTCGAGGTCGACGATCATCACGTGTTCGGCGGCGTCCTTGGCTGAGCGCCGCAATGCGTCACTGTCTCCACGCGGCCGCGTGCCCTTGATGGGCATGGTCCGGACACACCGCCCGCGGCGCGCCAGGAAGAGCTCCGGCGAGGCCGACACGATGGTCCAACCCCCGCCCTGCAGGGGGCGTGGGTGGAGCGGTGAGAACGGCGCCAGGGCGGTCGCGATGCCGGCCGGGTCGCCCCTGAATGATGTCGTGAGGTGCTGCACGAGATTGACCTGGTACACCTCGCCCGCCGCGATGGCGTCACGAGCCCGGGCAACGGCGCGGGCGTAGTCGGCGGTGCTCCAGGTCTGTTGCCAGGTGCTGACATGGAAGGGACCTGGAGCCGGCGGCCCATCAGTGGCGCTGCGGATGTGGCACGCGGCCAGTGGCAGCGCTGCCGGCTCCGGGAGGGGTGTTCGTCCATTGCGCCGCTGGCACTCCGACAGTCCGTAGCCAAGGTAGACATCGGCAACCAGACCGGACGCGGCCCTGCCTTCAGCCTCGAAGAAGCCGGCCGCGCGAAGGTGGTCTTCGAGCAGCAGGAAGGCGCCAGCGGCTTCGTGGATCTCAAGCACCGCTCCGTTCACGTGGTCACCAGGGATCCGGGTTGGGTTTGCCTCGGGGCGGATGGAAGGTCACGATGACGCGGCCTGGCGCCGAGACCGGTTCATCGGTGATCAGATCGAACTCACCCGGGTAGCGCTTGCGCAGCTCCGTGCGCAGGTCGGGCAGCGTCCGCTCCAGGAGGGCGACGTCTGCGACCGTGCGGGCAAAGCCGTCAAGCTCGGCCGGAGGTCGGAAGCGCGCACGCACGAAGATGGCCTCGAAGCCATCGGCCTGCCAGGCGATACGGATGGAGCCGTCCTGTTGGAGCATCGGCACATGGTAGGCGACATCGGCCCGACTGAAGGTGCGGGATGCCGTCGGTCGACCCGTCATCGGGCCGACCCGTCATCGGGCCGCACGTCGACGAGGGCTGACCTCGCCCACTATGCTATGCGCATGTTCGATGAACGCCCCGATATCCAGGAGCGATTGGCCGGCGAGCTCGTCATCTGGATGACCACGGTCAACCCCGCCGGACAACCCCAGACTTCGCCGGTCTGGTTCCTGATCGAGGATGACGTCATCGTCATCTATTCGCTGGGTCGGACCCCTCGCGCGCGCAACGTCGAGGCCAACGGCCGGGTCTGCCTCAACCTCAATAGCACGCCCTCGGGAGGTGAGGTCGTGATCATCGAGGGAACGGCCCGGATCGTGGCCGGCGGCCCCCCAGCCAACCAGGACGAGCGCTACGTGGCCAAGTACGAGGTGCCCATGTCGGACCTGGACATGACGCCCGAGTCGTTCGCGGCCGAATATCCGGTCCGCATCCACATCGAGCCCACCCGACTGCGCGCGTCGTGACCTGGCGGCCCTGCAGGTCGGGACTGCTGCGGTTGGCTGTCCGGCTCATTCGGAGCCCCGCAACGCATCGGTCGGGCTGAGCCGGGCGGCCCGCATGGCGGGGTAGAAGCCGGCCAGGGCGCCGATGGCCAACGCGGCGAAGACGCCGCCAACTACGGCCACCGGCGGGATGATGGGCGTCCAAGACTGCGAGACGGCGTAGGCCACCGCGAGTCCGGCGCCCAGCAACACGCCCAGCACACCGCCCGCCAAGGCGAGGGTGAGCGCTTCGCTCACGAACTGCATCGCGATGTGGCGGCGTGTGGCGCCCAGGGCCCGACGCAAGCCGATCTCCGAGCGGCGCTCGAGCACCGACATGAGCATCACGTTGGCGATGCCGACCCCGCCCACGATGAGTGCCACCGCCCCCAGGCCGAGGAATAGCTCGGTGAACGCCGTAGCCGCGGCGGCCTTGGCCTCGATGACATCGGACGGCCGGGTGACCTCGATCTCGCTGGCGTCCTCCGGATTGGCCGTGCGGCCCATGACCGCGCGCACGTCCTCGATGTAGTCGACGTCGCTGCGCACGTAGATGGTGGAGGGCGAGCCACCGTATTCGAAGAGTCGCTCCGACACGGGCACGCCGATGAAGGCGGAGCTATCGAGCTCCGATGCGAGCTCCACGGGCGCCAGGATGCCGATCACGCTGAACCAACGATCGCCCAGCCACACCCGCACACCGGGCTCGTCGATGCCGAGGCGGCGCGCCGCCGTATTGCCGAGCACCGTCGTGGGCAGTGTCGATGAGGCTGCATCCAACCACGAGCCGACCGCTACGTCGGCGCGCAACGTGTCGAGCAGATCCAGGTCCGCGGCGGTGACGCTGATGCCACCGGTGCGACCCTCGTCGATGTAGTCGGTGCGCCGGACCGTGGCGTCGACGGTCGCCACCGAGGAGGCGGACTCCACCGGCCCAACGCGGGCGATCATGCCGCGCGCCTCGGGTGCCAGCTCGGCCTCACCGCCGAACAGCGTCTGGCCGGCGGTGACGCGCAGCATGTTGGTGCCCAGGCGGTCGAGCTGCGCCAGCAGGTCGGAGCGGCTCGATTCGCTGATGACGAGCACACCGACCATGGCGGCGATGCCGATGGCGATGCCGGCCATGGTGAGGGCTGCACGCACACGACTGGTTCGTAGGCCGATGGCGCCGAGCCCCAGGAGATCGGCGACGTGGAGCCGGCTGGACCGGGGCTTCTTCGGCTGGGATGGCGCTCGTGTCGGAGGCGCCTGCGGCCCCCGTGACGCCGCGTCTCGTGGACCCGGCGATGCTGAAGCGGGTCGTGCCATCGGCCGCGCGGCGCGGCTCATGCCGCGGCGTTGACGGAGTCGCGGACGATCCGCCCATCGAGGATCTCGAGCCGCCGCGGCAATCGTGCGGCGACCGCGTGGTCGTGGGTGATGACCACGATGGTGGTGCCATCGACCCGGTTGAGCTCATCGAGCAGGTCGAGGATGCGCTTGCCCGTGGTGCTGTCGAGGTTCCCGGTGGGCTCATCGGCCAGCACCACGCTGGGCCTTCCCACGATGGCGCGGGCGATGGCGACACGCTGGCGCTCCCCGCCGGACAGCTTGCCCGGTCGGTGGTCGGATCGATGCGACAGCGCGACGCGCTCGAGTGCCTCACCCACCAGACGACGGCGTTCGGTCGGGCTGACGCCGCGGTACAACAGGCCATTCCCGACATTGTCCAGAGCGCTCATGCCCTCCAGCAGGAAGAACTGCTGGAAGATGAAGCCCACGTGCTGGCTGCGCAGGCCGCTGAGGTCCTGGTCGGACAGCTTGCTGATATCGAAGCCGGCCACCTTGACGACGCCCGCGGTGGGCTTGTCGAGTGTGCCCAGCACGTGCAGCAGCGTCGACTTGCCGGAGCCCGACGGGCCCACGATGGCGACCAGCTCACCGGCCTGGACGCGCAGGTTCACCCCTCGCAGCGCCTCCACCGGAGGGTTGCCAGGGTACGTGCGCACGGCCCCTTGGAGGTCCAGCACCACCGGCCCAAGGCGTCGGGGAGGGAGCGGACTGGGCGAGTGCCCCGGCGCCATGCTGCGCGGCTGCTGTCGCGACGCCGGCGGCATGAGCGGGGCCATCGGCGGCCGCGGCGCCCCGACCGCCGGCCGCGGGACCGCGACCGGCGGCGGTCCCGCGGCAGGCAGCTGACGAGGCGGGCCTGTCCGACCGCGAGGGTCGATCATGCCGGCACGACGACCTTATCACCGGCCTTGAAGTCACCGCTGACCTCCACCCCATCGTCATCGAACAGTCCGACCTCGGCCAGGGTGAGGTAGCTGGAGCCGTCGTCAGCCACCATCTCCAGCGCGTAGCCGCCCTCACGCAGCGCCAGCAGCGCGTCCACCGGGACGGTGAGCACATCGGGTCGTGTCTGACGAACCACGCTGACGGTGACCTCGGCACCGTCGAGGTCACCGACCGTGGTGGCGTCGGTCAACTCGATGGTGACCGCGACCGTCGGCTCGCTAGCGCCGGCGAGTGTCTGGGCCACGCTGTCGATCTCGGAGACGATGCCGGGTGCGATGGTCCCGTCGGGCAGTTCGACGCTGACCTCGTCAGCCACCGCCAGGATGTCACGGCGATCAGCCCCCAGGTCGAAGGACACCACCAGATCGGTGCCGCTGGTGTGGGCCAGCACGCCCCCGGCCTGTGAACGTGTTCCGAGCTCAGGCAGCACTTGCGTCACGCGAACGTCGCCGGGCAGGAAGGTGACCTGTCCCGGGTCGATCAGCCCGTTCTTCGCCTGACCGGTGCGTTTCTCCCACCTCTTGACGGCAGCTTTGGTCTTCTGGCGGAAGTCCCGATCTGTCTGCGTCTTCTTGTCCAGGTAGCCCAGTCGCTTGAGGCTCTCCTCGAGCTGCTTGATGTCGGGGCCATTCGGGCTGTCGGTGCTCAAGAGTCGGTAGGCCGGCCGCGACCCGTACATCAGGTATGAGGACGCCGATCCGTCGACCTCATAGATCTTGTCACCGAGGGTGAGGATGTCACCCTCCTTGGGCAATCGCGTGTAGGTGCCGCTGATGCCGGAGATGATGACGCCCTCGCCGGCGTAGCCAAGCGTGCCGTCGAACTCTTCGGTGGACATCATCGTTCGCTGCTGGATGGTCGCGGTCGAGACCGGCACGATGGGCGTCGCAGCCGCAGTGGCGGCATCCTCCGAGCGCTCGGATGGCAGGTTATTCCCGATGAAGAGCGCGCCGATGACCAGCGCGACGACGAAGCCGAAGCCAAGGAGTCGCCGCATCAGTCGCCCCCTCGGCCAAAGCCACCGGCGCCACCACCGGCGCCACCACCGGGGCCGAACTGCTCGACACCGAGCTGGTCGGCGCACGTCGTCCGCGCGCTGATGAAGGCCTCCGAACGGCGGTC
Organism: Candidatus Limnocylindrales bacterium; assembly: GCA_038251965.1. GTDB lineage: Bacteria > Chloroflexota > Limnocylindria > Limnocylindrales > CSP1-4 > JAFMJV01. The sequence goes on from JBBSAV010000095.1 coordinate 9,617, forward strand.
GATACCGTCCTGGGAAGGCTGTCGACCGCCTCGCTGCAAGCGACCATCGGCGTCGACGGCAGGATCGGGATACTCAGGAAAGCCGTTCTCACGCAAACACTGTGCCAACGCCAGCTGCTCCTCGAGGCGCTCCCGCTCGGCGACCGGGTCGACCTCCGGTCGAGCCGCTTCGAGGATCGGACTGCAAGCCTCCCTGGCGAGTTCGAAGCCCTTGTCCAACTCGTCGAAGCCCCCACGGGGTCCGGAACCGGCGCGCAGGAAACCGCGACCACCCCCGCCGACCGCTGGGTCGTCCATCTCGATGCCGTTGTCACGCATGCACTGGGCGTAGGCCAGCAGTGCCTCCTCGCGATCAGTGAACTCGACGCCGACCCCATCCTCGCTCGGTGCCGGCGAGGATGTCGCATCGGGGCCTGCCAACGTGGCGACCTGGGCCGAGGCCCCGGCCGCGACCACCAGGCTGAACGCGAGTGCCAGTGGGAACGAAGTCAGCGTGGTGCGGAATGAGTGGTGCGGCATCGGGATCTCCATGGGCGTATCGGTCGGGTGTCCTCGGAGTGTGCCGGTCATGAGTCATGAGCCTGCGAGCGCACGTAAGTCCGGTGTAATCGTCCGGGTCGCGCCACCGTCAGGGTGTCGGCGGACCGCCAGTCATAACCAGGCCGACCTCTCCGGCGCAGGTGGTGCTGGCAGCCTGGAACTCCGGCGAGAAGGGGTCGATCAGCAGCTCACCGTCGGGCCCTCGCATCGAACCGATGGTCAGACCGCGCACTGGATCGGGATCGGGGAAGTCGATGCCCTCGCGCCGCATGCACTCGGCGAACACCAACAACTGCTCGTTCTGCTCTGCCTGCTGCTCGGGGTCGATCTGGGGCTGCAACGCGGCCAGCAGCTCCTGGCATGCCTCCAGGGCATCGAGGAACTCGCGGCTCCGAAAGTCGATGCTGGCGATGATCGACGGATCGGCGAAGCGGATGCCCTCGGGGCCGAACTGTGGGTCCGGGATGTCGAGGCCATTGTCGCGCAAGCAGGCGACGAACTCGAGGACGGCCTCCTCGCCATCGACCGGCTCGGCCGCTGCCTCGGCCGTGGCGTCGGGGCCGGGGGTGCTCAGCGTCGCGACTTGGGCACTGGCGCCGGCCGCGAGGGACAAGGTCAGGGCCAGGGTGAGCATGGAGGCGACGAAGGGGTGGCGCTTCTTCATACGGTCAGGATAGTCGGCCGCGACGGGATGGGCTGTCGTGGCTGTCGGTGTTGTCGTAGCTGTCGGTGTTCCGGCGATCAGGTCGATCCATCGTGCGCGGTGTGGATGGACCAGCTCGGTCGGCGAGGCTCCTGCTCGCCGAGATGTTCGGGTCGATCCATCGGCAAGGAGGCGGCATAGCGTCCGTATCGGCGAGCGAGGCCCGTGGCGCTGAAGCCGTGGAGGATGA
>JBBSAV010000096.1:0-10923 GCA_038251965.1 Candidatus Limnocylindrales bacterium
ATCATGGTCGTGCGCCAGCCCTTCGAGAGAAAGGGGAAGCACGTGGAAACACGCACCATCGACTCAAGCTCCGGCAGGCATCGCGGCCGGGGCTTTCTTGTTGCCTTCGCGGCCGCCGCGGTCCTGATGACCGCACTGAGCCTCGGGCTGGCGCCATGGACTCCGGTCACCATCGGCGCCGCTGCCGGCTTCCCGGTGACGGTCACCGATGACGAGGGCACCGAGGTCACCATCGAGTCCGAACCGCAGCGCATCGTCAGCCTCTCCCCGGCCAACACCGAGATCGCGTTCGCGCTCGGAGCCGGTGACCGCCTGGTCGGCCGCACCGACTGGGATGACTTTCCGCCGCAAGCGGCTGCCTTGACCGCGGTGGCCAGCTTCACCGGGGTGAACATGGAGCAGGTGGTGGCGTTGGAGCCCGACCTCGTGCTGGCGGCGGGCAACTCCTTCACCCCGCCCGACGATATCGAGCGCATGCGCGACCTGGGCTACCCGGTCGTGGTCGTCTACGCCCCCGACCTGCCGACGGTGATGACTGACATCGAGCTCATCGGCTCGGTCGTCGGTGCAGCCGATGAGGCCGCGTCCATGACGGCTGAGATGCGCACCCAGTTCGACGCCATCAGCGCAGCGGTGGCTGCGACCGAGACGACGCCGCGGACGTTCTACCAGGTCGGCTCCGAGCCGGAGATCTATGCCCCCGCGCCGGACTCCTTCGTGGCCGACATGGTGACCTTCGCCGGAGGTGAACCCATCATCACCGCCGATTCGGCGGCGTGGGCCATCCCCCTCGAGGAGCTCATCGTGGCCGACCCGGAGGTCATCATCCTGGGCGACGCCAACTACGGCGTCTGTCCCAAGGACGTGATCGACCGACCCGGCTGGGGTGAGATGGCCGCGGTCGTCAACGGCGACGTCCGACCGGTCGACGACGTGCCCGTCACCCGCCCCGGACCTCGCCTGATGCAGGGCCTGGCCTCGCTGGCGCGGGCCATCCATCCCGAGCTGGAGCTGGCCGACTTCCCGCCTGATCCGCCCATGTGTGAGGCCGGCTGAGCATGACCACCACGGACCTGGCACGCGAGCGCGCGCCGGTCCGGCAGGGCGCCTTCGAGGCCCTGCGTCGACGTCCCGTCGTATTGGGTCTCATCGGCCTGTTCTCGCTAGTGCTTGCCATCGTGGCCGGCATCGGCTTGGGCAGCGTCTTCATCTCGCCCGGCGATACCATCGCCATCGTGGCTCGTGAGCTATTGGGCTGGCCGGTGGCCGAGTCGTGGTCGCGAGCGAGCGAGACCATCGTCATGGAATTGCGCCTTCCGCGAGTGCTCACCGCACTGGTGGTCGGCCTGGGGCTCTCGGTGGCGGGGGTTACCTTCCAGGGGCTGCTGCGCAACCCGCTCGCTGACCCATATGTGTTGGGCACTGCTAGCGGCGCGGCGCTGGGGGCCGCCATCGCCGTCCTCATCCCCATCCAGATCGCCTGGCTGGGCTTGGGCCTGGCCAACATCTTCGCCTTCGTCGGGGCGCTGGCGGCCATCGCCATCGTCTATCGCGTGGCCGGTGGTGGCGGACGCTCCACCATGACGTCGATCCTGCTGACCGGCTATGCGGTGGGCTCGATGCTGGCAGCTGGCCTTTCGCTGGCGATGTACCTCTCGGGCTCGCAGTTGCGCCAGATCTTCTTCTACCTCCTCGGGAGCCTCTCGGGAGCCGACTGGCAGAGTCTCGCCATCGGCCTCCCTGTCATCGCGGTCAGCACGGTGCTCATCCTGGCCAGGGCGCGTTCGCTCAACGGGCTGCTGTTGGGTGATGACACCGCACTCCACCTCGGCGTGGACGTGCGACGTGAGCGCGCCATCCTCCTCGCCCTGGCCTCGCTGGTGACCGCAGCCGCGGTGGCCCTGGCCGGGCTCATCGGCTTCGTGGGACTGGTCGTTCCCCACGTCATCCGACTGGTGGTCGGCCCCAACGCGCGCGTGGTGCTGCCGCTCTCGGCGATCTTCGGGGCATCCTTCCTCATCTGGGCGGACCTCGGCGCCCGCATCACCGGGGAGCTGCCGGTGGGTATCATCACCGCCGTCATCGGCGCGCCCATCTTCGTGCTGCTGCTGCGGCGCTATCGCAGCGGGTACCAGCTGTGAGCGAGCGCGGACTGCAGATCGACATCGATGGCCTCGGTTTGCGCTACGGGACCATGGATGTGCTCAGCGAGATCGATCTGGCCATCGACGCAGGGGAGCGGCTTTGCCTCGTTGGCCCCAACGGTGCCGGCAAGTCCAGCGTGCTGCGCTGCCTCACCGGCCTCGCCCAGCCCACCAGCGGCAGCATCCGGCTCGACGGCGAGCCGATCGCCCAGATCGAACGCTCGGCCATCGCGCGCACCATCTCCGTGGTGCCCAGCCAGGTCGACCTGCCCTTCTCGATGCGCGTCGAGGAGGTCGTACGCCTGGGTCGGCTGCCCCACGAGAACCCCTTTTCCGGAGCCACTGACGCCGACCACGAGGCCGTCGACGCGGCCATCACGCGTGTCGGCATCGACAAGCTGCGCGGCCGTGACGTGCAGCAGCTCTCGATGGGCGAGCGGCAGCTGGTGCTGGTGGCCATGGCGGTAGCCCAGGGTGGTCGCCTGATCGTCCTGGACGAGCCCACGGTCCACCTTGATCTTCGTCACCAGGTGGAGGTGCTGACCCTGCTGACGCGCCTGACCGATGCCGGCCTGACGGTGCTGGCGGTGCTGCACGATCTGCCGCTGGCGGCGCACTTCTTTCCGCGCCTGGTGTTGCTCGACGACGGTCGGCTGGTCGCCGATGGGACCCCGCGCGAGGTGCTCTCGCCTGAGCGGATCCGTGATGTCTACCGGGTCGATCCCCGCTTCGTGCCGGCGCTGGCCTGAGGCGGCTCACCGTAGGCCAGCACGGACACGCCGAAGGGCTCGAAGTCGACGGGGTTGCGGGTGACGACGGTTGCGTCCATCCGCCAGGCCACGGCAGCGATGAGCGAATCCCCAAGCAGGCAGCGACGTCCGCGGGCTCGTAGCTCGCGGCGCCGATCACCAGCCCAGCGCGCACCCTCGGGGTCGACGGCGAGGTACTCGAGCGCATCGAGCAAGCGTAGGATGACCGCTCGTTCCTCCGCTGGGCCGCCCGAAAGCGCCTCACTCGTGGTGATGTCGCAGGTATAGAGCAGTCCGGTCTCCGAGAACAACCGCGCCAGCGTCTCTACGCCATCGCGCAGACCCGTGGAGTGGTCGATGAGGACGGTGGTATCCAGCAGATAGCCGGTCATCGCTCACCTTCCTCACGCAACTCCCGGACCCATCGATAGGTCGCTTCCGCAGTCGGCCACGTCTTCGAGTCCTTGATCGCTCCCCGCGTCTCCTCAAGGACGCGGCCGAGGTGTTCGCGCTTGACCCGCGCCTCGATCGTCTCTGCGATCCACGCGCTCCGGCCTCCGCCACCGGCGAACTCGTCCACCCGGTGCAGCAGCTCCTCGGGAAGCGTGATCGTCGTTCGTACCATGACCATGCCAGTCTCCAGTATGCGGCAGAGTATGCACGACCATCATACTTCGGCTGGTCGGCGACGACCGATGACCCATCCGAGCAGGCTTGCCCGCTTGCGGGGCGGGTCGAAGAAGGGCAGCTCCACCACCCGGGCGCTGATGCGGCCGCGCTCACCCTCTACGGACCACTCCATCTCCAGCTCGGTGCCGATCTCGGCAGAGGCCGCCGCGACGGTGCCGATAGCGAGGTTCTTCTTCAGCACCGGGCTCCAGGAGCCGCTGCTGGCACGGCCGACCTGCTGGCCGAAGTCGTAGATGGGGATCTCGTCGCGCCAGGCGTTGGCCGACAGGGCCGGCGAGAGTCCATGACGTGCGTAGAGCCGTTCCAGGTCGGCCCAATCGAGGTCCAGCCCCACCAGGCGACGCGGGGGTCCGCCAGCTTCCTGCTCTCGCCGCAGCGCCGCTCGACCGACGAAGTTGACCTCCTTGTCGAGCTTCACCAGGCCGCCCAGGCCCAGCTCCCAGGGTGAGTACGCCTCGTTCGGAGTCAGCGCCTGAAGGGACGAGGTGTAGTCCACGCCGGCCATGATGAGCCCCGCCTCCACGCGCGCCACGTCGAGCGCCAGGATGCCCGCCGGCCGCAGCGCATAGTCACCCCCGGCCTCCACTAGCGCATCCCAGACCGCGAGCGCATCACCCACACCGACCCACAGCTCATAGCCCAGGTCGCCCGTGTAGCCGGTGCGGCTGACATCGATCCTGGCCCCGGCCATGGAGAGTGAGCGCCGGCCGAAGTAGCGCAGGTTGGCCAGCGAGGTCTGTGCCGCGGCCTCTAGTACATCGCGCGCGAGGGGGCCCTGCAACGCCAGCGCGGCGAGCGCGTCGGTGTGGTCCTCGATCTGGACATCAAGCCCGCGGGCGTTGAGGCGCAACCAGCGCAGCTGCCCCTCGGCCGCCGTCCAGCGCCAGGAATCATCATCGAGCCGCATGAGGGTGCCGTCGTCGATGACCTTTCCCGCAGCATCGCACCAGGGCGTGTAGATGACACGACCGGGCTTGACCGATGTGGCCTCGCGGGTGATGACACGGTCGACCAGGCGATCCGCATCGGGCCCGGCGACGTGGTATTTGAACAGTGGTGAGATGTCGATGAGCGCCGCCGCGTTGCGGATGGCGTTGTACTCGATGTCGACATGGGGCGCATAGGCGCTGGAGCTGAAGACGCCCGACCATTCGCGCCACTGTCGACGGACGTTCAGATGCAGGGCTCGCTCGTCGAAGGCGGATCCGACTGACATGTGAGGAGTCTAGGACTCGGCACGCGCGCCGATGCCGTCGGACCGCAGGCGGTTGGGCCGGGTAGCAGGGAGCGTGCCACAACGCTACGCGCGGTCGTCATCGGCGGTGGCCTCAACCGCCTGATCAGCGCTGCTTACCTTGCTCGGCTCGACGTGGCCTCCTGACCTCCTCGGGCTTCGGCAAGGACGAACTCACGGACCTGCTCCGCAGCCTCGATGCCCGCGAGAAGCAGGAGCGGGCCCCAGGCCCCCTCATCGTGTCAGCCGTTCCTCGCTACCGCCTCTCCCTCTCTCCCTCTCTTCCACTTGGTCCACCACGGCAGGAGGAAGAGGTAGACGCCCGTCAGGGCCATGACCAGTAGCAGGATCTGCTGCGACTGCTGCACCAGGATGCCGAAGGACGAGTCGTGGGTCAGGAGCACCACAGGGATCAGGACGGCGAATGGCAGGGCCAGCCAGCGGTGGGTCTTGCGGAGGTACTTGCGGAAGAACTTGCCAACGTCCATGGGTGAAGTGCATCTCCCAGTCTTGAGGTGAGGGTCAGCCCGATCCCTGTCGACCACGCCGAACGGCGAAATGAGCTGGATCCGGCCGACCGGTATCACGTGGCCTGAGGTCGACGACTCCGAGTATCACGTCGCCAGCTGTCATCCGAAAGGAACTAGTTCCACGTGTGTCGCTGAACGCGGTCGTGTTCGGGAGCGCTCTCGAGAGGCTCGACGCGCTGCTGGCGACCCTCCTGTCCGGGGCCACCGAGCGCCCCGAGCGGCGCCGCCCAAGCGGTACGTGCCGACGCCACAAGCACCGGGTCTGGCAGCAGCCCCGAGGGCCTCATCATCGAGCACCTCACCGTCCTGCGCTTCGAGCCCTCTCAGCCGGAGAAGGCGCGGCCCGTCGCGGCGAGCGGTACCGCGCTCACGACGTTCGCCGGCATCAGCGAGATCCTGCCAGCGAGCTCGTCTACCGCCGTTCGGTCACCGATCATGTCCGTCGTCGCGCCCTCGCTGGTTGACATAGCGACACCATCAGAGTCACATTCGTCGCGCCTGATCGCCGCCCGAGGATGACGCGGCGCTGATCCCACCGTCTGCGAGGGGCATCCCATTCCGTGACACGCTTCAGGTCGCGGAGCCGGCACTCGGATGGACCAGTGGTCAGATCGAGTCCGGTGGCTGCACGGCTGCGTCGAAGCCTACTTGAGGCGCGTGGATCCCCGATGCATCGTGCTCGGGCTTGAAGCGCGGCGCCAGGGTGGCGACAGCGAACGCGGCGACGAGGAGGATGCCGAAGCCGAGCAGGAGGGCGTCCGATACTCCACCGACGAACGCTTGCCGTGCCTGCTCCACCATGCGCGCTCCCTTCTCACCGAACTGCGCGATCTCCGGAGACCCGGTGAAGGCGATCGAACCCAGTACTCGGTCGGCCATCTCGGCGGGCAGGCCCGCGACCGCGTCCGCCATGCCGTCCCGGTAGCCCTGGTTGAGCACGCTGCCCAAGATGGCGATGCCGAGAGCGCTGCCGAGCTCACGCGACGTGTCGTTCACTGCGCTTGCGACACCCTGCTTGGACCTGGGCAGTGACGAAGTGATCGCCGTCGTAGCGGGCGTGCCCGCGAGGCCCATGCCGAGCCCGAAGAGTACGAGGCCTATGAGGAAGTGCCAATAGGGTGAGTCGACACCCAGCTGACCGAGGATGAGGAAACCCACGGCCATCAAGACCAGTCCCATGGGCGCGACGCGGTGGAATCCGAAGCGCGCGACGATGACGGGAGCTCGCCGTGCGGTCGGCAGCAGGACGAATGGAAGCGGCAGCAACGCCATCGCGGCCTCGAGCGCAGATCGGCCCGTGACGTACTGGAGGTACTGGAGGCTGATGAAGAAGAACCCGAACGCTGCTAGGAACTGGGCGGTGATGCTGAGGGTCCCGGAACTGAACCAGCGTGAACGGAACAAACGCGGATCGAGCAAGGGCCTCTTGATGCGCAGCTCCCAGAACACGAATGCAACTGCCGAGATGACGCCGACCGCGAGCGCGGCCAGGGTCGCTGGATCGGTCCATCCCTGCCCCGGTCCCTCGATGATCCCGTATACGGTCGCGGTCACGGCCACGAACGACAGCAGCGCGCCCACCACGTCGAGCGCGGGCGGCTGCTCGTCGACCGAGCCCGGTACCACGGCGAGCGTACCGACGAGGGCCACTATCGCCAACGCCACGTTGAGCCCGAAGAAGGATGTCCATGGGAACCACTCGAGGAGTAGGCCCGTGACGAAGAGCCCGAGGATCGCACCTCCACCGGCGATGCCCACCCAGACACCGATGGCCTTGGGTCGTTCCGCTTCCGGGAACGACGTCGTGATGACCGATAGCGTGGTGGGCATGATCGCTGCGGCGCCGATGCCCATGAGGACGCGGACCACGATGAGTTGATCCGGATCGGTCACGAAGAGACCGAGCGCTGCCGCCGAGCCAAACACGATGAGGCCCAGCGCAAGCAGGAGCCTCCGCCCGTAGCGGTCTCCCATCGCGCCCGCGAAGAGCAGCAAGCCCGCGAAGACGACCGTGTAGGCGTCGACGATCCAGGTCAACTGCGTCTGGGTAGCGCCCGTGTCGCGCGCCAGACTAGGCAGCGCGACGTTGAGCCCGGCGACCGCCGAGACCACGGCCATGAGCGCCACACCAACCACGGCAAGGATGAGCCGCCTCCGCGCCGGCGAGAGATCCGCGTCGACGCGGTGTAGGTTCGAGGGCTCAGCCATGTGGTCGGTCTCCGTGGTGGATATTCGTCAATGACGGAAATGATATTCTACGTCTGAGGATATTGCATGGGAGCACCGTGACCAGACCACGACGCGGCCGGCGACCCGCAGGCAGCGGGACCCGGATGGCCATCATCGTCGCCGCCCGACAGCAGTTCGGTGAACTCGGCTATCAGCGCACGACTCTGCGGGGCGTGGCGCACATCGCCGGTGTCGATCCGCGCCTCGTGCTGCACTACTTCGGGTCAAAGAGACAGCTCTTCATCGAGTCGGTGGAGTTGCTGATCGACCCCGACGTGCTGCTGGCGCGCTTGTTCGAGCCAGGGCCCGAGAGCGTCGGCGAGCGTGCTGCCGAGATGTTTGTCGCGGTCCTGGAGGACCCGGGCACACAGCGTGGGATCGTCGGGCTCCTCCGCGCCGCCGCATCCGAGCCGGAAGCGGCTCAGCTCGTCAGGGAGATCCTGACGGAGCGCGTCCTCACGCCGCTAGCCCAAAGCGTCGGGGGAGACCGTCCTGAGCTTCGCGCGAGCCTGATGGCCACGCAGGTGATCGGGCTCGCGATGGGGCGCCACGTGGTGGAACTGGCCCCACTAACGACAGCTTCACGTAGTCAGCTTGTCCGTGCAGTTGCTCCCGTGTTCGAGCACTACCTCACTGGAACGTGGGTCCAAGACGTCGACTGACCACGGTACTTGGAGAACCGCGGGCGCGCAACAGCGGAGCCCTCGACAGAGGCGCCGCCACGAGGGGTTCCCAGCGCCCGTCCAGCTCCGCCCAGAGTCCGCCGCCGAGCCGCTCCGCGAGGATGACCCGCTGTCCCGCCCGGGTCCGGCCGTCGGCCCGACGTGGCACCGCGAGCGCATCCTGGCCCCAGGCGAGGGTGTTGTCGGAGGACTACCTGGTCCGGCATGTGTCGGCCGAGGCCAAGTCGGCTTTGACCCCGGCCCAGAGTTCGACTCGTCGGTGGTGGCCACGGCTGTCCGTCAGCGGGGCGGCACCTGCGCGACAGCGGTGCACAACGTATTGAGAAACTCGTCGGGTGGCACGCGATGCACCTTGGCAGCACGCTCCACGGTTAGGGCCTTGGCGATGAACCGCCGGAAGCTGTAGCGACCGACTCGTTCGACGCCGAAGGCCTCCATCACCTCGGCGATGTCACCGTACTCGCGCAAGATCTCTGAGACCCTGGTGTCCTTGGTAATCTCCATGATGGATCCTCCTGGTGACGGATGGCCACGGGCTTGCTCAGGCTGGCGGGGTGGGTGGTCAGCCCGAGTGGCTCGCGTCCGGTCCCACCCTGACCGCGAGGAACGCGAGGCGGGTCTCCGCCTCGATCCCGCGCGACGACCCGGCAGGTGCGATCACCGTGGCCCCAGCGGTCAAGGGGTAGCGCTCGTCGTCGACGGTCATCGCCCCGCTGCCCTCGAGGACGTGGTAGAGCCCGAGTCGCTCCGGGTGCGCCGGGACCCGGGCATTCGGCTCCAGCCCCACCAGGAGCACTCGAACGCCTGGAGCGTCGTGGATGATCGTGGGCTCATGCTCAGGGCCTGAGTAGCGAACGAATCCACCCCACTCGGGGAAGTAGATCTTCGTTTCCATCGGATGCTAGCTCCTTCCTGCCGGACAAGGCAGCATGCTCGTCCGCCGGGGCATTTGCTGGCATGGTCGCTCGGCGGTGGCGCGTCAATGTCAGCTGCGCTTCCTATATGCGCAGGCGCGCCGCTTGATGATCAAGAGCGGACAGTGGCTTGCGTGGAACTCGAACAGCTTGTGCAACATGGGACCGGACCTCAGCGTGATCGCCCGAACCGGGCGTTGGGCCGTCAGCGTCTCATGTCGCGCATGCCGGGTAGGTGGAACTGGTTCCACTCCGGGGAGGAGGTCAGGTTCCAGGGCTGACTTCGCCAGTGTCGTGCTGGCCGAGGCTGGCCGCCGCACGGAGACCATCAGGGTCGAGCAGTACGAGCCCGGTCCTGCCCACGCGGGCGATCAGGCCACGCTGTTCGAAGTCACGGATCACCCGCCCCGTCATCTCTCGTGACGTGCCGGCGAGGTCGGCCAGCTGCGGTCGCGAGAGGAGCGGTCTTCGAGCGTCGAACAACACCTCGCGGCGCATCCAGAGGATTGTGGCCAGCCGCCGTGAGACACTGTTGAAGCTGACATGATCCAATCGGTTCAGCAGCCGCGTGGCGCCGCGAAGCGTATGGTCGAGCAACGCGAGCGCAAGACCCGGGTCCACCCGGGCGAGCGATATGACGAGTTCGCCCCGCCAGAGCGCCGAAGTGCCGTCGTCCAGTGCCATGAGGTCGACAGGCGGAGGCTTCCGCGCCAGCGAGAGGGCGCTCGCGAACTCACCCCGACCAGCGATCGTGATCATCTGCTGGTGACCGTCGGCGTCGGAGCGCAGGACGCCGAGATGGCCGGCCACCACCAGCGTGAGCAGCGGCTCGTGACTCTGGGACTGGACAAGATCGTGCCGCTGGAACGGGCGTAGCCGCGCCCCGCGCACGAGCGCGCTGAGCGAGCGTTCGGTCGTCTCGGGTAGGACGGTCGGCAGCAACGCCTCAAGTGCCGCGAGCGCCCCCGGATTGCCATGGGCTGCGCCGCGGAGCGGTGGGCCCTCGTGCGGTCTCATGGTGACGCTCATCCTGACATACCGCGCACCCTGCCACCGCAGCCGCCGCGAGCGCATGCCGAGAGCGGGCATGCTTGTGCAGGTCGATAGCCGCGGCGCTCCCGGCGATCGGCCGTCTTGGCGCTGGCCACGGCGCGGCGCAGGTTGCGGGCCGAGCCGGTATAGCCCTTGGCCCGGCACAATGGCAGGAGGCGCTTGGCGCTGATCTAGCCCCCGGGGACCTCGACCTTCTGCGCGATGAGGGCGCTGACGGGGTCGGTGTCGTGTGGCCGGGCTGATCGTTCCAGCGGTGGTCGCGCGCGGCGCTCGACGACTCGGCGCACGGTCTTGTGGGTCGTGCCACACAACGTCGCGGTGGCGCGATAGCTGCCCAGCTCGGCATAGGTGGTGAGGATGTCCGACTGGTCCCTCGCAGTCTTCACGATGGGTGTCCCTCGGGGTGGCGGGTGGTGGCTTGATATCGCTACTGTGCCGCCCGGGGAACACCTGGGTGGTCAGGATGGGCCGAGGGTCATGTCCCTGGAGTTGGTGTAGCAAGCAGAGTGGTCAGGAACCGAAGTGGCCACCGCGTCATCCTCACGTCGTTGGACTTAGGAACCTACGACGAAGGAGAACCACGATGGCCCATGACAGGATGGACCTGCTCGAGACGATCCGCAAGGCCGGTGCCGACGGCGACCCCGATCTCCTGCGCACGGGCGTGCAGGCGCTCGCGCCGGCTGTGATGGGGGCG
>JBBSAV010000097.1:0-10822 GCA_038251965.1 Candidatus Limnocylindrales bacterium
GGGCACACCGGTTTGCCGCCGGCGACGACGCTGTTGGCGCGACGAGCGAATTGCTGCGCCATGAAGGGCGTCAGTCGCACACGCAGGACATCAGGCCCGATGGGGGCGTCGTCGAGGATATCGTCCTCGTCGGGCTCTTCCCCGTCTCGCATCGCCGACTCTCCAGCGCCCGCGTCGAAGGTCATCGAGCGTGCCTCTACGATGAGCCGGTCGATATCGTCATCCCAGGCGATGACCAGCGTGCCCACTCGGAACTCCTCAAGCAGTGGCTGCTGCAGGGGCTGCTCGTCGGGGATGCCGGCCGGTCCCGCGTCCATCGCCGCCAGGCCGCGCCGCTCGACCTCATCGACGATAGCGAGGACGCGGTCCGCGAGGATCGACACCTGCTCCTTCTCCAGCATCACCGACACCACACGCCGACCCTGCACCGCCTGCAGGAAGAACGTGCGATCACCAGCCTCGCCGACGGTCCCGGTGGCGAAGCGATCGGGCAGGTCGAAGTCCATGATGTGGCGCACCATGACGTGAATCTAGCCCAGTAGCCCGGGCCGGTCAGATTCCAGTGTCCGTCAGCCCTCGGGGATGAGGACCATCAATGCGGTCGAGACGGCGCTGATGATGAACGAACCGACCGATGCGGTGATGAGGGCCTGGAGGCCCAAGTCGGGTGGATAGCCGCCGATGACGATGAGCGGGCCCCAGACCAGGTCGACGAGGAAGGCCACCGCCAGCAGCATGGCCGCGTTGAGCACCACGGAGAACAGCCCCAGCGTGGCGATGTTCAGGGGGATGCTGATGAGGCGGGCGATGGGTCGGATGAACGCATTGACCAACCCGAAGACGAGCGCGAGGGCCAGCAGTGTGACCCCGATGCTCCCGGCGTCGTCGGCCCAGTCGATGGTGATGTCCGGTACCAGCAGCGCCGTCAGCAGCAACGCCACGGCAATGACCACGACGCGGATACCGTGCCCGATCATCGGTCGCCTACAGCATCTCAGCCAGCGAAGCGACCACGTAGTCGGCCTCAGGCAGCGGGTGATTGGCGTCACTGGGAACGCCGATGCAGGTGAGCCCTGCCGCCCGAGCGGCCCTGACACCGGTCGGTGAATCTTCGACGGCGACGGCGGATGCGGGATCGACGCCCAGCCGCTCACAGGCCAGTAGGTAGACATCTGGCGCGGGCTTGGGGGGAACTTCGTCACCGGTGGCGACGGCATCGAACCAGCCGCCGAAAGGCGTCTGACGCAGGATCCGGTCGACCAGCGGACGACGGGTGTTGGAGGCCAGGCCCAGCGGCACGACGCCTTTCAGTCGGCCGATCAACCCTGTCGAACCGTCGGTCAGCTCCACGCCGTCGTCGATGAGGTCGCCGATGATGGCGAGGTACTCGTCCTGGAGGCTCGGGATGCGCTTGGCAGGAACGCCGAGGCGCCCCGCGAAGTAGGTCACCGATTGGAGATCGGCAGCTCCGAAGACGGCGGCCGTGTCCGCGTCCGTCAGCTCGGCCCCGTAACGCTCGAACAGGATGATCTTGGCCCTGAGCCACTGCCGTTCGGTGTGCACCAGCAGCCCATCCATATCGAAGACCACGCCGGCGAAGCGACCGGGCAGCTGGGGTGGCTGGGCAAGGCTGGGCAAGGCGAGACTCCGTGGTGGTGCGTGGTCGGGCGGACTGGCCCCCATCGTATCCGCTCCGGGGCCACCACCGGCCCGCCCCATCGGCATGAGAACGTAGACTGCGCCCGATGGATGAACGAGTCGCGCATGAGCCCTTCAGTGATGCCACGCTGATCTGGGACGGTGAGCCCATGCGCGGTGCCGCCGCGCCACAGTCGATCGAACCGGACGAACCGGACGAACCGGACGACGAGCCCTATGACGCCGGCCGGGTCACGATGCGCTTCCGCGACGGCAATCAGGGCTTCGTGGGCATGCCCTGGGACTCGCCGCTTGCGAGATGGTCGGGACCCGACCTTGAGTTCGTGGATCTTCCGGTCGGCGCCAGCCGCCACACGGTGCGCTTCCTGGTCGTCGACGGCAGCATCATCGCCTTGAAGGAGCTGCCGCTCGAGGTCGGCCAGCGCGAGTACGAGATCCTGCGTGAGCTTGAGGCTCGCGGCGCCCTGTCGGTCAAGGCTTCCGGTTTGGTCACGCGCAGTGGTGATTCCAGCTCGGTCATCCTGACTCGCTATCTGGCGCGCTCGTTCCAGTTCCGCCGGCTCTTCATGCGCCTGCCCGAGGGTGCCAAGCGCTACCGCGACCAACTCCTCGATTCGATGACCGGTCTGCTGGTCGAGCTCCACCGCATGGGGGTCTTCTGGGGCGACTGCTCACTGGCCAACACGCTGCTGATGCGCGACGGCCAGCGGCTACAGGCCTACCTCGTGGACGGCGAGACCAGCGAGATCCACGCGCGGCTATCGGACGGGCAGCGCGAGACCGACCTGGAGATCGCCATCGAGAACGTGGCTGGGGACCTGGCTGACATGGCCGTGCTCAGCGGCAAGTCCATCGAGGACATCGACGATGACTTCGAGGCGGCGCTGAGCTTGCGCGATCGCTACGAGCGACTGTGGGAAGTGCTCCACCAGGACGTGACCATCCACCCGGACAAGCGCTATCGCGTGGACAAGCGGTTGAAGGCGCTGCACGAGCTCGGCTACGTGGTCGACGAGGTGATCCTTGAGCCGGGCGAGGATGGCACGGAGGACTTGCGGCTGCGGGTGGCCGTGGCCGGACGCGACTATCACTCGCGTCGCCTGCGTCAGCTCACCGGCATCGAGGCGGGGGAGGGGCAGTCGGCCATCCTGTTGAACGACCTCACCGCCTGGGCGGGCCTCGGTTGGGCCGGCGACTGGGATTCCAAAGAAGGCGAGAGCGGCCGGACGCTGACCCGGCACGATGGCGCACGCTGGACGCTGGAGATCTTCGAGCCCGTGGTGGCGCAGCTTATCGACACCGTCGGCGACGACATCGACCACGTCCAAGCCTACTGCGACCTCTTGGAGGTGCGCTGGCTGCTGTCGGAGCGGGCCGGGCACGATGTCGGCAACGCAGCCGCGTTCCGCTCCATGGCCACCGCAGAGACGCCGGCCGGCTCGGCGGCACAGATGGCGGGTGTGGAGACACCATCACAGCCACGTCGGCTAGGCTGGAAACGACCATGAGCAGGAAGACCCCCAACGTCTCCACGTTCACGCGTGCGCGTCGCCGTGCCGTCCGTTTCGCGACCCGTCGGCGCGATGAGACGTCGGCTGGCGGACCGCTGCATTCGCGCTATGACCGACTCCAGCCGGTGCCCGAGCATCCGCCCGATTGGCATACCGGCCCGCCCGATTTCGTCATCATCGGCGCCCAGAAGTCGGGCACCACCTGGTGGCACGGCCTGATGGAGACGCATGTGCAGATCCACCGGCCGCCACGCGGTAAGCGGGAGCTTCACTTCTTCGACCACTTCTGGGACCGCTGGCCCAACCAGAAGCAGTTCGAGCGCTACCGGCGCTACTTCCCGCGGCCGAGTGGCTCGCTGGCGGGCGAGAAGACGCCCGGCTATCTGTATCAGCCGTGGGTGGCGCCGATGCTCAAGCAGGTCGCTCCGCAGGTCAAGCTCATCGTGCTCATGCGCGATCCGGTCGAGCGCTTCGTCTCCGGCGTGGGCCTGCTGGAGCGGTCGGGCTCGCTCAAGGGCGAGGTCGGTGGTGGCCTGGTGGGGACGCGCGAGCATCGCATCGTGGAGGCGGTCGATCGCAGTCGCTATGCCGACCAGCTCGATTGGTGGCTGACGCACTTCCCTCGTGAGCAGTTCCTGCTGCTGCAATACGAGCAGTGCGTGGCCGATCCGCAGGGTCAGCTCGACCGGACCTTCGAGTTCCTGGGGCTGCGCCCACAACGCGTCACGCCTGCGCAGATCTCGCGGACCCGCAAGAAGGCATCGAGCTACGTGGAGGTGTCTGCGGAGACGCGCCGCCTGCTGGCCACCCGCTTCGCTGACGACGTGGCTCGCTTGCAGGTGCTGATGCCGGACCTCGACGTCTCGCTCTGGAAGAGCCTGACCGAGTGACTTGGAGAAGCGCCTCACCCGTTGAGGATGAGGCGCTTCGGTATCTCGTGCCAGCATCGCGCCGGCTGAGTCGGCCGCCTTGGCGGCCCAAGGTCGCTAGACGGCTGCCGGCGTCGCCGCTGCAGACTCTTCCTTGCGCGCCGCGCCGCCGACGCGGACGTCGCCGTCGGCACGTTCCTTGTCCAGCGACAGGTTGGACTCTGGATCGAAGAGATGCACCTTGTCTAGCGAGATGTTCAGTGTCAGGTCATCGCCCGGCCGCACCCGATGCTCGCTGCCGATGAGCGCGACGATGTCATGCCCGCCGACGGTCAGGTGGATGAGCTCCTCGTTGCCCAGATACTCCACCACGTCGGCATTACCGCTGAGCTTGCCACTGGGCGGCGGGACCTCCACGTCGAGGTGCTCCGGTCGGACGCCGACCACCAGCTTGTTGCCGCTGAAACTCTTGAAGCCGGCCATGTAGCGATCGGGCACCGGGATGTCGATGCCGTCACCCTTGAGCTGGACCGCGTCACCGGTGCGGGTGACATCGACCTCCAGGAAGTTCATCGAGGGGCTGCCGATGAAGCCGGCCACGAAACGATTGTCGGGATGGTCGTAGAGCTCCTGCGGGGAGCCGACCTGCTGCAGGAGCGCCTCGCTCATGACGGCGATACGCTGGCCCATCGTCATGGCCTCGACCTGGTCGTGGGTGACGTAGACGGTGGTGGTGCCCAGGCGCTGGTGCAGGCGAGCGATCTCCGCACGGGTCTGCACGCGTAGCTTGGCGTCGAGGTTGGAAAGCGGCTCGTCCATCAGGAACACCGCCGGCTCGCGCACGATGGCGCGGCCGAGTGCGACGCGCTGGCGCTGGCCACCGGAGAGTTCGCGCGGCTTGCGGTCGAGCAGGTTCTCCGCCGAGAGCATCGCGGCCGCTTCCTTGACGCGACGCTCGATCTCGTCCTTGGGCGTCTTGCGCAGCTTCAACCCGAAGGCCATGTTGTCGTACACGGTCATGTGCGGGTAGAGCGCGTAGGACTGGAACACCATGGCGATGTCGCGGTCCTTGGGGGCGACGTGGTTGACGACGCGATCGCCGATCGAGAGCGTGCCTTGGGTGATCTCTTCGAGGCCCGCGATCATGCGAAGTGAGGTCGTCTTGCCGCAACCGGAAGGCCCGACGAGCACCATGAACTCGCCATCGTTGATCTCAAGACTGAGGTCGTTGACGGCGACGACCTCGCCGAACTTCTTCCAGACCCCATCGAACGTGACAGTTGCCATAACGGCACACCTCCACCTCCGCCAGGTCGCGGGTCACTTGTATCTGCCGGCCGGTCGGCCAACTGGACGGACCCCATACGCCTCACGGTGGGTGCACCCATCGTAGCAAACGAATGCATCCCGCTCGGCTCGGCTCGACGGACCCGTACGCTTCGGCTCAGGCAGACAGCGATCCTGCTCTACACCCTGGGGACCGCCCTGGCTGACGCGGTTCCGCCCTCGTTGACCGAGCGCTGGAAGCGCACGCGGACACCGACCGTCTGTCGATCTCGCGCACCGCTCCGGTTTCGCGCGAAGACCCGGGGGCCCTTGGCCTCCATCACAAGGTGAGGGAGGGGTCGGGCCGCCCGGAGTCATCCGTAACGGCCCGGACCGGACGACCCGGCGGGACTACCAGGCTGGACTACTTGTATTGCCACTCCACGAGGAGCAGGCAACCTTGCGTATCGGTCGCCTTGCGGGCCTTCGATCCGGCCGCGAACGGGGGGGCGAACAGCAGCGTGTTGTCACCACCACTGCCGCATCGGAGCGTGCCCGTGCGCTTGGCCTTGATGGCGATACGGTCGCCCTTGTGGACCTGGAAGTTGGTGGCGAAGGACTCGATCTTGTAGACGAAGTCGTCGTCATCGCCGCAACCCTGCGGGTCGCCCTTGTACTTGATGGTCGGGCCATTGCGCACGACGCGGTACTTGCTCGTTCCGGACACCTTCCTGGCCACCTGGACCTTGAAGTTGCCAGCGTCGCAGGACATCAGTCGGACTCGGCTGATGGTGCCGTTCTTGGGCGCCTTCTCACCGGCGCCGGGTCGCCCCAGCGCCTCATTCAGGACCCAGGTGCAATTCGCATGTGGCGGCGAGTCGTTGGGCTCATCACACCACAGCGCGGGTTGCGGCTGCGTGTCCGTGGTGAGCTTGGCGCCGAACCGGATCGGTGCCGCGATCGCGGTAGCCGCGACTGACAATGCCAGGATGACCGCGAAGGTCGATCCGAGCCACGTGATACGTATCCTCGAACGCATCCATCACACCTCTCGCCCCCCTGGGGCCGGGCAGATATAGCCGGCCATCGGCACCCATCATGCACATCCTACGGCCCTTGACAAGCCCCAACGTTCATGGCAGCAAGGACGCATCGAGGTAGTCCGCGAATCAGTTCGAGCCCTCCGGGTCCTCCCAGCTATGCTCCCAGCTATGCTCGCGAGAGCATGATCGACATGGATGCAGCGGCCTTTCCTGACGGCTTCCTTTGGGGAGCCGCCACCAGCGCCTACCAGATCGAGGGTGCCGTGGCTGAGGGTGGTCGCGGCTCAAGCATCTGGGACACGCAGTGCCACGTCACGAAGCTCGTGCGCAGTGGGCATACCGGCGACGTCGCTGCCGACCACTACCACCGCATGGAAGAGGACGTGGCCATAATGGCCGACCTCGGCCTGAGCGCCTATCGCTTCAGCGTGGCCTGGCCGCGGGTGCAGCCCCGTGGTGCCGGCCGCGCCAACCCCGTCGGCCTCGACTTCTATTCACGCCTCGTGGATCGACTGCTGGCGCACGGCATCACTCCCATGCTCACGCTCTACCACTGGGACCTGCCCCAGGCACTCGAGGATGCCGGCGGCTGGCCGGCTCGCGACACGGCCTATCGCTTCGCCGACTACGCGGCAATCGTCTTCGACGCACTACACGACCGTGTGCCGCTGTGGGCAACGCTCAACGAGCCCTGGTGCTCCTCACTGCTGGGCTATGCCGACCCGGCCCACGCGCCGGGCCATTCCGACCCGGTCGAGGCCACGCGAGCCATCCACCATCTCATCCTCGCCCACGGTCTGGCGGTACAGGCGATGCGGGCCACCGATCCCGCGCCACGCCTGGGCGTCGTGCTCAATCTCACGCGCATCCACGCGGTGGGACGGGACTCTGATGACGTTCTGGCCGATGCCGTACGCCGTTTCGACGGGCTGCGTAACCGGGTCTGGGCCGAGCCGATCCTTAGTGCCCGCTACCCCGACGATGTCACGGCCGACCTGACCGCTTTCGGCGGCTTGCCCATCGAGCCGGGCGACCTCGAGCATATCGCCCAGCCGCTCGACTGGCTGGGTATCAACTACTACAACGACGAATTGCTGCACGCGAGTCGGGGCGGTCGCATCGCGCGCGCCCCCGGCCTCACTGGTGCGGCGCCCGCCGAGCCCGACCCATCCGGCACCGATATGGGCTGGCCCATCACACCCGACGGGCTGTGCGCCCTGCTCGTCGACCTGAAGACCACGTATCCGGACCTGCCGCCGGTCTACATCACCGAGAACGGCTGTGCCTACGACGACCCGGTCGTCGACGGCACGTGCCATGACCCTCGACGCATCAGCTATCTCGATGCACATCTCCGCGCGCTCCATGCGGCCATCGATCAGGGTGTCGACGTCCGTGGCTACTTCAGCTGGTCGCTGCTGGACAACTTCGAGTGGTCGCAGGGGTACCACATGCGTTTCGGCCTGGTCCACATCGACTACCGCACCCTCGTGCGCACACCCAGGGACAGCGCCTGGTGGTACCGAGACGTCATCGCTCGCAACGGCCTGGAGCCGAACGAGGGCTAGATCCGGAGAGCCGCCGCAGCGTCGAGTCGGGAGCGGTCGGACCCAGTAGCATCGGTCTGGCAGCACTGCCAAGGAGAGGGACCCACCATGTCGATCACGACCACGCAGTTCGCGGGCCACGAGGCCATCCAGATCGAGGCCGGGCCGGTCCGGCTTATGGTCACGACGTCTGTCGGCCCACGGGTGCTGGGCCTGCTCACCGAGGACGATCGCAACCACTTCGCCGAGTTGCCTGACATGACGCTCGATTGCCCCGGCTCCGACCCCATCCACCTGCGCGGCGGCAGCCGGCTGTGGGCCGCGCCGGAGGATCCGCGCTTCACCTACCGGCCCGACGATGACCCGGTGGGCGTGGAGGAGATCGGAGATGGCGTCAAGCTGGTCACGCGAACCGACCCGGTGGCCCGCACCAGCCGCGAGATCAGCATCACCGTCTCCGGCCCGGGGCAGCTCTCGTTTGACTATCGGGTGGTCAATCGTGCCGATCGTCCGCAGCGTCTGGCGGCCTGGGCCATCACCATGATGGCAGCGGGTGGCCGTGCCTGGCTGCCGGTCCTGACCCGGCCCTTTGATGCCGGCGGCTTCCAGGGCCAGCGCAATATCGTCTTCTGGCCGTACTCGCGCAACGACGATCCGCGGCTGCTCCTCGCCGAGCACGCCATCGAGCTTCACGCCAGCACCGATGATCGCCTGGGCCACTACAAGGTGGGCACCACGCTGCGCCGCGGCTGGGTCGCCCATTGGCGCGGTGGCCTGATGCTGGTCAAGTACGCCGGCCACGACGAGTCGCGTGAGTACGCCGACATGGGCTCGTCCGGCCAGGTCTACACCCAGCACGACTTCACCGAGCTGGAGACCCTGGGCCCCTTGACCGACCTGGAGCCGGGTGAGGCTGCCGAGCATCACGAGGACTGGGCCGTGCATCTGGTCGACGAAGCCGAAGCCGAGCGCCTGGTCACATCGGGCGAGCTCGATCGCTGAGAAGGGGGATTCTGTGAGCGCAACCGGCATCGTTCTGGGACTCGACGTCTCGACGACCGCGACCAAGGCCATCCTGATCAGGCCCGATGGGTCGGTGGTCGGCATGGCCTCGTCCGAATACGGTTTCGAATCGCCCAAGCCCCTGTGGGCCGAGCAGGACCCGGGGCTGTGGTGGACCGCCGCGCAAGACGCGATCTCGAGGGTCCTGCGGGAGACGAACACCTCGACTGATGAGATCGTGGCCATCGGCGCCGCCGGGCAGATGCACGGCATGGTGCTGCTTGATGAGCACGAGGAGGTGGTCCGACCGGCAATCCTCTGGAACGATCAGCGCACGGCCGCCGAATGCGACTGGATCCGCGAGACCGTGGGTCGTGAGCGCTTCATCGCCATCACCGGCAATGAGCCACTGACCGGCTTCACCGCCGGCAAGCTCATCTGGGTGCGCGAGCATGAACCTGAGAACTGGGCGCGCGCGCGGCATCTGCTGCTGCCCAAGGACTACGTCCGCTTCAAGCTCACCGGCGAGCATGCGCTCGATGTCGCCGACGGCGCCGGGACCGTGCTCTTCGACCTGCGCCGGCGGACGTGGTCCGATGAGGTCGTGGCGGCCTTGGGCCTTGACCCCTCGTTGCTGCCGCGGACGGTCGAGGGACCTGAGGTCGTGGGCACGGTCACCGACGAGGCCGCTGCTACCACCGGCCTGCGAGCCGGCACGCCGGTCGTCGGTGGGGCAGGGGACCAGGCTGCGAATGCGGTCGGCGTGGGCGCGGTCGTGCCCGGCATCGGCGCCATGTCGGTCGGCACGTCGGGTGTCGTCTTCGTGCCCACCGCCGGACCCGCCATCGAGCCGGACGGTCGGCTGCACGCCTTCTGCCATGCGGTTCCCGGAACGTGGCATCTCATGGGCGTGACGCTCTCGGCGGCGGGGTCGCTCAAGTGGCTCCGTGACGAGCTGGCACCCACCAAGTCGTGGGATGAGCTGACCGCGCTGGCGGAGCCCATCCCGCCGGGTGCGGAGGGCCTCGTCTTCCTGCCCTACTTGAGCGGCGAGCGGACCCCATACCCGGACCCGCTCGCGCGTGGTGCCTTCGTCGGCCTGACCGTGCGCCACGGCCTGGGTCACATGGTCCGTGCGGTCCTTGAGGGCGTGGCCTTCAGTCTGCGAGACACCTTCGAGCTCGTCCGTGAGACGGAGCCGGAGCCGCTGCGCGAGCTGCGGGCCTCAGGTGGTGGCACCAACTCGGTGCTGTGGAAGCAGATCATCGCCGACGTGTTGGACGTCCCCATCTCGCTCACGCGTTCGGCCGAGGGCGTGGCCAGCGGTGCCGCCATCCTGGCTGCGGTGGCCGCCGGCTGGTACGCCACCGTGGAGCAGGCCTGCGAGGTCATGGTCGAGGTCACCGACACGACCGCACCCGGGCCCGACGCGGGCGCCTACGAGAAGGCCTACGCGGTCTATCGAGGGCTCTACCCGGCCCTGCGCGAGTCGTTCGTCGCCCTCGCGGAGGTGTAGTCGCGGCAACCCTTCGTCCCGCCGACCAACTCGTGCGCTGGTTCCCGCGCAGCGGGACAGCGTGACCGTTCCGGTCGGGCTCGTGTCCGTTCGTCCCGCTGTCCGGGACCGATCGACAGCCTCTCCCGCCATGCGGGAGGAACGTGCAGATCCGCGGTCTGACATGTCGAGTTGTCCCGCTTGGCGGGATTTGGCCTGGCGAGGGCGCCTGAGCAACGCTCGCCGCAGCGACGCTACGCCAGCCGCGTCCCGCGCTACAGGCCCTCGGCCCCGGCGCGGTCGGCGTTGGTTCGCACCAGGTTGGCCAGGCGCACGGTGGTGGACTCACCCGGAGCAAGGCCAAGCGGCCACACCCACAGCAGCGAGCCGCCCTGGTGGTTGCGCTCGAAGCCGCTCTCGGAGAGTGACA
>JBBSAV010000098.1:0-10761 GCA_038251965.1 Candidatus Limnocylindrales bacterium
CAGGATGCCGTCCTCGACGACGCCGCACATACCCTCGACGGCAGCCTGGTGGTCCGAGAGCACCATGTGGCAGATGCTGGTGCCCATGACTGCGACCATGCGACCCGGCTCGGTCACGGTCGTAGCCGGCACCGACACGTGCGCATCGACGTTGGCGACGGCGACCGCGGTGCCCGGTTGCAGGCCGGTCCAGGCGGCCGCTTCATCGCTCAAGCCACCCGCCCTCTCACCGATCGAGACCACCTCGCGTGACATCTTGTCGTCCACCACGTTGGCAAAGCGGGGGTCGAGTGCAGCGAAGTAGTCGGAGCTCGGGAAGCCATCGGACTTGGACCAGATGGCCTTGTAGCCGGCGGTGCAGCTGTTGCGACTCTCGACGCCGGTCAACCGCCAGATGACCCAATCGGCCGCCTCGATGAGCCGATCTGCCGCGTCGTAGATCTCGGGTGCCTCGTCCAGGATCTGGAGTGCCTTGGAGTAGAACCACTCCGACGAGATCTTGCCGCCGTACCTGGGCAGCCACTCCTCGCCACGCTCGCGAGCGACGGCGTTGATGCGATCGGCCTCAGGCTGCGCGGCATGATGCTTCCACAGCTTGACCCAGGCATGGGGGTTGCGGCGGAACTCGGGCAACGCCGCGAGCGGTCTGCCATCGGCCTTGGCCGGCAGCATGGTGCAGGCCGTGAAGTCGATGCCCACACCGATGACGTTGGTGGCATCCACACCGGCTGCGGCGATGGCTGCAGGGATGGCCTGCTGAAAGGTGCGCAGGTAGTCGTCGGGATCCTGGAGCGCCCATTCGGGCGCCAAACGCACGTCATCGTCAGGTGCCGGCAGGTTCTCGTCGATGACGCCGTGCGAATAGGGGTAGACGCTGCTGCCGAACTCTCGCCCGTCGGTCGCGTCGATGACGACGGCACGGCCCGATTCGGTCCCGAAGTCGACGCCGATGACATAGCTGGCCACGTTCAAGCTCCTTCTTGCTGCCGGCCCGGTGCGGGCCCCGTGGAAGCTCGCACCACGAGCTCCGGTTCAAGGATGGGGTGGAAGTCGATGCTGGCCTCGTGTTCGCCGATGGCGAGGTCGATGGCGACGAGGACCATGTCCTCGGTCGGCATTCGCACCGTGGTCAGTGCAGGCACGCTGACCGCGGCCACGGGGATATCATCGAAGCCGGTCACCGACAGGTCGTCCGGCACCCGCAGGCCGCGCCGATGGGCGGCGTGCAGCATGCCCATGGCGATGACGTCGGTGGGCGCCACGATGGCGGTGGGCGGTTGCGGGAGGTCCATCAGCAGGTCCAAAGCCGCCGCGCCGCCCTCGTAGTCGTTGGCGACTTCCTGTCGGTAGGGGTCGGGGATGGTCAGCCCGTGGCCGTGCATGGATGCCACGTAGGCGTCCTCGCGCTCGGTGATATCACCGAGGCGTCGCGGACCGGCGAAGGCGATGCGCTCGTGGCCCAGGCCGATGAGGTGGTCGATCACGGCCATGATGCCGCTGCGGTTGTCGACGCTGACGGTCGGGATGCCGCTCTCGCGTGAGCCATGCCACAGGGCCACCACCGGGATGCTGGTGTTCTGAAGGTCCTCGATGAGTTCGGGGCGATCGCGCAGGTCACCCAGGAAGAGGAGGGCATCGCAGTGGCGGGCTTCCAGGATGCCCCACAGGGCCTCCGCCTCGTCGGCACTGCGGTGTGCGTGGCCCAGCACCACGTTGTAGCCGCGCCGGTTCGCTTCCAGCGAAGCGGCTTCGATGGCCCCGGCGAAGAAGGGGTCGGTGATGTCGCGGACGATCACGCCCAGCAGCATGGTCGGAGCGCCGCGCAGCCCACGTGCCAACGGGTTGGGTCGGTAGCCGAGTTGCCGTGCCGTCTCCATCACGCGCGCTCGTGTCGCGGCCGCGATGGGGACCGCGGTGGGCGTCCCGCTGAGTACGCGCGAGACGGTCGACTGGGAGACGCCGGTGGCATCGGCGATGTCACGCATGGTCGGAACGCTCGCCGCCGGCCGCTTGGTGGCTGCGCCGACGCCCTCTGGCGGTGGTCGGTGCCTGTCTGCTGCCTGCGACACGATGGCTGCCCTCCGGGCTGCGGTCCATATCGGATTGACGTAGAGCATACGTGTGCATACACTCGTTTGCATAGGCGTCACCTTGGCGACGCCGAGCCCACGGTCCCTCCGGAGTAGTCCGAACAGCACCTGTCATGTGGCCCGCGGTGGTGCATGTTCGACCCTGAGGACGTGCCGACTCGCGGACCACGCGAAGCACGAAGGGGCGGGCAGATGACCCGTCGTAAAGGAGGCTTACCCAGGATGGAACAGACTCGAGCACGCCGCTCGCTGGCGTTGGTGACCGCACTCGCGATCGCCGTCCCGGCGGCTATCGGCAGCACCGCCATGGTGGCGGCGCAAGATGCCGACGCGCAGTTCTGCAAGGACACCAGCATCGTCTTCTTCCCCGGCGGCCCTGAGGGCGGCGGGTTTGCCACTGTCGTCTACAACGGCGCCAAGGCAGCCCAAGCGCTCTTCGGCCCCAGCGTCGACTACCAGTGGTCGGACTGGGATCCGGCCAAGATGATCAGCCAGTTCAGCGAGGCTGTGGCCACCCAGCCCGACGGTATCGCGGTCATGGGCCATCCTGGTGACGACGCCTTCGACCCGCTCATCGACGACGCCGTCGCGCAGGGCATCATCGTCACGGTCATGAATACCGAGCTTCCGCTGGCGCAGGCCGCGCACGCCTCTCAGGGCACCGGCTACGTCGGTGCGGTCCTGTACAAGGCCGGTTGGGACCTGGCCAAGGAAGCCGTCAAGCGCGGTGGGCTCGTCGAGGGTGACCAGGCCTTCGTCTGGGGTCTGCTCAGCCAGCCTGGTCGCGGTGAGCGCACCAAGGGTGTGGTCGAGGGTCTTGAGGACTCCGGCATCGATGTCGTGTACCTCGAGATCGACGACGCCACCAACGCCGACCCAGCGCAGGGCATCCCGACCTTCACCGGCATGGCTGCATCCAACCCGGACCTGAAAGCCGCCTTCTTCGACCACGGCAACCTGACCTCGACGGCACAGTCGTACCTCGAGGCCGCGGGTCTCGGCCCCGACGATCTCTTCGTCGCCGGCTTCGACCTGTCGCCGGCCACGGTCGCTGCCGTGCAGAGTGGCTACACCGACCTCGTCATCGACCAGCAGCAGTGGCTGCAGGGCTTCGAGGCGGTCGCCCAGATCTGTCTGAGCGACAACTATGGCTTCAGTGGTCTCAACATCAACACCGGTGGTGGTTTCCTCGACGCGTCCAACGTCGACCTCATCGCCCCGCTGGTCGAGCAGCAGATCCGCTAGATGACCGAACAACGCGCCGCCATCGGCGACGCGCCAGCTGGCGAGGGCTCCGGCCCTCGCCAGTCCGAAACCCGCCAGCTCGAGATGAAGGGCGTGTACAAGTCCTTCGGCGGCGTGCGGGTACTCCAGGATGTCGACTTCCACCTAGGTGCGGGCGAGGTGGTGGGCCTGCTGGGGGACAACGGCGCGGGCAAGTCGACGCTCATCAAGATCATCACCGGCTACCACCAGCCGGACGAAGGCCAGCTGCTCTTCAACGGTGTCGAGGTCAACGATCTGACCGTGCCGCGGGCTCGAGAGTTGGGCGTGGAGACGGTGTACCAGGAGCGCGCGCTCGCTGAGCAGCAGCCGCTGTGGCGCAACATCTTCGTGGGCCGCTACATCAGCAACCGCCTGGGCATCATGGACGTGGGCGAGATGCGTCGCATCACCGAGCAGCTCATGACCGAGGAGATGGGCTTCACCTCGGCCGTGCTCACGCCCGACACGACCGTGACCGGCCTTTCCGGCGGCGAGCGCCAAGGCTTGGCCATCGTGCGTGCCCTGCACTTCGAGGCGGAGATGATCATCCTCGACGAGCCGACCATGGGCCTCTCGCTCAAGGAGACTGAGAAGCTGCTCAAGTTCGTCGATGGCATCCGCGCCAAAGGCAAGTCGGCCATCTTCATCGACCACAACTTCTTCCACGTCTACTCGGTCGCCGATCGCATCGTGGTGCTGGACCGGGGCAAGGTGGCGGCCGACTTCCCCAAGTCACGCTACAGCCTCAACGAGCTGATGGACATCATGCGTGAGATCGCCTCCACGGGGCTCTTCGAGGCCGATCGCAGCTTGGCCACACCGGGCGAGGTCGACGCCAACGTGATGCACGGAGTGCAGTCGTGACCGCGGCCACGACGCCCCAGCCGCCTCCAAGCACCAAGGAGCAGGCGCCTCGCACGCCCCTTGCCGTGTTCACCACCAAGTGGGCCGGGCAGATGGGCATCACCTTCGCCTTCATCCTGCTTTGGGTGGCCTTCCTGGTGCTCGCGCCCGATACCTTCGGCGGGGACCGCATCTACAAGTCCTTCGGCCAAACCATGCCGCAGTTCGGCATCATCGCGATGATGCTCACGATGGTCATCGTGGCCGGTGACATCGACCTCTCCTTCCCCTCGGTCATGGGTCTGGGCATGGTCGGTTTCGTGTGGGTCTGGGATGCCACCGACATCGTCCTTCTCGGCATTCTTGCCGCCATCGGTGTCGGCGCTGCGGCGGGCCTCTTCAACGGACTGGTGATCACCGTCGTGGGATTGCCCTCGCTGGTTGTCACCATCGGCACCCAATTCCTCTTCCGCGGCCTGACGCTGGTGCTCGTGGGCGGCAGCTCCTTCGCGCTTGCCACAACCCGCGGCGACCCTGCGCGCGAGGTGCTCGTGGGCAAGCCCTTCGACATCCCCATGGAGTTCGTTTGGTTCCTGGGCATCACCATCCTGGCCTGGGTGCTACTCAACCGGCACCGTCTCGGTGGCAATACCTACGTCATCGGCGACAACGCACAGACGGCGCGACTCATGGGCGTTCCCATCCGGCGTACGCGCATCATGCTGTTCGTGCTCACGGGCATGGCCGCCGCGCTGGCGGGGATGATGCTGAGCCTCCAGGTCGTGAACTTCTATCCAAACGTGGGCTCGGGCCTGTTGTTGCCGGCACTGGCTGCGGTCTTCGTCGGTGGCACCTCGGTGTTCGGTGGTCGCGGCTCGGTCTACGGCACCTTCCTGGGCGCGCTGATGATCGGCGCCATCCCGGCCGGCATCGTGGCCTCGGGCTTGACCGACTTCTGGACCCAGGCCATCTACGGCGCCATCATCCTCATCGCGATCAGCATCCACGCGGTCCTGCAGCGTCGCTTCCAGCACTAGCCAGCCGGCTGGAGGCGACGCCGACCGCGGTTCAGGTACGCTCTTGAGCATGACGAATGACGCTGTGCCCGACCTCGCGGGCCTGTGTGCCGACCTGGCCGAAGAGCTGGACGAGGTTGTCGGCTCGGCCGATGGCGATAGCGTGGCCTATGCACGTGGCGGGTCGGTGTTCGCACGTGTCACCGGTTCGGCGTTGGAGGTGCGCTTGCCCGCCGACATCGCCGAGGCTGCGATGCGTACCGCCGATACCGCCGCTGGCGGCGAGCCCGGCTGGATCCGCTTCACGCCCACGGACTCCGAGCGATACGTGATCGACCGGGCGGCGGCCTGGTTCGAGACGGCAGCCCGACACGCCGCCGCCAAGTAGCCGTCGGTCGGCCGCCGCGTTCGACGACCGACCGCCAGACAGCAAGACGCCCCGGGGCTCGGACCCGGGGCGTCGGTGTGTGCGGTATGGATGTTCCGCCTACGTGCTGGTCGCTCCGTTGCCGGCCGCAGGAAGCTCGTCGAGGCCGAACTTCTTCTCCAGTTGCTCCAGGGGCTGGAACCCCACCACGCCCTTGGGCTGGTCACCCGGCTTGAAGAAGGCGATGGTAGGGATGCTCATGATCTGGTAGGCCTGTGACAGCCCGGGATTGGCGTCGACATCGACCTTGGCCACGTCGACTCGGCCATCGTACTTGGCGGCCAGCTTCTCCATCTCGGGCGCGACCATCTTGCAGGGCCCGCACCACTCGGCCCAGAAGTCCACGACTACGGGCTTGTCGCTCTTCAGGACCTTCTCCTCGAAGGTGGCGTCAGTGACTTCGATGATTGCCATCGGCAGTTCTTCCTTTCTCCGCTCGTTGGCGGTTCGCGTCCGCTCCAAGCGGAAACGCCGACACTCAGTCAGCGACGGACTTGATCAATCGGTAGGCCTCAAGGATCCGGGGATCGCTGAGGCGATAGAGGACGGTATTGCCTTCCCGCCTTGACTCGACCAGTCCCGCCGACCGCAACACCGCGAGATGCTGGCTCATGTTGGGGACGTGGCAGCTGGCCTCTCGCGAGAGGTCGCTCACCGAGCGTTCCCCGCGAGAGAGGCACTCCAGGACGCACAGCCGCTTGGCATCGGCCAAGGCACGGCTGATGGCCGCATAGCGCTGGCGCTCGTCCTCGGTGGTGAACTCAGCACCCTCCGGCTGGAGCGCGCTGGTCTCTGCTGCTGTGGTCACCTGAAGATATTCTCATCATTTGCGCAAATACGCAAATAGGTGCGTGACGTCGGTGTGTCAGTGGCGTCTCAGTGGCGTGATGCCGCTCATCGAGGGGCGCCCAGCGGCGTGCCCTCGATGAGCGGGCAACTGGGCAACGGACCACGGAGCACCCCCCGACCCCAGGTTCTTCTCCATAAGCCGGCTCCGGGTCCGTTAGGTGGCTGCGATCGACCTGGTTGTCCGTCGGCGCGGCACCTGGCGGCGACTCCAAGCGTGTGCTGGCATCACGAAGCGCCACGCATCGGCCGATTCCTCACCTTGTGGTCCCCCAGCCGACAAGTGATCAAGTAGTCCGGGCGCCGAGCCAGCGCGACTCGGGCGCCGAGCCCGTCCCGCGCCAGCGCGATCCGGGCGCCGAGCCAGCGCGACTCGGGCGCCGAGCCCGTCCCGCGCCAGCGCGATCCGGGCGCCGAGCCCGTCCCGAGCCAAGGCGGAGGTGCAGCATCTCAGTCGACGCCGAGCTCATGCAGCCGGTCGTCATCGATGCCGGCGTGATGGGCCAACTCGTGGATGACCGTGATGCGCACCTGCTCGGCCAGCTCATCGGGATCGGGGAAGTCGGCCTCCAGTGGCAGCCGGAAGAGGGAGATCTTGTTGGGCAGGACGGCGTAATCGGCACCCCACTCGGTGGCCGGCATGCCCTCGTACAGCCCGTAGAGCCAATCGTCGTCAGGCAGCCCGCCGAGGCCGGCCTGCTCCGGCGTGGGCACCTCCTCGACGACGATGGCCACATCGGCCAACAGCCGCGCGAAATCGCGGGGCAAGGCATCCAGCGCACGCTCGACCAGCATCTCGAAAGGCACGTGCCGCTTCGGGGGCAGGGCCACACGACGCGTGGGGTGGTTTCGGGCGAGCTGTCCGCGTCGTCGCATGGGCATGGTCGAAGGATGGCACGGCGCATGCGAACGTATCCTCAGTGGGTGATAGACGATGCGCGGGCGATGGCCAAAGGTCCCGACCCCGAGTCGATGGTGGTGCAGCTCCAGACGGGCGAGCGCATCCACTACCTGGCTTGGCAGGTCGACGAGCCCGAGCCGGTGCCCGCCCCGCCCGTGGTGCTCGTCCACGGGCTCACCCGGACCGCCTGG
This sequence comes from Candidatus Limnocylindrales bacterium, assembly GCA_038251965.1. Lineage (GTDB taxonomy): Bacteria > Chloroflexota > Limnocylindria > Limnocylindrales > CSP1-4 > JAFMJV01. The sequence continues at coordinate 7,581 of JBBSAV010000098.1, forward strand.
ACATGGCTGCCCATCGGCCGCCGACTGGCGACCCGTCATCCCGTCGTGGCACCCGATCTCCGTGGCCACGGTGCTTCCGACGCGCCGCTGCGCGGCTACGATCTGGAGTCGTTGGCCCTCGACGTACTGACGGTCATGGCCGGGGCCGGCTGGGGCGAGGCCGTGGATGGGCCAGCGGTCGTGGTCGCCGGACATGGCTTCGGGGCCATGATCGCGGTGGAGATGGCGCGGCTACAGCAGGCATCGGTCGCGGCGCTCCTGCTCCTCGACGGTGGCTGGGAGGAGATGGTCGATGCCACCCGTCTGCTGCCCGACCAGCTGGTCGAGGCGATGGCCGACCCACTCGAGGTGCTGGCCTCCATGGACACATATCTCGCCGACCGCCGCGACTTCGACCCGGCCAGTTGGGACGCCGACCAGGAGATCGCCGCCCGTGCTCAGGTGATCGAGCGACACGCTGGCCACGTCGGCCCCGTGACCAAGGGGTCGGTCATCCGTCGTTGCGTCGACTCGATGTACCGCTACCTGCCGCTCGACGCGCTCACGCAGGTGACCTGCCCGATGAGCCTGCCGGTGGCCGGCTCAAGCAGCGCCGACGACGAGGACGAGCGCGAACGTCGTCTTGCCATCGAAGATGTCCAGCGCGCGAGGGAGCAAGCCGGCCTCACGCCCATGACCGTGCATGTCTTCGACGGCGCCGGCCACGACCTCATGCGCTACCGGCCCGAAGAGGTCAGCAACGAACTGGAGCGTCTGGCTGCCGCTCGCTGAGCATGGCCCCCGCACGACGATACGTTGCCCTCGTCACGAGCGGTACCATGTGCGCCACCATGGACATCCTGCTCATCCTCATCGTCCTCCTCTTCATCGTGCTCATGTGGCGCGGACCCAAGATGCTGCCGCAGCTGGGTGAGGCGCTGGGCAAGACCGTCAAGGGGGTGCGCCAGAACCTCAATGATGACGACAAGCTGGATGACGCGGCCGACTCCAGGCCGGTCGACGAGCTCCGGCCCGTCGACGATATCGACAGCGACCGGAAGCCGGGGGCCTGAGTCGGTGAGCGAACAGCCCATCGAGGACGCCGTCCGCACCATCCTTGCCGAGATCGGCGAGGATCCCGACCGCTCCGGCCTCGTCGATACGCCCGCTCGCGTTCACCGCATGTACGCCGAGCTCACCGCCGGCTACGGCATGCAGCCGGCCGAAGTCCTCAATGATGCCGTCTTCGACGTCGAGTACAGCGAGATGGTGGTGGTCAAGGACATCCCCTTCCATTCCCTGTGCGAGCATCACCTGCTGCCCTTCGCCGGCACCGCCGCGGTCGCCTACATCCCCGATCGCCGCGTCATCGGCCTGTCCAAGATCCCGCGGGTGGTGGACATGTATGCCCGTCGCCTGCAGATCCAGGAGCGTTTCACACAGCAGGTCGCCGATTTCCTGATGGAGCACCTGGCACCCAAGGGCGTGGGCATCGTCGTCGAGGCCACGCACCTGTGCGCCAGCATGCGCGGGGTGCGCAAGCCGGGCATGGTGATGACGACATCGGCTGTGCAGGGTCTCTTCCGCAGTAGTGACAAGACGCGCGCCGAGTTCTTCAGCCACCTCGACCGGCCCTCGCCGGGCGCACCGTAGCCGGCCGCACCCGCGCCGCGCCTAGCCGGGCACACCCCGGCCGCGCCGCTGGCCTACCATCACGAGCATGACCGACCGACCGCTCAAGGTGCTCATCGCCAAGCCCGGCCTTGACGGCCACGATCGCGGTGCCAAGGTGCTCGCCCGCGGCCTGCGTGACGAAGGCTTCGAGGTCGTCTACACGGGTCTGCGCCAGACGCCACAGATGGTGGCGACGGCAGCGCTGCAGGAGGATGTCGACGTGGTGGGCTTGTCCATCCTTTCGGGCGCGCACCTGACGCTGCTGCCCAAGATCTGCGAGCTGCTTCGTGCCGAGGGCATGGGCGACGTGCTCGTCACGGCCGGTGGCATCATCCCGGCCGAGGACGTCCCGGTCTTGAAGACGGCTGGCGTGGCCGAGGTCTTTGGCCCCGGCACTTCCATCGGCCAGATCGCGGCCTTCATGCGCGAGAACGCGCGCCCTCGCGACGCATGACGGAGCCCGCGGGGAGCGGGACCGGCACCCGATTAGCCGAGGAGGCCCAGGGTGGTTCCCGACGGGCACTCTCGCGCCTATTGACCGCCATCGAATCGCGCACACCGGTGGCCGAAGAGGCACTGCGCTCGCTCTATCCGCTCGCGGGGGGTGCCCATCTTGTCGGCATCACCGGTCCGCCTGGTGGCGGCAAGTCGACGCTCGTGGCGGCACTCGTGGCGGAGGTCCGCGCCGCCGACCGGCCCGTGGCGGTGTTGGCCATCGACCCCTCGAGTCCGGTCACCGGCGGCGCCATCCTGGGTGACCGCATCCGCATGCAGCAGTACGCCGGCGATGGTGACGTCTTCATCCGTTCCATGGCGGCGCGCGGGCATCTTGGCGGCCTTGCCGGAACCACCGCCGAATCGGCCGCCGTGCTCGACGCCTGTGGCTTCGGGCTGGTCTTCATCGAGACCGTAGGCACCGGGCAAAGTGAGGTCGAGGTGGCGGCCATCGCCGACACGACCGTGGTGGTGCAGGCGCCTGAGATGGGTGACGAGATCCAGGCCATGAAGGCGGGCCTGCTGGAAGTCGCCGACCTCGTGGTCGTCAACAAGGCCGACCGACCCGGTGCTGACCGAGCCGCCATGCAACTGCGGTCCATGCTCGCGCTGGGGGAGGGCAGCGAAGCTGGACTGGCTGATCCGAGCCGTCCCCGACCCAAGCGGCCGCAGGTGCTGCTGGCCTCCGGACTGGACGCGACCGGTGTTCCCGAGCTACTGGCCGCACTCGATGCCCACCATGCGGCCCGCGCGAACGCTGATGGACCCCATCTCGCCCGCATCGCCCGCGCTCGTGCCCAAGTCGAAGGCATCCTCGCCGACCGCACGCGGGAGGCCCTCTGGTCGCCCGCGCGGCGCGTCACCACCGACGCGCTACTCGAGCGGGTCGCCACGCACGACCTCGATCCGTACGCCGCCGCCGACCGACTCCTCGAGACCCTGTAGCGATCGCTCAGGCAGCACCCTCGGTATCGAAGAACGAAGCGGATGGCCCCGTCGAGCGGAGCCGCTCGGTGTCGAGGTGGACACCGTC
>JBBSAV010000099.1:0-10756 GCA_038251965.1 Candidatus Limnocylindrales bacterium
ACAATCGGCCCCTGACGTTCGAGGAGTTCGAGGCACACCTCGACCAGGTAGTGCACATGAGCGCCACGCCCGGTCCGTGGGAGCTGCAGCGTGCCGAGGGCGTGGTGGAGCAGCTCATCCGGCCCACCGGCATCGTCGATCCCACCATCGAGGTGCGGCCGACCGAGGGCCAGATCGACGACCTCATCGATCGCATCAAGGAGCGCGTCGATCGCGGCGAGCGGGTGCTGGCAACGACGCTCACCAAGCGCATGGCCGAGGACCTGGCCGACTACCTGCACGAGATGGGCGTGCGCGTGTCCTATCTGCACAGCGAAGTCGACACCCTGGAGCGGGTGCGGATCCTGCGTGACCTGCGTCTCGGTGTGTACGACGTGCTGGTCGGCATCAACCTGCTGCGTGAGGGCATCGACCTGCCTGAGGTCACGTTGGTGGCCATCCTCGATGCCGACAAGGAGGGCTTCCTGCGCAGTGCCTGGTCACTTATCCAGGTCATCGGCCGAGCCGCTCGCAACATCGGCGGCGAGGTGGTCATGTATGCCGACCGCATCACCGACTCGATGAAGGTCGCCATCGATGAGACGAATCGCCGTCGCGCCATCCAGGAGGCCCACAACCTCGAGCACGGCATCGTCGCCACGACGATCATCAAGGAGATCCGCGACATCAATGACCGGCTGGCGGCCGTGGCCGAGTCGCCGGGCGCCTATGACTCGGGTGGCAGGGAGCTGAGTGAGCTCAGCCAGGCACAGGTGGAGAAGATGGTCACGCAACTGGAGGCGGAGATGCGGAGCGCTGCCAAACAGTTGGAGTTCGAGCGGGCAGCGGCGCTGCGCGACGAGATCCAGGACATCCGCATCCGCGTGCTGGAGCAGGACGCATCGGTGGCGGTGCTGAAGCAGGCGGAGAAGGCGGCGCGACGTGGACCGGAGTCATCACCCACGGCCAAACCATCGGAGCGAGCGGCGGCGAAGAAGGCCGGTGAACGACGTGGGCGTGGTGAGGCGTCTGCCCTGGAAGTGACAGCGGTCAGGGTCCTGCCGGCAGGTGAGGAGCCGGTCGACATCGACGAGGGCACCGCGGCGGACGTCTTTCCGGGTATCAAGGATGCCCATGAGGGCGATGACGAAGGCTGGATGGCGCGTTGGCTGGAGAAGCCCACCTGGGACCGGCGCGTGACCCCCAACGTCATCAAACGCACCGGCTCCCGGCCGCGCCGGAGGGGCTGAGCCGCTGACCTCGCTGACCCGCTTGCTCATGGACATTCGATGGGGGCCGCGTTTCAGCGACCCCCATCGGTGTCTTGGCCTTGTGGGCCCTACTCGGCGGTGTCGGCTGCCTTGGCTGTCTCGGTGATGTCCTTGGCGGTGGCCTCGTCGACCTCCGCGGTGGTCACCTTCGTCGCCTCCGGGATCTGCTGCTTCACCTTGTCCACGTCGACCGCGTGGACCAGCGCGATGATGCCGGAGTGGTTGGCCTCGAGCGCTCCCTCAAGCTCAGCGTTGATGAGCGTCATGTAGGCGGCGTTGGCGGCGTCGCGGTTGGCGAAGTCTGCCACCAGCAGCGTGTTGAAGTAGTCGGTATCGACCAGGGCAGCGGCCTGCAAGCCGTCCTTGTCGCCGACGGCAGCAACGATGGTGGCGCCGCTGGGATCAGCCTCCCCAACGACCACCGCCTGGATGGCCTTCTACTCCATCAACATGCTGCGCATCGCCTACACGCTCGCTGACCACGACTCAACGTATGACGATCTGCTGGTCACGTTCCTTGAGCACACGGTGCGCATCACTCGAGCCATGGACAAGCGCGGACTCTGGGATGACGAGGAAGGCTTCTACTTCGACGCCTTGCGCGACGCCGACGGCAACACCGTGCCCATGAAGGTGCACTCGATGGTCGGCATCATCCCCCTGCTGCCGGCCGCCTTCGTGCCAGAGGACAGCGTGCAACGCAGCCTGGCGCTGGGCAAGCATTTCGCACGTTTCCTCGCCGGGCAGAGCCTGACGCGCGAGTCGTTCGAACGCTCGATGACCATCCAGTCACGCCCGGGTGAGCCTGCTCGCCTTCTGAGCATCGTGTCGAGCGAGCGTCTCCAACGCATCCTTGCCGAACTGCTCTCGGAGTCCGACTTCCTGTCGCCGCACGGGCTTCGAGCGCTATCGCAACGACACCGGGAGCACCCTTTCGTGGTCAGCATCGCCGGCATGGAGGAGAGCGTCGACTACGAGCCGGCGGAGTCTCGCTCGGGCCTATTCGGCGGCAACTCCAACTGGCGCGGGCCCGTGTGGTTCCCTCTGAACTACCTGGTCATCGGATCGCTGGTCCACTGGGACGACTGGTTCGGGACCGAGTTCAGGGTCGAGCATCCAACGGGATCCGGGGAGCGGCAGCGCCTGCTCGACGTGGCTCGTGACCTCTCACGTCGCCTCGTGTCCATCTGGTTGCCCGGACCAGATGGTCGCCGTCCGGTCTACGGGGCCTACGGCAAGCTGGGCGACGACCCCGAGTGGCGCGACCTGCTGCCCTTCCACGAGTACTTCCATGGCGATACCGGCGCGGGCATCGGTGCCTCCCACCAGACCGGCTGGACTGGGCTGGTGGCCCACCTGCTGGTCCGCGGCGGCATCCTTGACGAGGATGGCCTCGTCGACCCAGATGGGGACGATCACTCGCCGTCGCAATAGCACGCTATCCGAGGAGTGACACGAAGATCTGGCGGGTCGACTCGGAACTGGGTCCCGCCGGCACGACCGCGATGACCTGCAAGACCCGACGACGCTGCCTGAGCAGGTTCATTAATCGATCAGACGGTCCGTCCGTGTCTGCCGGAGGTGGCGCGCTCACAAGCCTCGGGCTCAGCCACGCCGACCCCGACCTCCACACGCGCGCCGATCGACCGAACCTGTTCATCAAGATCCCGGGCACCGCGGAGGGCCTCCCGGCGATCGAGGAAGCCATCGCCGCTGGCGTTCCCGTCTACGTCACGCTCTTGTTCTCCGCCGACCACTACACAGCGGCCGCGGAGGCCTCCATGCGTAGCGTGGAGCGACGCATCGCAGCAGGCCAGGACCCTGCCGTGGGTTCGGTGGCATCGATCTTCATGTCGCGCTGGGATGTGGCGATCAAGGACGACGTCCCCGCGCCGCTGCGTGACAAGCTCGCGGTGGCGGTCGGCACTCAGGCCTACCGGGCCTACCGCGACGTCCTGGACTCCGACCGCTGGCAGCGGCTGGAGAACCGGGGTGCACGGGCGCAGCGGCTCCTGTTCGCCAGCACATCGACCAAGGATCCCGAGGCTCCGGACACGATGTACGTCCATGATCTTGGGGCCGCCAACGCGGTGAACACCATACCAGGCGACGCTCCTGGCCTTCTACGACCACGGCCAGGTCGGCGAGCCGCTGACGGCAGATGGTGGAAAGAGCGCCGCCAGGCTGAAGGAGTTCCAGGACGCCGGAGTGGACCTGGATGCACTGGCTGCCTAGCTGCAGACCCAGGCCGCTGACGGATTCGTCAAGGCGTGGGATGACCTGATGGCCCACATCGACCAGCAGACCGCGTCGCTGGTCGCCTAGCAAACGCAGGAGGCGAGCGAGATGCTGGCCATCGGGCCCGATGGCTTCCACGACCTGCTGGACGGGTTCCATGCTATGGACGAGCACTTCCGGACGACGCCGTTCGAGCGCAACCTGCCCGTCTTGATGGGCCTGCTGTCAGTCTGGTATGGCGACTTCTTCGACGCCCAGTCACAGGGCGTCATGCCCTACAGCCAATACCTCAAGCGCTTCCCGGCGTACCTGCAGCAGCTGACCATGGAGTCCAACGACAAGCACGTCACCCTTGACGGCGATCGAGTCGACTACCAGACCGGTGCGGTGTACTGGGGCGAGCCCGGCACCAACGGCCAGCACAGCTTCTATCAGCTCATCCACCAGGGCACCAAGCTCATCCCGGTCGATCTGATCGGCTTCGGGAAGACTCTGAATCCGATCCGGGACCACCATGACATCCTGATGTCGAATGTCTTCGCACGACATCGCGGCCAACTTCGAGGAGGCTGCCACGCAGGTGGGCGAGACCATCACCGTGACGCCCTATGCGCCGACACCACTCGCACCGCGCGATCCGTTCGCCCTCGTTCCTGCAGCGCTCCTCATCCCGCTGTTGGTCGGTGGCTATATGGCGGCCGACCTGCTCGTCGCAGCGACCGGGATGGCATCGGATCGGTGGCGGATCGTGTGGTTGGCAGGGTATGCGGTCAGCCTCGCCCTGGTCATCGATGTGCTCGTGACGTTCTGGCTTGAAGGCCTTCCCTCGGCGTCGTTCTGGGTGGTGTGGCCGATCCTCGCGCTCATCATCCTCGTCGTGGCGCTGGTCACATCCGTCCTGCGTCGCGTCCTCGGGCCGCTCGGCGTCCTGGTGACCGTCATCCTGTTGATCCAGTTCGGCAACCCGTCGTCCGGAGGCGCCAACGGCGTTCCGTATCTGCCGGGATTCTGGAGTGACCTCGGCCCCTTCCTCCCCCCGCGAAATGCGTTCCTGTTGCTTCGAGACACGGTCTACTTCGATGCGCAGGGCATCCTTCAGCCCCTCGCCGTACTCCTTGCATATGCGGTCGTTGCCGGAGGGATCCTCACCTTCCTCGACTGGTACCGGTCGCCGAAGCCGGTCGCAGATGCCCAGCCGGACCTGGACGCGAGCGCCGCGGCGGGCGCGGTGCCTGTCGGTCTACTGCCGTAACACATGACATTGCCGGTCATTTTCGAGGTGAAGACCCCGACCGAGACCCAGGAAGCTCACCGCATCCACCATGCCGCTGATCACCGTCAGGAGCCGGAGGACGAGTCGGAGCGGGCGGGTCTCCTCCCGCGTGTCGGGTGATCCAGTCAGGAGAGGATGAACCGCTCTACGGCGTTGGCGAAGCCTTCGTCGTCGTTGGTCGTGGTCACGCGCCGAGCCGCACGCTGGACTTCTCGATCAGCGTTGCCCATGGCGACGGAAAGGCCGGAGTGGGCGAACATGAGCACGTCATTGGGCATGTCCCCGATGGTCGCGATGGCATCGGTGGGGATGCCCAGCGAATCGGACAGATACTTGACGACACGGCCCTTGTTGGCATCAGGATGCGTCACGTCGAGGTAGTAGGGCTGGGATCGAGCCGCCGAGACATGGTCACCGAAGGCGTCATGGGCCGCGACTGTCGCCCGCTCGACCCGATCGTGATCATCACCAACGCCGACGATCTTGGCAACGCCGCTTGTTCGGCCCTTGAACGTATCGACCTGCTTCGGGTCGAAGCCGACGGTCCAGGACTCGCGTGCCACGTGCGGGCCCTTGGCGTCCTTCACGAACCAGTCGGCACCGCGGTATATCCACGCGTCGAGCCCCGCCGACTCGATATGGGCGACGATCGGGTCCACCAGCTCGTCAGGGATGATTCGCTGCTCCAGCGTCGCCATCTTCTTGTCCACGAAGAGGCCGCCATTGAAGGCAGCCAGCGGCGTGCTCAGCTTGAGTGGCTCGATCAGCATGGACCCCGCGAGGCGGTCGACCACTCGTGACCGCGAACGCGATGCCAGCATTGCCAGGCCGTTGCACGGCACGGATGGCTCCGCTGGTCAGTGCCTTGTCCTGCGTCACCAGCGTGCCGTCGACGTCTGACAACAGTAGCTTGATGTGCCTGGCCATCAGGGCAGCCACGGCTCTTGCCAACCGCCATGCCCGGCCGGCAGGCGGTTCGCGGACGCCGGACCCCACGACCCGGGCTCGTACACCTCCACCTCAGGCGGTTTGTCGAGAGCCGGCTGCATGATGCGCCATGTCTCCTCGACCGAGTCCTCGCGAGCGAAGTGGCTGCGATCGCCCAGCATCGCGGCGTTGAGCAACTTCTCGTACGGCGTCGGCCCCTCGCCGCCTTCGGACTCGAAATCCATGTCGAGGTGGATGACCCGGATGTTGAAGGCATCCGGGTCCTTGGCCTGGAGCTTGAGACGCGATCCCGGCCGTGGGTCGATGCGCAGGACGAGGACGTTGGCTTCGGGTCTTCGAGTGTGGCGTGGTGCGAATCCTAGTCGCGGTGGGTGTTTGAAGACGATGCGGACCTCTGTCACGGTTCGCGACATCGACTTTCCCGCCCGGATGTAGAAGGGCACACCGGACCAGCGCCAGTTGTCGATCTCCAGGCGCATGGCACAGTACGTCTCCGTGGTGGACCCAGCCGCCGCCCCGTCGACATCGAGGTAGCCCTGGTACTGACCGCGGACGTAGCGAGACGGATCGATTGGCGACATGGCCACGAAGACATCGCGCTTGCGATCGCCGATGACATCCGCCGAACCGCCGTTAGGTGGCTCCATGGCCACCATGCTCAGAACCTGCAGCAAGTGGTTCTGGACGACGTCTCGCATCGCGCCGACGGGATCATAGAAGCGGCCACGGTCGGCGACGTCGAAGTCTTCGGCCTTGGTGATGAGCACAGCCTCGATGTACTGGCGGTTCCAGAGCGGCTCCAGGATGGTGTTGGCGAAGCGCAGGAACATGATGTCGTCCACCGACATCTTGCCAAGGTAGTGATCGATCCGGAACAGCTGGTCCTCGCGGATCAGGGCGTGCAGGTCCTCGTTCAAGGCTCTGGCTGAGGCGAGGTCATGGCCGAAGGGCTTTTCGATGGCGACACGCGCATCGTTGGTCAACCCAACCCTGGCCAGACCCTTGACCACGGTCGAGAAGAGGAATGGGGGGATCTCAAGGTAGAACAGCGGGCGCTTGGCGCTGCCAAGGGCTGCGCTGAGGGCGTCATAGGTGGTATCCGCGGTGAAGTCGCCCGAGACGTAGGAAAGCCGAGCGGACAGTCGTGCGAATGTCCCTTCGTCGAGGGCGAGTCCCGATCCCACGATCGTCTCGCGGGCGTGAACGCGCAGATCGTCATCAGACCAGGGCCTCGTGGCGACGCCGATGACAGAGTGATCGAGCAGCCCGCGGTGCTCCAGGAGATACAGGGACTTGAAGGTCATCTTGCGAGCCAGATCACCACTGATCCCGAAGATGACCAGTGCGTCAGCCGGCGCGCCAGCCTCGTCGGTCGCAGCTTGCGTCATGACACGCTCCTCACCCATACTTCCCGTCGGCGCGGCGCTCGCGCCACATCATACAATCAGGGTACGAGCGGTCCCCGACTCACACAGCCACCGAGGAGTAGGTCATGTCGACACAGACACCGATGCAATTGGGGATGGTCGGGTTGGGCAGGATGGGCGCCAACATCGTTCGGCGTCTCATGCGTGACGGCCATCGCTGCGTCGGCTACGACGTCAACCCGGATGCCGTCAAGGCGCTGGAGTCAGAGGGCGTCGACGGAGGCACTTCGCTCGAGAAGCCGCGAGCCGTCTGGGTCATGGTGCCGGCAGGGGAGATCACCGACAAGACGATCGCGGCCCTGGCCGAGGTGCTGGAACCCGGTGATGCCATCATCGATGGCGGCAACTTCCACTATCTCGACGACATGCGCCGAGCTGCGGAGCTCAAAGGGAAGGGCATCCACCACATCGACGCTGGTACCAGCGGCGGTGTGTGGGGCCTGGAGCGTGGCTATTGCCTGATGATCGGTGGCGAGGAGGACGTGGTCGAGCGCCTCAGTCCGATCTTCGCCTCGGTGGCGCCGGGCATGGGTGATCCCGCAGCGCAGGTCGCAGCGGCGATCCGAGCCCGTCAGAACAAGGCTACCTGCGCTGCGGCCCCAATGGGGCCGGCCACTTCGTGACGATGGTCCACAACGGTATCGAGTATGGCGTCATGGCGGCCTACGCCGATTGGTTGAGCATCATCCGGGGCGGCAATGCCGGCATGACCAAGCAGGTCATGGATGCCGAGACCAGCCCACTTGAGCATCCCGCTTACTACCAATACGAGGTGGACCTGGCCGAGGTCTCCGAGGTCTGGCGCCGGGGCAGCGTCATCGGCTCGTGGCTGCTCGACCTGACCGCGGAGGCGTTGTACGCGTCACCACAGCTGGAGGAGTTCTCTGGCCATGTTTCCGACTCCGGCGAGGGCCGTTGGACGTCGGTTGCGGCCATCGAGGAGGGCGTGCCGGCCCCGGTGCTCACCGCGGCTCTGTACTCGCGCTTCGCATCGCGAGGCCTCAATGACTTCTCCGACCGCGTCCAATCGGCGATGCGCAAGGAGTTCGGGGGCCACGACGAGAAGAAGTCCTGATGAGCGACACGACCATCGAGGTCCTGCCGGATGCGGAAGCGGTGGCCCGTCGCGCCGCCGCCTTCGTGGCCGGTGCGGCGCGCGATGCCGTGGCCGATCACGGTCGGTTCACATTCGCAGTCAGCGGTGGACACACGCCATGGGCGATGTTCGCCGATCTGGCCTCTGAGGACATGCCCTGGAACCGGGTCTCCATCTACCAGGTGGACGAGCGCGTCGCACCAGCGGACGACCCTGACCGCAACCTCACCCATCTGAAGGCGAGCTTGCCCGCTGAGGGCGACACGGAGGTCCACGCGATGCCCGTCGAGGACGATGACCTCGAGGATGCCGCCGACCGCTACGGCAGCTCGCTGCCGGAGCGGTTCGACCTCGTGCACCTGGGCCTTGGACCGGATGGACATACTGCGTCCCTTGTACCAGGCGACCCTGTGCTCGAAGTGAGTGACCGCGCCGTCGGATTGACCGCGGTGTACATGGGTCGCCGCCGCATGACGCTGACGTATCGGGGCATCGCCCGTGCCCGGACCGTGCTGTTCCTGATCACTGGCGAGGACAAGGTGGAGCCGCTTCGGTTGCTGCGTGCTGGCGATACCTCGATCCCGGCTGCGCGGATCGAGGTCGACTCCATCCACATCATCGCCGACGCAGCGGCGGCTCCAGAGGGCTAAGGCCGATCGATGTCCATCCTGCCGTCGGGGACGCAGATCGAGATCGCCAGCGGTGCCCAGCGTGTGACCGTGGTCGAGGTCGGAGGAGGCCTGCGGACGTACTCCGTCGTTGGTCGCGACATCCTGGACGGCTATCAGGCCGACGAGATGTGCTCCGCTGGGCGCGGACAGGTGCTGATGCCATGGCCCAATCGCATCCGCGACGGACACTACGAGTTCGACGGCCGGTCACAGCAGTTACCACTTTCAGAGGCGGCGAACCAGAACGCCATCCATGGCCTACTCCGCTGGGCGTCATGGACGGTCATCGACCAAGCCGCCGACGGCGTCGTGGTGGGCAACGTGCTGCATCCCCAGCCGGGCTATCCGTTCGCACTGGACCTGGCCATCGAGTACCGGCTGAGCGATGACGGCCTGCGGGTCCACACGACTGTGTGCAATATCGGTGCGACAGCCTGCCCGTTCGGCAGTGGCGCGCATCCGTACCTCACCGCTGGAGTCACTCCCGTCGATGGATTGACCATCCAAGTCCCGGGACGGACACATCTCGACGCTGATACTCGGGGCATCCCTACCGGGGCTTCGTCGGTCGTTGGGACGCCGCTCGACCTGCGACGTGCGCAGCCCATCGGCGACCGGAGACTCGATGACGGGTACCGCGACCTCGAACGCGATGCCGAGGGTCGGGCCTGGGCACATCTCGCGGCTCCCGACGGCTCGAATCGAGTCAGCCTGTGGGTGGATGAGGCCTATGACTACCTGATGGTCTTCACGGGAGATTCGCTCGGACCGCGCTCCCGTCAGAGTTTGGCCATCGAGCCCATGACCTGCGCGCCTGACGCGTTCAACAGTGGTGACGGGCTCATCGTGCTCGAGCCGGGTGCCATGTTCACGGGTACATGGGGAATCAGAGCCGAGATCACCGGCTAATTCGAGGCTGCCACGCTCTCGTCCGGGAATTCGGCAGCTTCTTCGTCGTCGCCCCAATCGATGCGCGCTTCATTGCTGCGGTCGAACAGCTGGTGGGACCGAGACTTGCCGGCGTCATCATTCGCGGGTGCGCGGCGTGCTGACGATGGGCGACACCCTCGATCGTCTCCTTCCAGCAGATCGCCGTCGTCCACGTCACGGTCTGGCTCCAAGCTCCAGACCACCGACTTGTTAAGACCTCTCGTGATCTACGGCGGAGGCTACGTCAGTTCGGATAGCCGAAGGGCCGAGAGATCGACAGAGACGAACGCGCCCGTCGAACGCGTCGGCCCGGCACATCCGACGCGAGCGTAGCATGGCTGCCGAGCCCGATCTCGAGGCATCGTGGCCGGTCGTCCGGATGCCGATGAACGGGAACGGCCCCGGTATCCCGCCGGGGCCGTTTGTAGATGTGGCGATGGGGAGTCGGGCTGGCAGCAGCCTCGGCTGCTAGCTCTCGGAGTCCGCGGGCAGCATGCTTGCCGCAGCGTCCTCGACGACGACCTCCGCGGTCGCCTCGATGGAAGCCTCCGCTTCCTGCGCCTGCTCGGCGAAGGCGGATGGCAAGGGATATTCCCCCGCGTACGCCGCTACGATCGGACCATACCCGAGTGGTGCCGGCCCCCCGCATCATCCGCAGCGGATGAAACGGCGACCCAAGTTCGGTGCGCAGCCCGGGCCGAACGACATAGCCGCACCCGATGCCCGGGCTCTTTACAGGTGGGCTCAGGCTGGCCAGGCGCTGCACCAGCCCAGTCCTTAGGGCGCGTCAGGAAACGACAGCGTCAGGTAGTGGTAGCTGCTGCCGTGGCAGGAGCGCGTAGTTCCACTCCCCATGGAAGTCGTCGCGCTGGAGGTAGAGCCGCTCCATCTCCGCGTCGCTCACCCGCAGCCCGGCCGGGTAG
>JBBSAV010000100.1:0-10552 GCA_038251965.1 Candidatus Limnocylindrales bacterium
AACACCCACACGAGCTTTCGGGCGGCATGCGCCAGCGCGTGATGATCGCCATGGCACTCTCGACCGAGCCCGAGTTGCTTATCGCCGACGAGCCCACGACCGCGCTCGATGTCACCATCCAGGCGCAGATCCTGGAGCTGATGAAGGAGCTGCGTGAGCAGAACGACATGGCCATCATGCTCATCACCCACGACCTTGGGGTGGTGGCCGAGATGGCCGATGAAGTCGTCGTGATGTACGGCGGCAAGGTCGTGGAGCGCTCCGATGCCATCACCATCTACGAGCGACCACACCATCCCTACACCAAGGGCCTGTTGGCCTCCATCCCCAGGCTGGGCGAGCGCCGACGGCGACTCGATGTCATCCGTGGTGTCGTGCCCAACCCGCTCAACATGCCTAGCGGCTGCCTCTTCAAGCGGCGTTGTCCCAGCGCCATGCCGGTGTGCGATTCGCCACCTCCCGTGCGGGACCTGGGCGGGGACCACATCTCGCGTTGCTGGCTGGGCCCTGATGGCGAGGCGCCGGCGGTCGGCGCTGATGCGGACATGGACGTCGCCGCCGCCGCCGCGCTGGAGCTGTCCATCGAGCCGCCCGTGCTCCCGGACCCGGAGACAGACAAGACTGCTGCCGTCAAGGAGAAGGGCTGGTGACCGAGCCGCGCGTGATCGAGCCCAATACGCCCAGCCTCCGCCCCGCGACCGGCGCGGATGAGCCCTTGCTGCGGGTCGAGGATCTGGTCAAACACTTCCCCATCAAGGGCGGGCTCTTCGGCATCAACACCGTCACGGCGGTGCGCGCCGTCGATGGCGTCTCCTTCGAGGTCAGGCGAGGTGAGACGTTGGGCCTGGTGGGCGAATCGGGCTGCGGCAAGACCACCCTGGGCAAGGTCATCCTGCGGCTGCTTGATGCCACCAGCGGTCACATCTACCTGAAGGGCAAGGACGTCACCACCATGTCCAAGTCCGAGCGGGCGGAGGTGCCCAAGCAGATGCAGGTGGTCTTCCAGGACCCCTATGCCAGCCTCAATCCGCGTATGACCGTGGGCGAGATCGTGGGGGAGGGGCCCATGGTCCACGGCATGTCCAACAAGAGCGAGCGTGATGAGCTGGTGCACAACCTGCTGGCCAAGGTCGGCCTCAACCAGAGCCACATCCACCGCTACCCGCACGAGTTCAGTGGTGGCCAGCGCCAGCGCATCGGCATCGCCCGTGCGCTCGCACTCAACCCGGACTTCATCGTGCTCGACGAGCCGGTTTCCGCACTGGACGTCTCCATCCAAAGCCAGGTGCTCAACCTGCTGGCTGATCTACAGGAAGAACTGGGTCTGACCTATCTCTTCATCGCTCACAACCTGGCTGTGGTGCAGCACATCAGCGATCGCGTGGGCGTCATGTACCTGGGCAAGCTGGTCGAACTGGCCAACGTGGATAGCCTCTACGCACAGCCACGCCACCCCTACTCGGTGGCCTTGCTCTCTGCCGTGCCGGAGCCGGATCCCCGACGTCGCAAGAAGCGGCTCGTGCTCAAGGGTGATGTCCCGAGCCCAGTGGCGCCACCGCCAGGATGCCGCTTCCACACCCGCTGCTGGCTGCGCGAGCTGCTGGGCGATCCCGAGCGCTGCGAGACCGAAGAGCCGGAGTTGCGCGAGGTTGGTGCCGGACACATGAGCGCCTGCCACTTCGCGGAGGACGTGAACCCAGAGCGTGCTGCGGCCGCGGCTGAGACGCAGGCTCGTGCGATCGCGGCGGCGGCCGCGACCAAGCTGGTCGACGCGACGCCGTCTGACCGAGGCGCCACCTGACCGAGCCGCCACCTGACCGAGCCGCCACCTGACCGAGGCACCGCGTGACGCGTGTTGCGCTCCTCGCCCTCAGCGTGCCGGGGGCGTTGGGCAACGTCGCTCGGCCCGGCAACTCGGCTTGGCCGCGCCCATCGGCGACTTGGCTGGCGAGCGAGCCGGCCACTTGGTCATATGGCCGCCTGGGCGGCCTTAGCCAATTGGTTCGCTCCCTGACGGGCTCGCGCTGCATCGTCATGCACGTTATCGCATGAACATGCGGTGCGAAGCGTAAGACATGCATCTATATGCTGAAGGCGAGCAGTCAAAGGAACCAGTCGACCACCTAACGCCACCGTGGGCGACATCTGATCAGAAGGCTCAGGCCGCCCGGACACCGCTGGCCCGTCCAGCACTCGACACGGTCGCCTTCGCCCTAGTTGGTCATCCAGTCGATGCGCACCTGCCAGATCTTGCAGTTCGGGTCGCGCTGCTCGAGCTTGTAGATGCCCTGTGGCAGGTCATTGACCGTGGCGTTGAAGCGCGCCGAGGTAGACCCTCGGACGTACTCGAAGTCGCCGTCCTGCTGCGCGACTGCCACTTCGACCCGCTCGCAGGCGTCTGCGGAATCGTCGGCTGGGGTATCCCAGGCCAACCGATAGCGACCGCTCACCAAGCCGTACGTGGCATCTGGATCGTCTTCGCTGGTGTGGGCAGCCTTCTTGGCGAACGCGGGTGCCGCGGACGAGGTGGCGTCGGTGGGTGCGCTGGACGTCTCGACCGGCGCCTTGGTGCCCTCGAGCCCGGCGGTGTCGGTCGCGGCCGGGATCGTCGCCACAGGAGCTGTCACATCTGGGATGGTCGTCGCTGGCGCGACGGTCGCGCCCTCGGTCGGTGCGGGGGTCTTCTCATCACCGCCGCAAGCGGCAGCGATGAGACCGATACTGAGGACCAGAGCGGCAGACGCGATCGTTCTCATGCGGTCCCTCTCGTGCGGTAGATGGGTCGGCCAGCCTAGCACGCCGGTGGCTGTGTCTCGGGCACGGTGTACTTGCGGCACGATGTGCGCGTGGCGCGTGGCGCGTGGCGTTAGACGCTCGGGGCTGCACGCGTCCCAGCCTTGCCACGATCCAGCTGCGACAACGACGCGTACAGCCGCTCCGCCATCGCACGCGCGAACGCCGGGTCGTTGATGTGCGTGTCCATCTGGACCACATCGATACGCGGGTCCAGCGACGCGCACAGGGCGTCGAACAGCGCGACATCAGCGACCGGGTCATGGAAGACCGCACCCCGGACCGACAGTGAGGACATGCCACCCTTGGGGATGAACACGCTCACCGAACAGGTCGCCCGGTTCAGCTTGGCCGCGATCTCGTGACCCAGGCGCGTCGACTCATCGGCCGAGATACGCATAAGCGTGATGCTGTCGTTGTGGCGGTAGAGCAGACGATCTTGGTAACGAATGGGCACCGAGTCGGGTGGCCCGAACGTGACCATCTCGACCGCACCCAGCGACACGACCTGGGGGATGCCGACCTCTGCCGCAGCATCCAGGCGCTCTGGCCCGGCACTCAACTCGCCACCCACGATCTCATCGGTGATCTCGCTGAGGGTGATGTCGAGGACGCCGTTGATGAGGCCCGAGCGGATCAACGACTCCATGGCCCGGCCACCGGAGCCGGTGGCGTGAAAGGCCAGCACCTCATAGCCCTGTGCCTCAAGCCAGTCGCGGGCGACCTCGACACAGGGCGTGGTCACGCCATAGGCCGTGGCTGCCAGGACCGGTCGTGATGGCCGGGTGGGCTCGAAGCGAGCGGCTGCCAGGGTCATGCCTGCCAGTGCCGCGGCCGCGTTGGCCATGATCCGCTCGGACAGCTGGTTGATGCCCGCGATGTCGACGATGGGATACAGCATGGCGATATCCGAGGTGCCGACATACGGTCGCGTGTCGCCTGAGGCCATCGTCGAGACCAGCAGCTTCGGAACGCCCGGCGGCAAGGCCCGCATGGCCGCGGCCGCGATCGATGTGCCGCCTGAGCCACCCAACCCGCCGATGCCGTCCAGCCGACCCTTCGCGTGCAGCTGCCGCACGATCTCGGTCGCGCCGCGCGCCATGGCCATGACAGCCCGGCCACGGTCGGCCGCCGCTGCCAGTGCTGCGCGGTCCTCACCGGCGGCAGCTGCGACCTGGTCGGCATCGATGTCGGCGCTGATGCCGGCGTCCATATCGTTGCTGCGCACGCTGGTATCGACCAGGGTCACTTCGCAGCCGGCCTCGATGATGCGATCGCGCAGATAGCGCAGTTCCGCACCCTTGGTGTCGATCGTTCCCACCAGCACCACCGTCGGCACTGCCTTATCCTCCTCGTCCTGGACTTTAGCTGACCACTGCCTCGACCCGCGAGGCGTTCTCCAACTCGATGGCACTCTGCTCGCGGAAATGGCAGGCGACCAGTTGCTCCTCGCCGTCGTCGGGCGTGGGATCGACCAGCTGGGGCACATCCGTGACGCAGATCTCGGGATCACCCAGGTGGTGCCACAGCCAGCAGCGCGGATGGAAGTTGCAGCCCGACGGTGGATCGACCGGGCTGGGCACGTCGCCGGTGAGGATGATGCGCTTGCGTTTGATGGTGGGGTCCGGCAGGGGGATGGCCGACATCAACGCCATGGTGTAGGGATGGCGTGGGTCACGGTAGAGCTGCTCGCGGTTGGTGAGTTCTGCGACGCGACCCAGGTACATCACCGCCACCCGGTCACTGATGTGCTCGACCACGCCGAGATTGTGGGCGATGAACAGGTACGTCAGGCCGAACTCCTTCTGGAGCGACTTGAGCAGGTTCAACACCTGGGCCTGGATGGACACATCGAGCGCGGAGACCGGCTCGTCACAGACGATGATCTCCGGCTCCAGGACGAGCGCGCGCGCGATACCGATGCGCTGACGCTGACCGCCGCTGAACTCGTGTGGGTAGCGATCGGCGTGGTACGGCTGCAGGCCCACCAGATCCATCATGTCAGCGACCTTCTTGCGCCGCTCGGCGTTGGTGCCGATGTCGTGGATACGCAGTCCCTCGCCGATGCTGTCGCCGACCAGCTGGCGCGGATCGAGTGAGGCGAAGGGATCCTGGAAGACGATCTGCATCTTGCGCCGGTAAGGCCGCAGGTCCTTGCCCTGCAGCTCGGTGATGTCCGTGCCGTCGAAGATGATGCGACCGCCGGTGGGGTCGATGAGGCGTAACAGCAGACGCCCGATGGTGGTCTTGCCGCAGCCGGATTCACCCACCAGTCCCAGCGTCTCGCCACGGTCGATCTCCAGGTCCACGCCGTCCACCGCGCGCAGTTCGGCCACGGTGCGCTGCAACACCCCGGCCTTGATGGGAAAGGCCTTCTTGAGCCCCTCGAGGCGGACCAGTGGATCCTTGACCCTGGTGGTACCCAACGTCGTGAGCACCTTGGCTTCGGTCACGACCGGGTCGGGCTCCGTCATGCCTCGGCCTCCGGCCACACGTTCGGGTCGGGACGAAGGCTACCGTCCTCGTGGTGGTAGAGCCAGCAGCGAACCACGTGCCCGTCGGCCACCTGACGCAGCTCCGGATGGATGCGCTCCGCCAGCACGTTGCCGTGTTCCACGCGTGCTGCGCAGCGGGGAGCGAAGCGGCAACCGTCGGGCAGCTCGATGAGGTTGGGCACGGCACCCGGGATGGTGGCGAGCTCGTCGAGGATCTCGCCGGGTACCGGCACCGCGCCGATGAGGCCGCGAGTGTAAGGGTGCTTGGGCTCGGCGAACAGCGTGCGCACGTCGGTCTGCTCGACGATCTCACCGGCATACATGACCGCAGCTCGGTCGCACATCTCGGCGACCACGCCAAGGTCGTGGGTGATCAGCACGATGGCCGTACCGGTCTCCTGCTGCAGCACGCGCATGAGGTCCAGGATCTGTGCCTGGATGGTGACGTCAAGTGCGGTCGTGGGCTCGTCGGCGATGAGGAGCTCAGGCTCACACGAGAGGGCGATGGCGATCATGACGCGTTGGGCCATGCCGCCGGACATCTCATGTGGGTAGGCCTCGTAGCGAGCCTTCGCGTCGGAGATGCCGACCATGTCCATGAGCTCCAGGCTGCGCTTGCGCGCCCCCTTGTTGTCGAGGCCACGATGGACGATCAGAGCCTCCGCGATCTGAGGCCCCACCTTCATCACCGGGTTCAGCGACGACTGTGGCTGCTGGAAGATCATGGCGATGCGGTCGCCGCGGATCTTGCGCATCTGGTCGTTGGACAGCTTGAGCAGGTCCTCGCCTCCGAAGAGCACCTCCCCAGCCTCGATCCGACCGGGATCGCCGACGAGACCAAGGATGCTCAGCGACGTCACCGACTTGCCACAGCCGGACTCGCCGACGAGACCCAGCACCTCGCCCCGGTTGACATGGAAGTCCAGGCCCGTGACGGCCCGGATGACACCGGCGCGGGTGTAGAACGACGTCTTGAGGCCCTTGACCTCCAGGATGTGCTGGTCGTTGCTGCTGTTGGCCACGTCGGTCACCTGTTGAGCCTCGGGTCGAGCGCGTCACGGATGCCGTCACCAAGCAGGTTGAAGGCCAGCACCATCGTGGTGAGTGCGAATGCCGGAGCCAACACCAGCAGCGGTCGCGTGAAGATGGAGTTGAAGTCACGACCGATCATGGCACCCCATTCCGCGGTGGGCTCGGAGATGCCCAGGCCTAGGAACGACAGAGCCGCGACCTCCAGCACCGCGGTGGCGATGCCCAATGAACCGGCCACGATCAGCGGCGTGATGGAGTTGGGGATGACTCGGCGGCGCAGGATCCCCGAGCTCGATTCACCCAGGGCGCGCGACGCGGTGACATAGTCGTTCTCGCGCGTCGAGAGGACCGCCGAACGCGTCAGCCGTGCATACAGTGGGATGCTCACGATGACGACAGCGGCGACCGCGTTGTACAAACCGTTGCCGATGAGCGTGACGATGGCAATGGCCAGGATCAGCGCCGGGAACGACAGCACGATGTCCATGATGCGCATCAGGATGTTATCTGACCAGCCTCCGGCGAATCCGGCGATGGCGCCGAAGATGGCCCCGATGAGGATGGCGATACCGACCACGATGGGGCCGAGGGGGAGCGAGATACGGGCGCCGTAGACGACCCGGCTGAAGATGTCGCGGCTGTTTCCGTCGGTGCCCAGCCACGTCTCGGCCTGATCCGCCGGGCAGCCCCAGGCACTCACCACGGGCAGCTCGTAGAACAGGTGGATGCAGGGTTCGGCACGTCGTCCGGGCTCGCCCGGTCCGTTGAGGTTGTCGTTGGGCGAATAGGGTGCGATGACATCGGCGAACACCGCCGTAAGCACGAGGAACATCAACAGCAGCAGGCCCACCTGCGCAGAGCGTTGCGCCAGGACGTTGCGGGTCGTCTCGCGGAGCTTTGCGCTGCGGGCTGACCCCGACGTCTGTGCGCTTTGCGCCGCCACCTTGGCTTTGCTGACCGTCGGCGCCTTCACTTGAGCCGGATCCTGGGGTCCAGGAAGGCGTAGGAGATGTCCACGACAAGGTTCACGGTCAGGTAGATGAGCGCGATGATGAGCGTGAACGCCTGCACCACGATGTAGTCGCGGCCGACGATGGAGTCGTACATGGTACGGCCCACGCCGGTAAGGTTGAAGACCGTCTCGGTCAGCACGGCTCCCGCCAGCAACAGGCCCAGTTGCAGGCCGATGATGGTCACCACCGGAAGCATGGCGTTGCGGAAGGCGTGCTTGCGCAGCACATCGCGGTCGGACACGCCCTTGGCGCGCGCGGTGCGGATGTAGTCGAGCCCCAGGACCTCCAGCAACGATGAGCGCGTGATGCGCGCGACGATCGCCAGCGAGATGGTACCGAGGGCGATGACCGGCAGGATCAGGTGCTGCACCGCGTCAGCCAGCTGGCGCCACTGGAAGGTGATCAGGAAGTTGAAGGTCAGGATGCCCGAGAGGAAGTCAAGGATGGCACGCGGGAGCCCACCGACGTCCTCGAGTCCAAAGGCCTGGGGGATCGTTTCGTAGGGCAGTCCGGGCGAGAGCCGGCCGGATGGCGGTAAGCCGATGCGCGTCCCGAAGAGGTTGCCGGTGACCTCAGGCAATGCCACCGCGAAGACGAACTGCAGGATCAGGGCCAGCACGAAGATGGGAATCGAGACGCCCAGGATGGCCACGAACATGGTGGTCACGTCGGTCCGTGAGTTGCGGCGCAAGGCTGAGATGAGGCCCAGCAGCACGCCGGAGATGGAGGCGAAGATCAGCGCGTAGGTGGCCAGTTCGAGCGTGGTCGGGAGGCGCTCGATGAGGATCTCCGTTACCGGCCGGCCATAGCGGATCGAGTCACCCAGATCACCCCGGGCCAACTGACCCAGGTACAGGAAGAACTGCACATGCAGTGGCTCGTTCAGCCCGAAGCGCTCATTGAAGGCGGCACAGATGGCTTCGGTGGCGCGCTCGCCGAGTGCGGAGAGGCAGGGATCACCCGGCAGCAGCCGGGCGATGACGAAGACGATGAAGACGATACCGAGCAGCGTGGGGATGCTGAGCAGCAGCCGTCGGATGATGTATTGGGTCATCCCATCCCGTTGGGCGGATTTGGACCTGGGGTCCCGTGGGCGTGAGAGAGGGGCGCCGCCTCAGGGGTGGCGCCCCTCGTCACTGGGATCCGAAGGGGTCGGTTATTCCTCGGCCACAGGCGGGTTCAGGAACCCACCCCAGAGGGACGAGAAGTAGGTGAAGCTGCCGTCGCGGCCGATATGCAGCGGGTTGGCGGCATCCCACTGGACCGCATACGACGTCACGACGTCATTGGCGTCGAGCGCGGCTCCGTTCTGGAACATGACGCCATCCTGGAGCGTACAGGTCCAGACCGTGAGGTCCTCGTTGGCGGTGCACTCCTTGGCCAGACGCGGCGTAGTGGCGGTGCCACCGACCTCGAAGGCGTAGAGGGGCTCCATGATCTGCTCGGAGGCGCGCAGGGACTCACCATCGGTCTCGTCGGCGGCATACAGGCCGATGGGCTCGGCGCTCTGCATGAACACGAGTGTGTCATCAGCACCGGGGCCGATGGAGGCGAACTCTTCGTTACCGAGCGGTGAGGAGTGGGCTCCCTCGACGTCGGCTCGCCATGCCGTGGACGAACCACCGGTGGCGATGGGGACCATGGGCACATGCTGGGCGAGGAGCGTGTTGGCCTCCGCATAGGCGGCTTCGCGGGCAGCATCGTCGGCGGTCGTGCCGCCGGCCGCCAGCGCAGCATGGATATCGTCGTAGCCATTGCCGAACTGCTTGCTGGCACCAGGGCCGAAGTGGTAGTCGAGGAAGTTGGTGGGATCGGGATAGTCGGCGTTCCAACCCAGGAGGTGCAAGCCGGTGAGCTTGCCGGCATCGGAGTTGTCGATGAACGTGCCCGACTCCTGCACGTCGATGGTGGCGGTGATGCCCAGGTTCTGCTGGAGCTGGTCCTGCAGGTCCACGGCGACCTGCTCAGGGAAGGGCAGGTAGGAACGGTCGACGACGCGCAGGGAGATCGGAACCTCCGGGAAGGCGTCGAGGCCCTCCTCAGCCAGGCCTTCGGCCAGCAGCGCCTTGGCCGCCTCCGGGTCGAACGCCGGGAAGGCATCGCCGACACAGGCGAACGGGATCGAGCATGGCGTGAAGTAGTCCGCCACCGTCGAGCCTTCGCTGTAGAACTGGTTGACGATGCGGTCCTTGTCGATGCCCATGGCGATGGCCTGCCGGACCTTCTCGTTATCGAAGGGCGGGTAGGTGTTATTCATGCCCACGTAGAAGATGTTGAGGCCTTCGCGCGGGATGACGGTCAGGGCCGGGTCGGCCTTGATGGCGTCAAGGTCATCGACGCCGGGATTGTCGATGCCGTCCACGGTGCCGGACTGCAGCTCGATGAGCTTCTGGCCCGGCTGGCTCGACCAGCGCAGGACGGTGCGCTGGTTCATCGGCGCCTCACCCCAATAGTCGGGGTTGGCTGCGAAGATGACCTCGTCACCACGCCGCCACTCCTCGAGCGTGTAGGGGCCGGTGCCGTTGGGGTTGTCCACGATGGACTGATCGGGAACCGCGGAGATCAGGTAGTCCGCGTCGTTGATGGCGAACGGTGAGAAGGCAACCTTGGGCAGGAACGCCGGGTCCGGGTTGCAGAGGGTGAAGACGACGGTGGCGTCGTCGGTGGCCTCGATCTTGGCCAGGTTGCCGGTGTACTCCACGCCGTTGAACATGCCTGTGCCACATTCGACGTCGGCGTAGGTCGGATAGGCGCTGTAGCCGCCTTCCCCAGGTCCTTCGGGGGTCGTCTGTGCGAACGCCGGTGCCGCAGACACCGCCAGCAGGGCGATGGCACCACCGATGGCTGCCGCAGACACCCAGTTGGGTCGTCGGGTCATCGTGTCTCCTCTTGCTTACCGCGACGGCGACGGGGGCACTCACGGGAAGCGTCGGTCGGAACCGTGCACCGGAACGCGGTGTCCCACGGGCTCGATCTGACGGCCTTCCCAACAGCCTCCCGCAGGTGCGCAGCGCGACACAGCCCTCGCACCCTCCGCGGCGTGGAACGAAGCCTAGCACCGTGAGGGAACCGATGCCATTCGGAAACGGACCCCGGATCTTGACCTGCTCTGGCCCCGAGGCTCGGCCGGCCCAGGCGCTGCCCGCGTTTGCCTGCCACTCACGTAACTGACGGCCGACGCGCGGCCCGCGTTTGCCTGCCACTCACGTAACTGACGGC
>JBBSAV010000101.1:0-10444 GCA_038251965.1 Candidatus Limnocylindrales bacterium
GGGCGGTGCAGGGCGAAGGCCACGAAGGTGCTGATGAAGGGCACCAGGCCGACCATGGCCATGCCCGCCGCGACGCCCAGCATGTTCTGCTCGGCGATGCCCATCTGGAAGAAGCGCTCGGGGTAGGCATCCTCGAAGAGCTTGGCCTGGGTACTGGAGCCCAGGTCGCCGTCGAGCATGACGATGCGCGGATCGCTCGCGGCGAGCTCGGTGACGGTCTCACCGAACACCAAGCGCAACTGCTTGCCCATGGGGCGGGTCACGCGGCACCCCCGTCGGTCTCGCCGAGCTCGGCCATGGCGATGGCGAACTCCTCTGGCGTGGGCACCCCCATGTGCCACTGGTAGTTGCCGGCCATGTAGCTGATGCCGTAGCCCTTGAGGGTGTTGGCGATGATGGCCACGGGCAGCCCTTGTGGCTGGATGGCTTCTTCGAGCACGCGCACCACATCGGCCATGTCGTTGCCGGCCATCTCCAGCACCCGCCAGCCGAAGGCCTTGAAGCGGGCCACGAGGGCTCCGGGGTCCTCGGGGGGCAGGCGGTGGCTCGCCGAGTCACCGCGCCAGCCGAACTGCTGGAACTTGTTGTGGTCGACGATGGCGATGAGGCTGTCGATGCCGTAGCGGGGCGCCACGTGGGCAGCCTCCCAGACCTGGCCCTCCTGGCACTCGCCGTCACCGAGCAGCACGAAGGTGCGGAAGTCCTGGCCCAGGTAGCGGCCACCCAGGGCCATGCCCAGGCCGGCGGAGAGGCCCATGCCCAGCGAGCCGGTGGAGATGTCGATGCCCGGCAGCTTGTTCATGTCGGGATGCCCCTGCAGGCGCGAACCCTTCTTGTTGAAGGTGAGCATCTCGTCGAGCGGGAAGTAGCCCGCCAGGGCCATGGCGCCGTACTGGCCGAGCGAGGAGTGGCCCTTGGACAGGATGAAGCGGTCACGCTCGGGCCAGTCGGGCTCGTCGGGGCGGATGCGCAGGATGCGTCCGTACAGCGCGGCCAGGATGTCGGCCGACGAGAGGGGACCACCGACGTGGCCGACCTTGCGCTCGGCCACGGTGCGGATGACCGCCACACGGATGCGCCGGGCCATGTCGCTGAGGCGCGCGATCTCATTGGCCGGGACGGCCATGGCAGGAGCGTCGGTCATCAGGAGGTCTTGCCTTTCTCGTACGAGCCGGGCACGACTGGCGGGCTGAAGAAGCAGGCGATCTCGAGCGGCTCGGGGCCGTCCGATTCGGTCGCGTGGTGGGTGCCGGGGCTGACCCACACCACCGACCCGGGTTCCAGCTCGCCGACCCCGTCGGGGGTGATGATGCGCCCGTGCCCGGACACGCAGTAGATCGTCTCCTCCTGGCTGTCGTGCACGTGGCCTTCCGGCGCAGAGCCGGCCGGGAAGATGGAGACGCCGAAGCTGATGCGCTCGGTGGGCACGTTCTGCGGGCCCAGATAGGTGTGCCAGTCCCGGCCGGGCAGGGGATAGACCTCCGCCTCGGCGCGTGACACTCGCTTCATCATCAGACCACCTCGTTGCATCCCTGTGGCGTCTGCTCCCCGGGCGTCGCGAGCCCAGCGAACCATCACAATCGATTATCGAGGATACGCTTTCTGACCCCGCCAATGTCAAGCGGCATCGTAAGAACGGGCCATCCGGCCCAAGGTCGCAACCGGACCGCGACCCGCCGGGTGGGTGAAGCGACGGAGCATCGCCCGTATCGCGGCTGCCTCACCCGCCGGGTGGGTCATCGGACGGAGCATCGCCCGTATCGCTGCCGTCTCACCCACGGGGTGGGTGAACCGACGGAGCATCGCCCGTATCGCGGCTGCCTCACCCGCCGGGTGGGTGAACCGACGGCACCGTGGGGCGCAGCGGTGCCCTGCTCCGTCCGCTCACCCGTGGGGCGGGTCGCTGACCACGCATCGCCACCCAGCGCGCCGCATCCCTGCCTCGATCGCGCAGGCCACGGGCGCAGTGCCGTCGCGGCCTGCGGCCGGTCATCCTAGCGACCGCAACGCACCGAGACGCCCACGATCCTGCTGACCACGCATCGTCACTCACTGCGACGCACCGTCACTCGGCGCGCCGCATCCCGGCGACGATCCCGTTGTCCACACCTCCGAGAAGGTGCCGACCGGACCCGTATCGACGTGACCAGACGCCCGGTCCGGCCTCCTTGACTGGCGTAGGCTAGGAGTCGTATGGTCATCGGTAATCGATTATCGAAGACCAGCGTGGCGAATGGGCGTTCCATCGCGGCGCAGGCGCGGAGAGGTCGCCTCATGCGACCTCCAGCAGCGGTCGTGGAGGACGACCGTCAAGTGAAGGAGGCGACGGACTTATGGGGCTCATGGACGATCAGGTCCTGGGGCAATTCCTCGGGGATGAGCAATTCCCGATCGAGTGGGTGTCGGAGACCGAGAAGCGGCTCTTCTGGGTCTACGACGACCTGCACTGCCCGAAGCCGCTCAGCCCGATGTACGAAGACATCGGCGGCTGGTGGCTCTCCTGTGATCACATGTTCCGCCGTTTCGGCACGCCGTTCGCGACCGACTGGATCTACAAGAACATCAACGGCTATCTGTACACCACCGCGGTCCCGGCGGAGGCCGGCGTGGCCGTCGATACGCAGGAGTACAACTACCGCACCAACCCCATCGTGCCCGAGGCCGGCGATGCCGACTACGCCGGCACGATCGGGGCCTACCTGGG
Organism: Candidatus Limnocylindrales bacterium; assembly: GCA_038251965.1. Taxonomy (GTDB): domain Bacteria; phylum Chloroflexota; class Limnocylindria; order Limnocylindrales; family CSP1-4; genus JAFMJV01. The sequence continues at coordinate 2,705 of JBBSAV010000101.1, forward strand.
TGTCGTCCTGCCCGTCTACGGTCAGAACTTCGTGACCTGGTGGCGCGACCGCTTCGTGCCTGAGATGCAGCGCAACTTCGACTACATCGAAAGCGTGCTCGATGGCAAGGATGAGCTCAGCCTGGCCGAGCTGTCAGTCCTGCTCGAGGACGCCATCGACATGCACGATCGGCACTGGAAGATCCACTGGATGCTGAACTTCGCGCAGCTCAGCGCCACGCTCAACCTGCGTGCGGTCATGGAGAAGACGCACGGGAAGGTCGACGAGGTCCTCCTGGGCCGCCTGCAGAACTCCGGCAACGACCGCAACTGGGACAAGATCCACGCCCTCTGGGAGATGAAGGAGGAGATCAAGGGCGACGCTGAGTTGCAGCAGATCTTCAGCGCCTCGACCGCGCCTGAGATCGTGCCCGCCCTGGAGGCCAGCGCTCGTGGTCGTCGTTTCATCGACGAACGCATCGTGCCCTACCAGAAGGAGTTCGGTTGGCACGCCGTCTGGAGCCACGAGTTCATCTTCCCCTCCTTCCGCGAGGACATGAACCCGATCGTGCAACTGGTCCGCGACCAGTACAGCTCCGACTACGACTACCCCACCAAGATCGCCGCCCTGCGAGCTGATATCGCCGCTGCGGCCGAGGAGATCCTGCAGGGACTCGAAGGCGAGGCGCTCCAGGAGATGCGTGCCGCCAATGAGATCAACCTCAAGATGGCGCCGCTCACGCCGGACCATCACTTCTACATCGATCAGGGTGCCAACGCGCACGTGCGCCTGGTGCTCATCGCCATCGGTGAGAAGTTGCTCGAGCAGGGTGTGCTGGACCGTCCTGACGACGTGATCATGTTCCGCTACAACGGGCTGCGGGCCTTCATCGGCGACCCGGGCAGCATGGATGGCCGTGCCATCGCCAAGGCTGCCCGCGAGAAGTGGGCCGCTGCCGAGAAGGTCCAGCCCAAGGACTGGGTCGGCACCGCGACCGAGTCGCAGCTGGCCTTCCCCTACCTCAACCTGTGGGGCTTCCCCGACAAGTTCCATCGTTCCAAGGAGAAGATCCAGGGCCAGGTCAAGGGCATCGCCGGCTCGCCCGGCGTGGTCGAAGGCATCGCCAGGATCGTCTCGTCGGAAGCGGAGTTCGACAGCCTGCAGCAGGGCGAGATCCTGGTCTGCCAGATGACCAACCCTGCCTGGCAGGTGCTCTACGGCAAGATCATCGCCGTCGTCACCGATGCTGGCGGCACGGTATCCCATCCGGCGGTGCTGGCCCGCGAGTACGGCATCCCGGCCGTGGTCGGAACCTCCACCGGTACCTTCGAGATCAAGTCGGGCGACCGACTGCGCGTCGATGGTACGGCTGGCGTCGTCGAGATCCTGGGGAGCTGATCGATCGCCACCATGTCGGATGAGATGGGAATCACGCGCAGCGTGTTGTCCGAACAGGTCAAGGGTCGCCTTCTGCAGGCGATCCTTGACGGCCGCTATCCACCCGGCGCCCGCATCGTGGAGACGCGGGTGGCCCGGGAGTTCGGCACCAGCCAGGCTCCCGTTCGGGAGGCGCTGCGCGATCTTGAGGCCCTGGGTGTCGTCGAGACGGCTCCCTTCAAGGGTGCTCGCGTGCGCCAACCGAGCACCGAGGAGCTGCTGGAGGCCTTCGAGGTCCGTGCCATCCTCGAGGGGCACGGCGCCGTGCTGGCCATGGAGAACGTCACCGAGACCGAGCTCGCCCGCCTCGCCGAACTGATCGAGCAGATGCGCGTAGCGGCTCTCGCGGGAGACCCCTACAGCGAGGCTGCTGCCGATACCGAGTTCCACCGGCTGATCATGCATCTCTCCGGGAACGCCACGCTGGAACACGTGTGGCAGACCCTGGAGCCCTTCCTGCGCACCTACATCACCATCGTCTCGCCCGGCGTCGACCGGCGTGCCGTGGCCGACCGGCACATCCCCATCATCGAAGCCCTGCGCGGCCAGGACGCCAGCCTCATCCATGAAGCCATGCGCCACCACTTCGAGGCGGCGGCGGCAGCACTGGCAGAGGTCTGGCCACGCCACCTGGGCGATACCGAGTCCGTCGATCGACTGCGGCCGGACCAGGTTCCGGCGATCCCACTCTAGTCGTCATCATCGAAAGGAACACATGAGCCCAGAGCCAGTACTCAGCCAGGAACTGTCGGCCGGACCGGCGCGACTCCGCGTCGACGTCCTCGGCGGCCCCGCCCGGGAAAGCATCGTCAACGACATGGACTTCCTCAATTACCGGTTGGCGGCGGTGACCATGGAGCCCGCGGTCACACTCCCGGAGCCGGATGTCAGCTGGGATGTCGAGGCCGCCACGGACATCAGCTACGACGGTCGCGCCATGCATCTCGCGGGCGAGTGGAGCGTGGGCGCCATCCAGAAGACCCTGGTGACGATGCTGGCGCTGCGCATGGAGGCCAAGGGCCTGCACCCATCACACTCGTCGGCCGTGCGCTACCAGGGCAAGTCCATCCTGTTCCTGGGTGGTGAGTCCAACCACGGCAAGTCGATGGGCCAGATCGAGGCCTGCCGGCGCGGTGGACTGCTGATCAGCACGGAGACCACCGTCATCGATGAGGACATCAGGGCCGTCATGGGCTCCAAGTCCGTCTTCCTGCGCGAGAAGCGTGCCAAGGGTACCGAGCGCGCTGACAAGGCTGCCCCGACCCAGGGTGTCAGCAAGTTCTGGGGTGAGATGCCGACCTGGGAGGAGTATCCCGAGGTCAGCGCGCTCGATCTCGTCGTGCTGCCCGCCATCGACGGCAACTTCGATCCCAGCACCAAGCAGCTGGGCGAGTTCGAGTCGCAGTTCCAGGCACTCCACTCGCTGCAGAACTACTTCCTTACCAACGAGCTGCTGGCACCGGGCTTCCCCATGCCGCTGGTCGACACCGAGGAGCTGCGCCGCGCTCGGGCGACCTTCGTCAAGAAGTTCGGCGACCGTCCCTTCTACTTCGTCCGTGCCGCCACGCCGCAGGTGCTCATGGACGAGGTCGACAAGATCCTCTAGCGGTCGCGAGCAGCATGCGCAGGTTCGACTACGAGCGGCCCGGGACGCTAGCCGGGGTCATCGCGCTGCTTGCCGATGCGGGCGCGGGTGCCCGCATCCTGGCCGGTGGCACTGACCTCGTCGTCGGCCTGCGCGACGAGTCCATCCAGCCAGCCGTCGTGGTCGACCTCAAGTGGGTCGCGGAGTTCGCGGGTGAGACCATCGTGGACCACGGCGACGTGATCCGTTTCGGGGCGCTCGCCACCATGAGCCAGATCGAGCACAGTGAGCTGGTGCTGGGGGAGCTACCTGCGCTGGCAGAGGCGGCCCGCGTCGTCGGTTCTGTCCAGATCCGTAACCGGGCCACCCTGGCTGGCAACGTCTGCAACGGGTCGCCTGCCGCAGACACCACGCCTCCACAGCTCATCTACGGCGCCACGGTCGTGGTGGCCGGGCCGGACGGTGAGCGTCGCGTGCCCATCGATGAGTTCATCGTCGGTCCCAAGCGGGTGGACCTACAGCCCGGCGAGCTCGTCTCGGCCATCGAGATCCCCAGGCCCCCGCCGTCATTCGGTGCCGCCTACCTGCGCTCGGTCCGGCGCCGGGGCACGGACCTGGCCTCGGTCACCATGTGCGCTGCGGTCGACGAGGACGGCACCGCGCTTCTCGCCTACGGCAGCGTCGGCCCGCGTCCCTTCCTCGTCCGCGATGACAGCGGCCTGCTCGCCGACCCTGGTGCCGATCCGGACCACCGTGCTGCCGTGCTTGACGAGCTGCTATCACAGGCGACGCCATCGCCGCGCTCGATCCGCGCCAGCCCCGACTACCGCCTCGCGATGTTGCGTGTGCTCGCCATGCGCGCGCTCCGGACCGCCCTCGACCGACGCTCTGGGAGAGCTGCCTGATGACCCAACGACTCACCATCGACCTGACCGTCAACGGTCGGCCGCGCCAGCTTGACGTGGCCGTCCATCACACGTTGCTCGAGGTGTTGCGCGACGACATCGGGCTCACCGGCACCAAGGAGTGCTGCGTGGTCGGGGAGTGCGGTGCCTGCACCGTGCTGGTCGACGGGCATTCGGTCAACTCCTGCCTGATGCTCGCGGTCGAAGCCGATGGTGCCGATGTCAGGACCGTCGAGGGACTCGCCCGCGATGGCGAGCTCGACCCGCTGCAGGAGGCGTTCCTGGACAACAGCGCCGCCCAATGTGGCTTCTGCATCCCCGGCCAGCTGATGTCCGCCACAGCGCTGCTCGACCAGATCGACGACCCCAGCGACGAGCAGATCCAGGAGGCGCTGGCGGGCAACCTCTGCCGCTGTGCGGGCTACGAGCAGATCTTCGCCGCGGTCCGTCAGGCGGCGCGGGAGCGTTCGGCATGAGTACGATGAAGGTCGGTCTCTCGCCGCACCGCGTCGGCGGCTACGAGCGCGTCACTGGGGCGCAGGAGTACCTCGCCGACATCCCCTTCACCGATGTCCTATATGCCAAGCTTGTGACCATCCCCTGTGGACGCGGTCGCATCATCAGCATCGACAAGAGCGCGGCCCTGGCGGTCCCGGGGGTGCGCCTGGTCCTGAGCGCCGCGGACCTGCCGCAGCCGGTGGCACGATTCGGGCCGCAGTACCGGGATCGGCCGGTGCTGGCGGTCGGTGAGACCAAGTTCCACGGTGAGCCCGTGGCCGCGGTGGCCGCTGACAGCAAGGATGCGGCTGAGGAGGCCGCCCGCCTGGTGAAGGTCGAATATGAGGTCTTGCCCGGGGTCTACACCGTCGCGCAGGCCCTCGCACCCGACGCGCCCCTGGTGCGCGAACCCGAGCTGCGGCCAGGTGATGAGCTGGCGGGGAGCAATGTGCTGACGCGGCGCGTGTTCGAGTGGGGCGACGTGGACACGGCCCAGGCTGACCTGGTCATCGATGAGTCCTACTCATTCCCCATGATCACCCACTTCGCCATCGAGCCCCATGCCTTCGCGGCGGCGCCCGATGACGACGGCATCGCCATCTGGTCGACCATCCAGCACCCCTACCTGCTGCAGCGGATGATGGCGGAGCTGCTCGACCTGCCCCTGGCCAAGGTGCGGGTGTACGCGCCAGACCCCGGCGGCGGCTTCGGCGGCAAGCAGAACATGAAGCTGGAGCCGTTGGTGGCCATGATGGCCCTCCAGACCGGTCGGCCGGTGCGCCTGGTGCTGACGCTGGATGAGTCGTTCCAGGCCAGCCGCCGCGTATCGGCCGAGTTCAGGGTGCGCAGCGGCTTCGACCGCGATGGTCACATCATCTTCCAGGACATCCGCAGCGACTACATGCTGGGTGCCTATGCCGATATCGCCGAGCGGGTGGTGACCAAGAGCCAGTACACCGCGGCCGGGCCCTACAAGGTGCCCAACGTGCGCATCACGGCACGCTCGATCCTCTCCAACACGACGCCCGCCTGTGCCTTCCGTGGCTTCGGCACACCACAGGTGAACTGGGCCGTGGAGTCCAACATCGACGCCGGCGCGCGCGCGCTCGGGATCGACCGCGCCGAGATCCGGCTGCGCAACCTTGCCACTCGAGGCGAGGAGGTGGTGCCGGACGACACGCCTGCGGACGGCCTCTGGCCGGAGACCGTCAGGGCGGCCATGGATGCCATCGGCTGGGACACGCCGACGCCGGCCGGTCGCGGCCGCGGCATCGCCGTCGGCATCAAGGCCAGCGCCACCACCGGGTTGTCGTACTCGACCGTGCGCTTGCTGGCCGATGGCAGCGTGCTTGTCTTCGCCGGCACCAGCGACATGGGCCAGGGCGCGCGGACCATCTTCGCGCAGATCGCCGCGACAGAGCTGGGCGCTCCCATGGACGCGGTCAACGTCGTCTCGGGCGACACCTCCGTGGTGCCCTATGACCAACAGACCTCGGCCAGCCGCTCCACGGTCTTCATGGGCAATGCCATCATGCGCGCCTGCCGTGACATCCAGGCGCAGGTCCGAGCCATGGCCGCGACGGCCGAGAGCGTGCCCGAGAGCCAGATCGTGGTCGACCGAGGGGTCGTCAGCCTGCCGGGTGGTGACGTCCCCATCGTCGACATCGTCAGAGCCGGCCTGGGCAAGCTCGGTGGCGAGATCATCGGCAACGGCATGTATCGCAAGGAGGTCCAGCCAGAGCACCCCCTCGGCGGAAGCCCGGCGTTCTACGAGTTCAACTGCACCGCGGTCGAGCTCTCGGTGGACGAGGAGACCGGCCACATCACCATCCACAAGCACGTCATCGTGGGCGATACGGGCAAGTCACTGAATCCGGCGCAGGTGGCCGGCCAGGATGAGGGCGCCGCCATCCAGGGCCTCGGCCATACGCTCATGGAGCACATGATCCTCGACGAGTCCGGCCGCATCCGCAACCTCGGCGCCATCGACTACCGCATCCCCACCTCCATGGACCTGCCACTGCACATGGAAAGCGTGGCCATCGAGAACGGGGACGGGCCCGGGCCGTATGGATCGAAGGGCGTCAGCGAGGGCGGGCTGCTCTCGGTGCAGTCGGCGGTCGGTTCGGCCGTTGCCGATGCCACCGGTGTGGTCATCCGCCAGCTGCCCCTGACACCCGAGCACGTGTGGCGCTCCATCCGGGACGCTCGCGCTTCACAGGACCAGTAACAGCGAGGATGAGGAGAGACGCAATGCCCAGGCCCGGAGAAGTCGGCCCCATCAAGGACATGCCCGCGGAGCAGGTCGTCAAGGCCGCGGCGATGATCAAGCAAGGCCGCATGATCTCACTGGCCGCGACGCGCTTCGACGGCATGCCGCTGTTCCCCGGCCACCCGCCGTTCCAGGTGCTCAACGCAGTCAGCCCGCGAGGCATCGTGGCCGGTGGGCGGCAGCCGTGGGGCCCGGTCAACAACGTCAATCTGGGCTACATGGCGGAGTACCTGATGTGCACCTCCCACTCGGGCGCGCACATCGATGGCCTGGCGCACATGACCATCGGCGAGGACATGCACTGGTACGGTGGTGGCAACGCCGATGAGCACCTATCCGACCACGGCCCGGTCTTCGGTGACGCCTCCGCGATGCCTCCCATGTTCACGCGCGGGGTCTTCCTCGATGTGCCCACCTATCGTGGCGTGCCGCACCTCCGAACCGGCGAGCCCGTGGACGCGGCCGAGTTGGAGGACGTCGCCAAGGCGCAAGGTGTGGAGGTGCGCCAGTGGGACGTGGTCGTCATCCGCACCGGCTACATGAGCCTGTGGCCTGACTTCGACGCCATGATGGCCAATAAGACCGCTGGGCCTGACATCTCCGCGGCCGACTGGCTGCTCAAGAAGGGTGTGGTCGCCACCGGTACCGATACCGAGACCTACGAGGTCCAGCCCGCACCGGATCTGGGCCCCGAGGGCAACCCTCAGCCGGTCCATAAGCACCTGCTCATCGACAACGGCATCTACCTGATGGAGAGCCTGGACCTTGAGGAGCTGGCGCGCGAGAAGGTCTATGAGTTCGCCTTCATCGCCCTGCCCCTGAAGATCAAGGGCGCCACGGCGTCGATGGTCGATCCCGTCGCGGCCATCTAGTCCACACCCAGCCGCCGTCCGCTTCCCTGAAGTCCGCTTCCCCGAAAGGAGCCACCTACGTGACCGAGACCATGCAGGCACTCGTCGTGCTCGCGCCCGAGAAGTTCGAGATCCAGGCGGTCCCGGTCCCCGAGCCCGGTCCCATGGAGGTGCTGTGCCGCGTGAAGGCGGTGTCCATCTGCGGCACCGAC
>JBBSAV010000102.1:0-10332 GCA_038251965.1 Candidatus Limnocylindrales bacterium
CATCATGGCGCCATCGCCCAGCATGCCGCCGCCCAGCATGCCGCGGCCGTCATCCATCATGGCGCCATCGCCCAGCATGCCGCCGCCCAGCATGCCGCGGCCGTCATCCATCATGGCGCCATCGCCCAGCATGCCGCCGCCCAGCATGCCGCGGCCGTCATCCATCATGGCGTGGCCGAATCCCCGATCCTGGTCATCGTGGCCTGGGCTGGCGAGCGCCGCACCCCCGAAGAGGACGATCCCCGAGAGCACGCTCCCGGCTACCAGCCATGTTCGCTTATTTATCATGTTCGCCTCCTGATCGCGTTGGAGCTAGAGTCCGAGCAGGCGCCGGGCCTGCTCGTACTGTTGGGGGCTGAGTTCGCCACGAGCGAGTCGCGCCTTGAGGATCCGGGCCGGGTCGTCCACCGTATCCACCGTATCCACCGTATCGTTGCGGTCCCGGATAGCTCCGAGAGCCAGTCCGACGATGGTCACGATGAAGACGGTCCCGATGATCAGCCAAAGCCATCCTCCGGCCATTCCCAAGCCCAGATCGAATCCGGTCATCATCCTTGTTACCTCCGTAGTGCGGAGCCCTCTCAAGGCTCCAGCGATATCGATGCTGACAGTCCGACCTCAAGCTGCGATGCCTGCGAACGTCAAGTTCCGGTCAAGCTGGATCAGCCCGCCGGTATGTCGCCGCGGCGACCATGTCCGGGTCGCGTTCCGTGAGACCTCAGGCGCGACTCAGCGGCAGTGCGACCGAGAACGTGGAGCCGGTCCCGTGTCCCTGGCTCTCGGCATGGATCGAGCCACCCATCAGGTCGACGAGTGCCTTGCTGATGGCAAGCCCGAGGCCACTACCGCCATGCAGACGGGAACGAGCTGGATCGGCGCGGTAGAAACGCTCGAACACCCGCCCGAGTTCGGCGTCATCCAGACCTCTGCCGTGGTCGCATATGGCGATGACACCATAGTCGCTCACTCTCTGGACAAGGACGGTGATGCTCGAACCAGCTTCCGAGTAGCGGATAGCATTGCTCATCAGGTTGTCGACCACCTGCGACAGCCGGCGTTCGTCCGCGGCGACTACGAGGTCGGGGGTATCGATCCGTGCCCGCACATCGACGCCACGTTCCACGGCACGCGGGGCGAATCGCGTGGTCATATCGGTGGCGACCGTCGCGAGGTGAACGGACCCGATCTCAAGTGCAGTCTGGCGTGCTTCTGCGCGCCACAGCTCCTGCAGATCGTCAACGAGTCGAGTGAGCCTGGACGTCTCGGTCCGGAGGATCGTCCAAGTCGGCGCTCCCGGGGGCACGATGCCATCCTCAAGGCCCTCCAGGTAGCCGTCAAGCGTGGCGAGAGGCGTACGCAGCTCGTGTGCGACATCGTCGACGAGCTGCCGCCTCCGTACCTCGGTGGCATCGAGAGAGGCGGCCATCATGTTGAACGAGCGGGCCAACTCGCCGATCTCGCCGGCTGAGTCGGTGGCGACGCGTTCGGCATAACTGCCCGACGCGACGCGCCGGCTGGCATCGGCCAATCGCTCGAGTGGCCTGGAGATGCGCGAGGCAAGGACGATGCTCGCGATGACAGCAGCGATGGCAGCCACGCCCGCGGCGACGAAGAGTGCACCATCGATGGCCTCCCGGAAGGCAGCTCGCAGAAGCGGCTCCATCTCGGGCCCCATCTCGCCCATCTGGACCATCGTGTGGCCCATCACGGACTCGAAGGAACGCGTCGCGACCGCTGCCGTGGCGAGCAGGAGCGCGATGCTCCCGACGAGAACGACCGTGAGGTGCGATATCAGGAGTCGCCAGCCCAGCCGGTCACGCCGCCTCACCTCTTCGTCGCCCCGGGCCGGAAGCGATAGCCGACGCCCCGGACCGTTTCGATGAAACGCGGCTCGGCGGCATCGTCATCAAGCTTTCGACGGACATTGGCGATATGGACATCGACGACATGTGCGTCGCCCACGAAATCGAGGCCCCATACGCGGTCGAGAAGCTGCTGTCGAGACACCACGATCCCGGGGTCGGTCGCGAGCGCGGCCAGCAAGTCGAACTCGAGCGCCGTCAGGTCCACGACACGACCCAGCAACGATACCGTTCGTGACGGACGGTCGATGACCAAGTCCTCCAGTCGGAAGCGCTGCGTTTCGTTCGGTCCGGGCACGCGGGGCCGGCGTAGCATGGCCTTGATGCGCGCCACGAGTTCGCGTGGCGAGAATGGCTTGGTCAGGTAGTCGTCCGCGCCGACCGTCAAGCCCACGACCCGGTCGATCTCCTCGGTCCTGGCCGTGAGCATGATGACGTACACATCGGAGAAGGCTCGAATCCGCCGCAGGACCTCGAAACCGTCGACCCCCGGCAGCATGACATCGAGGACCACGACATCGGGTCTGTCCTCGCGCGCGGCATCGATCGCCATGAGACCGTCTCCGACGATCTCGACCTGCCAGCCCTCGGCGACGAGGTATCCACGCACCAATTCTGCAAGCGGCTCCTCGTCGTCGACGATGAGCACGGTGGTCGGGCGGACTGTCGCTTCTCGGAGCATCTTCCCCCAAGCATCCAAGGCGGAGACGGGTCATCGCTCGACCCGTCAAGTCGGCCACCAAGGTCCAGGCTGACGTGGCGAAGCCTGTCGGGCATCATCGTACCGTGCCGGCCTACGTCACATGGTCGAGTGAGTCGAGGTCATCTGCCTGTGTGGCGCGCAGCGATCCCCGCGAGTCGACCGCGAACCGTTGCTCCTTGCCTCTCCTGGTGGCCCGGTGAGCTGGCTATCGGGCGGAGACGACACTCGATCAGTCGGCGTCTGCCGGTCCACGTGAGCCGGGTGGGATCGCGACGATCTCGCGCCAGATGCCCTCGCGTCGGACGTCGACGACCTCGAGGCCTGCGGTGGCGAGGTTCTCCTCGGTGCGCCGGTTGGCTCGGAATCCGAAGAGGCGCCGCGTGATCGGTGTGACCAGGTCCGCCAGCCAACCAGCCACGCGAGTGCGGGGCCGCACATGCTCGAGGAGGAGGATCCGGCCTCCGGGCGTGGTCACCCGTCCCAGTTCCCCGAGACCCGCGACCGGGTCGGCCACGGAGCAGAAGACGCAGGTCGCCACTGTGGTGTCGAAGCTGGCGTCCGGGAAGGGCAAGCTGGTCACGTCGGCGACATCGAGATCGACGTGGCGGCCCGAGTCGCTCGCGCGACGCTTCGCTCGAGCCAGCATCTGCGCGGAGGCATCGATGCCCGTGATGTCGACGTCGGCCGGATAGTGCGGGAGGTTCTTGCCGGTGCCGATGCCGACCTCGAGCACTCGCCCGCTGGCTCGCTCCAGGAGGCGTCGGCGTCGCTGCCCCGTGCCCATCAACTCCATCGGAGCGTCGTACAGGTCGTACACCGGGGCCATACGGTCGTAGCGTCGATTGACGCGGACCTGTTCCTGGATCTGCTCCATGTCAACACTGCGCTCCTTGGCACCGCGGTCAGCCATCGTCAAGCCGGCAGGAAGTGTACCGGGTCAGCCTCGAATCGCCGCTGGCACTCGCGCGAGCAGAATCGATAGCTGGCCCCGGCATGGTCGATGGGCGCGACAGTCTGGTCATCCGCCACAGTCATGCCACAGACCGGATCGCAGCGTGAGTCGTCGACCATCAGAGTGGTCGGTCCCGACAGTGGGGAGGCCAGGTCTCGCAGCAACTTCACCTCGTCGAGCAGGAGCCGCGGCAGGAGGAACTGCTCCCGGACACGCTCCTGACCGGCAGCGCCGAGCTGCGCAGCGAGATCGGGATCGGCCAGCAGCCGCGAGATGGCTGCTGCTGCTTCGGCGACCGAGTCGACCAGGATCCCACCGGCCCCATCGGCCATCTGCAGCGGGATGCCGCCGGCCCGGCCGGCCACGACCGGGGTCCCCTTCCATAATGACTCCGAGACGACCAGGCCGAAGCCCTCCCGGAGCGATTTCTGGACGATCACGTCCGAGTAGCGCTGGAAGGCATTGACCTCGATGTTGCCGACCCCGGTCAGGTTGGTGTAGACATGGATGAGCGGGTCGCTGCGGGTTTCGTCCATGATGCGTTCGTAGATCGACCAGCCCTCGGGGTCATCGAGGGCCATGGATCCGACGAGGGCCAGTTGTAGGCTGGCGTGGTCTTCGCGGGCGAGGCGATAGGCTTCCACGACCCCGAGGGGGTCCTTCCACGGGTCGAAGCGTGAGACCTGGGTGATGAGACGCCGTGAGGGGTCGATGCCGATCCAGTCCAGCACCGCTCTGGCGATGCCATCGGGCAGGTCGAGATTCTTGGGACTCAGGGCGTCGATGGCGGGCGGGATGACGGCGACACGCGCGACCGGCAGGTCGGGGGGCACGAACTCGCGCATCGTGAAGACCGCAGCATCGTACTCGGCGAGATACGAGCGCACGAAGTCCCAGGCGCCTGACTCCGGTCCCGACGTATCGATATGACAGCGCCAGATCCAGCGGGCACTCCCGCGCCCGCGGATGGCCGGCAGCGCCACCGGCTGCGGGTCGTGGATCACGACGAAGTCGTACTCCTCCTCCATCTGGCGAGCGTTCTGCTCGGCGGCCGCCACCATCGAGGTGCGTTGCGCATCGGTCAGGCCCGCGGGGTCACCTTGCAGGGCGTTGTGGAGGGCCTTGGTGGCGCCGAAGAAGGTGTCGTCGCCGCTGATGATCCGCCAGTCGGCCACGAGCCCGAGGTCGTTGAGGAGCGGCACGGTGGAGCGCAGCAACTCGGATACGCCACCGCCATAGGGCGTGGCGTTGACCTGGAGCACGCGCGCGCCGCGGAGGTCGGCCGCGGTGTCGGAGAGTTCATCGAGGATGGCGTCCGGGGCGACGCCTCGGTACGCCTCCATCGAGCGCTGACCGACGTGGACGAGGCGGAGCATCGCGCTCATCTCAGCTCAGAGGCTGTGAAGATTTCTGCATCGGAGATCTTCCCAAACGAGTTCCGATCGGCTACGATCCGGACCATGGATGACACCCTGTTCGACCTGCCGGAGGCGTCCGGTGTCCAGGCCCCCGAGCCCACCGAGGCACCGGCCGGCCGACCCCGCCTGCAGCGTCCCGATCGCGACCAGGTCGAGCTGCGACCGACCCATCTCGATGGCCTCCTCCCGGCCGACCACCGGGCACGCCTGGTGTGGGACTTCGTGGAGAGCCTCGACCTGGCGCCGCTCCACGCGCGCATCCGGGCCGTCGAGGGCCACGCCGGCCGGCCGGCCATCGACCCGGCCATCCTCATGGCCCTCTGGCTCCACGCCACGCTCGAGGGCGTCGGCTCGGCACGGGCCCTGGCCCGTCTCTGCGAGGAGCACGACGCGTACCGCTGGATCTGCGGTGGGGTGGGCGTCAACCACCACACCCTGGCCGACTTCCGTGTCGACCATGCCGACGTCCTCGACGACCTGCTCACCGCGAGCGTGGCGGCGCTCATGACCGAGGGCCACGTGACCCTGGACCGGGTGGCCCAGGACGGCATGCGCGTGCGGGCCTCGGCGGGGGCCGCGAGCTTCCGCCGCCGCGAGACGCTCGACGAGGTGCTCGCCGCGGCCGAGGCGCAGGTGACGGCCCTCCGCGCCGAGCTCGACGACGACCCCGCGGCCACCTCCCGCCGGGTGGCAGCGGCCCGTGAGCGTGCCGCGCATGAGCGGGTCGAGCGGGTCCGCCGTGCGCTCGGCCAGCTGCCGGCGGTCGAGGCGGCCCGACGCCGCAACGGCCAGCCAGTCGAGGCTGCCCGCGCCTCCACGACCGACCCCGAGGCTCGGGTCATGAAGATGGCCGACGGCGGCTTCCGCCCCGCCTTCAACGCCCAGCTCGCGACCGATACCGCGAGCCAGGTCATCGTGGGCGTCGACGTCGGCGAGGTGGGCTCCGACCACGGCCAACTCGGGCCCATGGTCCGCCAGCTCGAGCGGCGCCATGGCCGGGCGCCCGGCGCGATGCTCGTCGACGGCGGCTTCGTCAACCTCACCGAGATCGAGACGATCTCGGTGACCCACTGCGGCACGACCCTCTACGCACCGCCCACGACACCACGCGATCGGACCCGCGACCCCTTCCTGCCCCTGCCCGACGACCCGCCCGCGGTGGCCGCCTGGCGCGTGCGCATGGGCACGCCCGAGGCCAAGGCCATCTATCGCGAGCGGGCCGCCACGGCCGAATGCGTCAACGCCATCGCCCGCAACCGGGGCCTGCGGCAGATGCCGGTACGGGGCCTCGTCAAGGCGCGGGCCGTGCTGCTCTGGTTCGCCCTCGCCCACAACCTCCTGCGGTCGGTCCTCCTGCGCCGGCTGGCCGGAGCTCCCGCGAGCGGATGATGACCCCGGTCGCGGCCTCCCCGCATGCACCCGCCGCGATGGCCGCCACACAGCGCCATCCCGGGCCGGGCGGTCGGCCCCATCGGCCACCGACACGCGATCGTCGATGACCGCCGACCCGACCCCGTGCCTCATCCACGTCCCCCAGCTGACGGGGCGATTCCTTCACGGCCTCTCAGTCGGACACCCACTCGCTCGCGGGGGACGCGTGCTCGTGACCCCCACAGCACTCGCCTGGGCCGCCTGCGAGGTAGCGCTCGGGATCAGCCGAGAAGCGCGTCAGGCAGCCAGGGCACTTGAAGCGCAGCGTCTCACCGTGATAGCGCGCCGTGAGACCTTCGCCGGCAGCGATGTCGTTGCCGCAGACCACGCAGCTGGCAGCGGGCGCGTAGCCACTGCCGTCTACGACCAGGTCGCTCTCGATGGTCATGAAACTACCTCCACGATGATGTTCAGCCGTGCGACTTCCGCGCCGAAGGCGAGCGGCCGGGTTGGCGCAAGTTGCCGCTGGTCGTTGAACATCCTCACGTCAAAGGATGAGAGCGACCTGACAGCGAGGTGATAGTTGCCGAAGTGTCGGGTCGTACGGCCTGAGCGAGGCCTGAGTCTAGGACTCGCCGCCAAGTCACACGCCAGGCGAGCCGTCGAGGAGCTGTGCGAGGTCGGGCAAGCCGGCCTCCCATCCCAGCACGAAGAACGCCCCGAGCACGATGCTGATGACTCCGGCCACGAGCCCCACGGAGAGGTTGAGTCGAGGCCGGCTGCCGGCACCCGCGAAGCCGGAGGCGGAGATGGCGACGATGACGGTGTTGGCCAGGACCAGACCGACGATGAACGAGAGCATCAGCGGGATCCCCAAGCCTCGCCCGGCTGCCCCTCCGAGGACCGAGATGAGCAGCACCTGGGTGGCCGTCTCGGCCCCGATGCCATGGATCATCCCGATGCCGTAGGACGTGCGTGCACCGTATGGCCGCGTCCGTGCCGCTCGCACGGTGCTGGGTCGGCCGGTCAGCCGGTCCCGGACGGTCCCCGCCCATTCGAACATGAGCATCCAGCGGCTGCGCAGGTGGAACTCGTGCCCGTAGCGTGCATGTCGGAATGCGGCCAGCAACAGCCAAGCGCCGAGGGCCAGCAGGGTCAGTCCGACGACGCGCCCCATGACCGTGTCGACCCACGAGGGCAGCACCGCGCCGAGCATCAGTGCAGCCGATCCGAGGGCCGCCACCATGTCAGGCTGCTCATGCCGAGCGCCCGGCCGTTCTTGGTTTCGAGTCGTCGGCCGGCCGACACGAAGCTCAGGCTCGGTGGCGACAGCGGTCGAGGTGATGTCGGTGATGGCGGCGATGTGATCCCGATCGAAGCCGTGGCGGATGCCCAGCAGGAGCACGCCGAAAAGCAGCGCGACGGCCCCGCCGACATCGCCGTCGAGCCCGCTCACTGCCAGGGCCTCCCGATCTGGCTCTGCGACCAGTCGCTGATGCAAGGCATTGCAACAGGATGGATCAACGGCTCGCCGGGGTCAACGCCTTCGGACGTCCACCTCTATCGAGGGTGCGTGGCCGTTGAGCGGTCAGACCTCAAGGCGTCGGCCATCGAGGTCGAACCTGTGCGTCGAGATCGGCGGATGGCCCAGAGCGATCCAGCAAGGGCCGAGAACAGGACCACGACGAGCCCCGCGATCGCCTCGACCTGTTCCACGTTCGCGCTCGCGATCCGTGCCATTCCCAAGGCCGCCAACATCCACACGATGGTGACGATGACCGGCGCTGGCGTCACCTCTCGTACGCTCCGAGCGAGCCGCGCGAGCCACGAGGAGGGCGGCGCTTCCATCCTGATGAACCCTTGGTACCGACCCATGCCACAGGTGAAGCGGATCTCGCCGGCGGGATGTGCCGGCAAGTCGATGGTGGTCATTCCGCGTGAACTCAGGCGCCGCTCCATCCGCGGGGACGAGAAGATGACGCGCTCGGTGCAGGCGTCATCGTCCTCACGCCGAAGGTACAGCCGAATCGGCATGTCTGCGTGCGCAAGGATGGTGGACGGTCGGTATCCACGACCGACCGCTATCTCGATCTCTTGTCTTCCCGCGGACACGCCGCCGTCCGGATCGGAGGGCAGCGCGACGGAGGCGTCGGTGGGATCCGCGGGGACGAGGACGGACTGCGAGCGTGGTCGGAGCGTGGTCATCCGAGGACTCCTACTACCGGAGCCATGTCTGCATCGGACGCAGACCGATATCGAGACCACGGGGTGCGGCTCGGTTCGCTCGGTCGTCGCATGTCACACCATCACGAGGATGGCGAAGCCCATCGCCAGGACGACGACCGCGAGCACGACCTTGGTGCCGGTCGCATGTTCCAGGTGCCAGCGGTTGACGAAGCGGATCATCCCCGGTCGGCTGGCCAGGATGAGCAACACCACGAGCGGCGTGATGTAGGCGATGTTGTACAGGACGAGGCCACCGAGCCCGGCGGCGACCGTACCGGTCGCACCCAGGAGCGCCACGACGCCGAGGTAGATGGCGCCACTGCAGGGCACGGTGCAGAGGCCGATCAGCACCCCTCCCCCGAAGAGGAGCGCCGGCGATGTCACCCGGGCCCAGCTGCGCATCCGTCCATGGAGGACTTCCGGTGCCTCGAGCTTCCACCTTGCACCAGGCAAGAGGATGTCACGGACCATCCACAGCCCCAGGCCGATGGCGATCAGCGCGGCGATCCGGGTCGGAAGATGGTTGCCACCGAAGTCGGTCAGGGCGGTCAGGACGGTCAGCAGGCCCAAGCCGATGAGCACATATGTCGCGAGGACACCCAGGACGAAGAAGGCACCGAGGCCAAGCACCTTGCGACTCGCGGCCCGGGTGTCCGGTGGCCCTCCCACCGTGGCCAGCGATTGCTTCGAGGCCAGGCCGAGGGCGAACGTGGCGAACAGGATGAGCACGCCGAAGGCACAGGGATTGAAGCCGTCGAGTAGGCCCGCGCCGACGATGGCCGGGACCGTGAGGTCGGTGATGAGCCCATGGTCCCCAGCAGGCGGCGCGAACATGAAGACCGCGAGTGCCGCGCTGGTGACCACGGCCACGACCGCCAGCAGGAGGAGCTTCGGGAGGCTGGCGCTCGAAGGCACGGCCGCGCGCATCAGGCGGTGACCGTCAGGGTGCCCTGCATGCTCGGGTTCTCCTTGCCCCCGCAGCAGATGTCGCAGTAGAAGGCGTACCTGCCCGGTTGATCCGGAGCGACGAAGGTGAAGAGCTGGCTGCTCTTGGGTCCGACCTGCCAGTCGATGCCCAGCTCGTCGATGGCGAACTGGTGCCAGCCGCCGCCATCGCTGTGGTACGCGGTGTCAAGGCTGGCGAACTCGATCCGCACCGTCTCTCCGGCAGTCACGGTCAGGTCACCGGGGTCGAAGCCGCCCATGTCGGCGTTCACGCGGATCGCGGTCGCATCGAGCGTCGGGGGGCCCTGCAGGCGGTCCACGAGCACGAAACCAGCGAGCCCGATGACCGCGACCGCGATCACACCGAACAGCGCGATGCGCAGCGGACCGGCGCCGGTTGCTGCCGCACTCCCGGAGCCTTGCGCGCCATCGGTCCTGTCGCGTCGCCCGTCAATGTACGCCCGCGTGCGCCTTCGTCGAGTCATCGTGTGGCCCCCTTCGATCGATGGGAAACCATTCGAGGTCATACGTCCTGGCTTCCGCGCCGTCGGGTCGTGGACGCCGCAAGACGCATGCTCCGTGAAGGACCTGAGAGCCCACTGAGAGGAGGCTAAGGGATCCGTGAGAGATGCGCCCCTGGCGAAGATCTTCGTGGCGCCAGCACCGACCTTTCTCGCGCCGCATGCCAGATCCATGCGCGACTCTCATCTGCATCTAAGCCCCAATCCACCGATAGACCTCGTCCGATGAGCTGCTGAAACGAGGAATCGGGCGCCCGCTGAACTGGGAAGATCGATCTGTGAACAACGGACCCACCCAGATCAAGGAGCACCCGATCGATGCGATCATCGCACA
>JBBSAV010000103.1:0-10217 GCA_038251965.1 Candidatus Limnocylindrales bacterium
CGGCGATGACCTCATGCCAGTCGGTCGTGGCGTGCTCGAACCCGTAGGACTCCTTGATGCGGCTCAGCAGCTCGGGGTTTCGGCGGTTCACGATGAGGAGGTCGACGTCGCCGGCATCGCGTCGTTGCACCAGGTTCGGCAGGTGCGAGCTCACGGCCCAGGAACCCGCACCGATCACGCCGACCCGTGGCCTCGCCATTCGCGCACCTCCTCGCTGGTCAGCGGATGATAGCGTGACAGCTGTCACACACCGAGCTCGAGCCCGGTCGCCGAAGGTGGCCGATCGCAGCCCGAAAGCGGTCCCCGGAGCGGAGGAGGAAGCCACGCATGGACAGGGTCGCAACGGTCGAGGCCATCCCGGTTTCCTATCCCGAGCCGAACGATTTCGATGCGCTGCGCCACCTCTGCCTGGTCAAGATCACGACCCGGGATGGTGTCGTCGGCTGGGGCGAAGCCATCACCATGTGGCCTGAGGCGACGCTCGCGACCAAGCCTCTCATCGAGGGCATGGCCGACCTCGTCGTCGGTCGGGACCCCCTCGACAACGTCGCCATCTGGCACAGCCTCCACGACCGAGCGTGGTGGTACGGGTACGGTGGTGGCCTCGCGTCCTTCGCCATGGCGGCCATCGACATCGCGCTGTGGGACATCAAAGGCAAGCTGCTCGGCCTGCCGGTCGTGCAGCTGCTTGGCGGCGCCGTCCATGAGAGGCTGCCGGCCGTCGCGTCCTGCCATGCCCACCATGCCGATATCGGGCGCATGGTGGCAGAGGCGCAGGAATGGGTCGCGCCCGGCCTGCACGGCGTCAAGGTCGGCTTCGGCAAACGCGGCGATGCGCACCTTGGCTACGAGCACGACCGCGACGTCCAGTACATGCGCCGGCTGCGGGAGGGCCTGGGTCCCGAGCTCCTGATCATGATCGACTGTGGCTGGAAGACTCGTTGGGACGTGATGACCGCCACTCGTCGCATCCAGGCCTTCGAGGCGTGGAACCTGCACTGGATCGAGGAGCCGCTGGGGGCATGGGACCCACACGGCTACGCCGACTTGCGCGCGAGAACGAGCACGCTCATCGCCTACGGTGAGAAGGAGTGGGATCTCGCCGGGTACGAGCGCGTGCTGGCGACAGGCACGGTCGATGTCGTGGGCGTCGACCCGGGGCGTGCCCAGGGCATCACCGGTTTCCGCAAGGTGACCGAACGGGTCGAGAACCACCGGCGGCAGTCGAATGCGCACGCTTGGTCATCGGCCATCGTATCCGCGGCCAGCCTGGCGATCAGCTTCGCCACGTCGAGCGCCAAGCTCATCGAGGTCAAGCCGATCCGAAATCCGATGCAGCACGACCTGGTGGCGCAGCCGCTCGACCACCAGGCGGGCTGGTTCTACCCGCCGACGGGACCCGGGCTAGGCATCGAGGTCATCGACGAGGTCGTCGAGCGCTATCGGACCGATCGCGTGCCGGCCGACCCGCGATCCGGCGGCGTCAAAGCGGAGGAGGGGAGCCATGGGATGGAGTGTCGGCGCCGGACTGGAGGGCAAGGGCGTGATCGTGACCGGCGCTGCCGGTGGCATCGGCAGCGCCGTGGCCGAGGCCTTCGCCGCTACCGGGGCCAAGGTGCTCGCGGTCGACCTGGAGCAGGGCGCAGTCGACGATGTGGTGGCCGGTCTGGAGGGCGGCGGCCACATCGGCATCAGCGCCGACCTTCGGGATCTCGTCGGCCACGCGGTGCTCATCGAGCGTGCACGTCGTGATCTCGGGGACCTGTATGTCCTGGCCAATCTGGCGGCCGTGCTACGCCGCCGAGCTAGCGTGGACGAGGTCACCGAGGAGGACTGGGACTTCCAGCACGACGTCAACCTCAAGGCCGCCTTCTTCCTCAGTCGCCAGGCGGCCGATGCCATGGTCGAGGCCGGTCGGGGTGGTCGCATCATCCTCTTCAGCTCGCAGGGCTGGTGGACCGGTGGCTTTGGCGGCTCGGTCGCCTATGCCGCTACCAAGGGCGGGGTGACATCCATGTGCCGTGGCCTCGCGCGGACGTACGGACCGCACCGCATCACCGTCAACGTCGTCTCGCCCGGTCAGGTGGAGACGACGATGCTGCTGACCGGGCTCGATCCCAGGGTCTATGAATCGATGAAGGCGTCGACGCCTCTCGGCTACGTGGCGCAGCCCGAGGAGCTCGCCGGCCCGGTCGTCTTCCTCGCCTCGGATCACGCCAGCTACATCACCGGTGCGACCATCAACGTCTCCGGTGGTTTCCTGATGTACTAGGGGGACGAACTTGGACCCGACCCTCAGGCGACCCCTCGGACGCAGTGGCGTCCAGGTCACCCAGCTTGGGCTGGGCGGCGCGTCGTATGGCTCGATCTATCGGGAGGTCTCGGAACAGGACGCACTCGATACGGTCAAGGCTGCATGGGATGCTGGCATCCGCTACTTCGACACGTCACCGTGGTACGGCCGCGGCCTCTCGGAGCTGCGCACCGGCGCGGGACTGCGCTACCGGCCGCGCGACGAGTACGTCCTCTCGTCGAAGGTGGGGCGTTGCTTCGATGCCGCGAAGCCGGGCTCTGATCCCGACCTGTCTCCGTGGGTCGCTCCCGCCCCTTTCACCCACTACCACGACTATTCCTACGACGGCATCATGCGCAGCTACGAGCAGAGCCAGCTGCGCCTTGGTATGGCCTGGTACGACGTGGGGGTGATCCACGACCTTGACTTCTGGACCCACAAGACCGAGGACATCGTCCAGAAACACCTCGACCAGCTGCGATCGAGCGGCTGGCGTGCATTGGAGGAGCTACGACGGGAGGGCCTGCTCAAGGCCATCGGTGCCGGGATCAATGAGACGGACATGATGACCCGCTTCCTCGAGTTCTGCGAGCCCGATTTCTGGCTGGTGGCGATGCCCTACACGCTGCTGCGCCAGGAGATGCTGGATGAGGAGTTCGGCATCTGCGAGCAGCGCGGCATCAGCGTCGTGATCGGGGCGCCCTTCCAGTCCGGCATCCTGGCCACCGGCACCATCCCGGGGGCACGCTCGGACTACCGGCCTGCGGACGAGGCCACGCTGGCGAAGGTTCGCCGGATCGAGGCGATCTGCGCGCGCCACGACGTACCCATCGCGGCTGCCGCGTTGCAGTTCGTGGTGGCGCACCCAGTCGTGTCGGCGGTCATCCCTGGTGCCGGCTCAGCCGCGCAGGTGGAGCGCAACGTGAGCACCTTCCGCCATCCTATCCCGTCTGACCTGTGGGCGGAGCTGAGGGCGGAGGGACTGCTGCGTGAGGACGCGCCCGTGCCCGCTGCGGGATAGCCGCCACCTCAGTCCACGTGGTAGACCTCCACGGCCGTGACGTTGCGGCCCTCATCGTCGGTGAAGGTGGTGATGGCATCCTTCAAGGCTTCGCCCCAACGTGCGGCCACGTCGGTGGCATTGACCTTGTGGATGACCGTCTGGAAGTCCGGGTAGTAGCGTCCGTAGTAGGCGACATGGGCACCCCGACGGAACCCGGTGTAGTCGCGATAGCCGGCGTCGGCGATGGCCTCGAGCATCTCCGGCCAGGGCTCGGCGTGGAGCCGGTCATACAGGTCGGCGTGCCGGGTATCGATGACGAGGCTGAAGCAGCCACGCTGCCAGGGCCCAGCGGGAGCGGGTGCATCGGTGTGGAAGACCTCGTCGTACCAGATGAGCCCGCCATCGGGCGCCTGAAGCTCGGCGAGGATGCCCCGCAGGTCCTGCCGGCGTGCACGCGTGGCGGGCTGGTCCAAATAGCGTCGATAGGCTGTCTCCCGATCGGGATCGGCCAGGGCATAGCGCCAGGCATCGGTGCCGCGACGGAAGACCGTCACATCCTGCAACCCGGCGTCCGCCATGGAGCTCGCGATCTCGGGCGCGATCTCCGCGTGCACTCGGTCGAACTGGCTCTCCGTGCCCGGAAAGAGGCGGAAATAGTGTAGGCAGCGTTGCATGCTGTCCTTCCTTCGGCTATCGACGTCGTGTCTAGATGCGGAAGTACCGCTCGGCGTTGCCGCTGAACAGCGCGGTCTGCTCGGCCGGCGAGAAGCCCGAGATGATGTGCGCATAGGCGTCGACGACGTCAGGGTACGACGAGAAGAGCCGGTCGACCGGCCAGTTGGTGCCGAAGATCGTGCGCGCCACCCCGAAGGACTCGATGCACTGCAGCACCAGCGGGCGCATCGACGCGAGCGTCCAGCGCGGGTCGCCCATGCCCAGCGCGGAGACCTTGATGATGACGTTGGGAGCTTCCGCCAGACTCGCCAGCTCTCGCCGCCACAGCGCCAGGTACTCGTCGTCACGACGGAGCGGCAGGCCGGCGTGGTCGAGCGAGATGAGCGTGTCGGGAAAGGACAGCGCGAGGTCCTTGACGTTGGCGTAGCGCTCGGGTCGTGAGTCGATGCAGGCCACCAAGTCGTATGCCTGCAGGCGTGCGAACCCTCGGCGCCAGGCCGGATCGAGCTCGTAGTCGCCTTCGCCGAAGTCGCGGACGCCGCGCATGTTGGGGAAGGCCAGGTGCTGCTCGATGACCTCCTCGACGTCGACCCCGGCGAGGTGCACCTCGGCCACGATGCCATGGGGATGGCCCAGCCGGTCCGCGAACGCCTGTAGCCAGCGCGTCTCTTCGACCACGTCCAATGTGCCGACGGCACATTGGACGTGGATCGACTTGGACACGTTGGCGAAGCGCGACTCGGCGATCCAGTCATCAGCCCAGTAGCGCTGCGCCTGGATGGGCTCGACGGCTTCGAGGATGTGGTGCTTCACGCCCGGCTGCAGCCAGCCGTACTCGAGCCTGGGATGCTGCATGTCGTAGAAGTGGACGTGGGTGTCGATGAACGGGATCGCTGCCACAGGCGCCTCCTCTCCTCGCGACGGACGCATCCATCGTAGCCGCCCGCGACCGCCCGGTGGGACCGCCGCGTCCAGCCCCGGGTGTGACCGGCAGCCCACTCGTCCTGCCAGATAGGGCCGTATGGCCGCCTCTCCGGCGTCCTGCCGCTCAGCTATCCTGCGACGATGGCCGAGCGCGACGAGGAGGCGACTGAGCAGCCCCTGTCTGCTCCCGCCGATGGGGTCGCGGCTCGATCTGCGGACGATCAGGCCGATGCTGCATCCGCGCCCCAGCCGGTCCTGGAGATGCGCGGCATCTCGAAGCGCTTCGGTGAGATCCAGGCGCTCGATGATGTCTCGCTCGACCTGCAGCCTGGCGAGATCCACGCGCTCCTGGGCGAGAACGGCGCGGGCAAGTCGACGCTCATCAAGGTCATGACCGGAGTCGTGCAGCCCGATGTGGGCGACATCCGCATCGATGGCCAGCCTGTTCACATCGGCAGCGCCTTCGACGCCCAGACCTATGCGGTGGCGGCCATCTACCAGGAACCCATGGTCTTCCCCGACCTGACCGTGGCCGAGAACATCTTCATCGGCCACCGCGACCGTGGGCTCATCGTCAACCGCCGCAAGATGCGCGAGGAGGCGCAGGCGGTCCTGGCGCGACTAGGCGTCCAGTTCGATGTGATGCAGCAGGCGCGCGGGATCACCCTGGCGCAGCAGCAGACGGTGGAGATCGCGAAGGCGCTCTCGCTCGACGTGCGAGTCCTGATCATGGACGAGCCGACTGCCTCGCTGAGTGCGCACGAGGTCGGCCAGCTCTTCGGCATCGTCTCGAGGCTACGCAGCCAGGGTGTGGCCATCCTCTTCATCTCGCACCGGCTCGAGGAGGTCTTCCTGGTCGCTGACCGCATCACCGTCATGCGCGATGGTCGCTGGATCTCGACGACTCCGCGGCCCGAGCTGACACCTGGCGCGGCCATCCGGCAGATGGTCGGTCGCGAGATCACCGAGTTCTTTGCCAGGTCTCCCTCGACGCCCGGCGACGTCCTGCTCGAGGTCCGCGAACTTGGCCGCGAGGGCGCGTTCACGGGGGTGTCCTTCGACCTGCGAGAGGGCGAGGTGCTGGGATTCGCGGGCCTCGTCGGAGCCCGTCGCACGGATGTCGGCCTGGCGCTCTTCGGTATCGCCCCGGCTGACAGCGGAGAGATCCGACTGGAGGGCGAGGCGGTCCGGATCAGGGATCCGCAGGAGGCGCTCCGTCTCGGCATCGCCTACGCGACGGAAGACCGTCGCGGCCTTGGCCTGATCTTCTCCCAGTCCATCGCCTCCAACATCACCTTGCCCTCGCTGGGCAAGTACCTGTCGCGCATCGGCATCACCCAGCGCGCGGCTGAACGGGTGATCGCGGAGACATTCAGAGAGCGCCTGTCCATACGGGCGCCCTCCGTGGATACGCCGGCCCTGGCGCTGTCCGGAGGCAACCAGCAGAAGGTGGTCCTCGCCAAGTGGCTGGCGACCACGCCCAAGGTCCTCATCCTCGATGAGCCCACACGCGGTATCGACGTGGGTTCCAAGGTCGAGGTCCACCGCCTCATCGACGAGCTGGTGGCACAGGGGATCGGCATCATCATGATTAGCTCGGACCTGCCGGAGCTGCTGCCCATGAGTGACCGTATCCTGGTCATGCGCGAGGGACGCCAGATGGCCATCCTCGACGCGAAGGAGGCGACCCAGGAGTCTGTCTTGTCAATGGCGATGGGACAGGTGGAGACGACCACGTGAGGAGCGCGCTCTTCCGGCACGTGCGGCCTGAGCAGGTCCGGGAGATCACGCTCCTGATCATCATCGTCCTGCTGCTGCTGTTCTTCGCCACACAGATCCCCAACTTCCTGTCGGGCCGGACCTTCACCCGGGTCACGACGGCCATCCCCGTCACCGTCGTGCTGGGTGTCGGGCTGACACTGGTGGTGCTGACGCGCAATATCGACCTGTCCATCGGTGCCACCGTGGCCGTGGTCTCGTACGGGGTAGGCACGCTCCTGGCCAACGACCCGAGCATGAGTCCCGTCATCGTGATCGCGCTCAGCGTCGCCATCGGGGTAGGCCTCGGCGCCATCAACGGTGTCATCGTCGCCTACGGGGGCGTTCCAGCCATCGTCGCCACCCTGGGGACGATGGCCCTGTTCCGCTCCGTCCTGGTGACGATCACGGACTCGAGACCGGTCACGACCGCACGCCTACCAGACTGGATCGTGGATCTCAACGGCATCAGGCTCATCTCCCTCGAGGACCTTGACGTGCGGATCCTGCCGGTCATCGCGTTAGCCGTGGTCATCGTCTTCCAGCTCCTGCTCCGCTACGCGAGCTATGGCCGGCGCCTCTTCGCCATCGGCTCGAATCCCGATGCCGCGCACGTCGCCGGCCTGCCCATGAAGCGAGATGTCTTCGTAGCCTTCGTGCTGTGCGGCGCGCTTGCCGGGCTCGGCGGGTTCATGTACATGGCGCGCTTCGGGAACATCGACACCCAGTCGGCCGTCGGGCTGGAGCTGGTGGTGGTGGCGGCCGTGGTGGTCGGCGGCGTCAACATCTTCGGCGGATCGGGCTCGATGATCGGCGTCATGCTCGGTGCCATCCTCATCGTCCTCGTCGATCAGGGCCTGATCCGCTGGGCAGCCATCAGCGAGTTCCTCCGCGATGCCCTGCTCGGCCTCCTCATCCTGTTGGCCGTCGCCTCGGACACGGTCATCCTGGAGAGGCTGCGTCTCATCTGGGCCCGGGCCAGACGCGCCGAAGAGGAGAGCTCGAGGGAGCCAGCAGCAACGGCCGGCGGAGAGCAGCCATGATGGCGAAGCTCGGCCCCTACCTGCGACGCTGGGAGACGTTCCTCCTCGCGTTGCTCGTGGGGGTCATGGCCACGAACGCCCTCGCGGCCCCTGGCTACCTCGGACTCCAGAACCAGTCGAACCTCCTCGAGCTGAGCCTGGAGAGGGCCATCGTCGCGCTGGCCATGGCCTTCGTGATCATCAGCGCTGAGATCGACCTTTCCGTGGCGTCCGTGATGGGCCTGAGCGCCGTGATCATGGGCGTGCTCTGGCAGGCTGGCCTGCCCATCGAGCTCGCTGTCATCGTCGCCATCATCAGCGGTGCCGCATGTGGCCTGTTCAACGGCTTCTGGGTGGCGGTCGTGGGCCTCCCCTCGCTGGCCGTCACGCTGGCCGGGCTGATCGGCTTCCGGGGCCTAGCGTACTTCCTTGTCGAGGGCGAGTTCATCACGGGTCTGCCCGACCACTTCAAGGCCCTCGCGCAGCAGGACCTGGTCGGTCCTATTCCAGCATCGGTCTTCCTGTACGCCATCTTCATCGTCATCGCCGTCGTGCTCCTTCATGCCACCGGGTTCGGTCGCTACGTGTATGCGGTCGGCAACAGCAAGGCTGCCGCGACCTACTCCGGTGTCAGGGTGGTGCGGGTGAAGCTGGCCGTGTTCACGATGTCTGGCATCGTGGCGGCGATCGGTGGGCTCATCATCGCGTCACGCTTCGGGGCCGTGCGAGGTGGCACCGCAGAGGGCTTCGAGCTTGAGATCATCACCATGGTGCTGCTGGGCGGCGTCAGCATCTTCGGTGGCTCCGGGACGATGATCGGGGTGATCCTGGCCACCCTCCTGGTCCTGAACTTGCGCAACGGCATGGATCTCGCGACCATCAGCGGCAACACCCAGCTGGGCGTGGTCGGCCTGCTGCTGATCTTTTCGGTGCTGCTCCCGAACCTCGGGTCGAGATTTCGCGGTCGATACCGCGCGCGGCAAGCCCGGTCGGCCCAAGCAGCAGTCTCGAACCTCGAATGACCCAGCCGCCGGGGTCGATTCACCTCCACCGGCGTACTTCGTGGGGTTACCATTCAGTAGGTGACGAGTTCCCGCCGGGCGCGCCTCGCGCTCGCGAACCAAAGAGGGGATCTCGCAGAGCAGGAGGAGAATCGCATGAGACTGCCTCGTAGGGCCGTAGTAGCGGCCATGTCTGTCGCGCTCACGGTCTCTGGCCTGGGCGGCGCCACGCTGGCCCAGGATGGCGAGCCCGCGGTGGCGACCCCCGGGCAGGACGTCAAGATGATGATGCTGCCCAAGTTCCTCGACAACGAGGTGTTCGTGCAGGCGAACGATGGCGCTCTTGAGGCTGCAGCAGAGCTGCAGAACCCCACGCCACATGACTTCGTCGGCCCGGCTTCGACAGATCCCGGCTCGGAGCAGATCTCCTACGTCGTCAACGCCCCCGTCCAGGAATACGACGTGGTCATGCTCTCGAACAACGTCGGCGAGGACATCGCCGATGCCGCCGCCGAGGCGCAGGCCGCCGGCGTCAAGATCGTGACCTGGGACTCGGGCATCCCGTCCGCCATCGGCGAGGACGTCTTCGTCGCGCAGGTCGATTTCGACCAGACCGGCGTCGTCATGGCCGACATGGCCCTGAGCATCCTGCCCGAAGGCGGGCAGTTCGCGATCCTGTCAGCCCGGCCGGAGTCGCCCAACCAGAACGCCTGGATCGCTGCCATGGAGGCCGCGCTCGAGGATCCCATCTATGACGGCCTGGAGCTGGTCGAGACCGTCTACGGCAATGACAACTCAGAAGACAGCGAAGCTGCGGCGACCGGACTGGTCGACAAGTGGCCGGACCTCAAGCTGATCGTGTCCCCCACGACAATCGGCATCAAGGCGGCTGCCAAGGTCCTGACGGACGATGGCATCTGCGACGAGGTCAAGATCTCCGGTCTCGGACTCCCGTCCGAGATGGCCGCCTACACCCTCAGTGGATGTGCTCCTGAGTTCGCGCTTTGGTCATTCGTCGACTTGGGGTACCTGACCTACTATCTCTCCTACATGCTGGCCACCGGAGCCCTCGAGGGCGTCGCCGGTGAGACCTTCGAGGTCGGTCGTCCGGTGAGTGGCAACACGATGTTCGAAATCACCGCCGACCCGACCCGACCCGATGTCGAGGGCGCGCTCCGCGTCCTGATGGGCCCCTTCACGGTCTATACGGCTGAGAACGTCGAGGCTGCCGCGGGCTGACCGTCTATCTCACTCGATTCCAGACCCCCGGCCCGCCCTGGCGGACCGGGGGTCCGTTCGTGTCCGGACCGGCCGGGGCGGCCGGTCAGACCAGCCTGCCGACCCTGGTCAGGAGTATCGGCCGTGGCGCTTCACGGCTTCGATGAAGGCTTGGACGTTCTCTACTGGCGTGTCCCCCTGGAGGATATGGGCAGGCCCGACCATGTAGCCGCCACCCTCACCGAGGGCCTCGATCTTGGCCTTGACATCGGCGTCGATCTGCTCGGGTGTGCCGTTGGGCAGCAGGTGCTGCTGGTCGATGC
>JBBSAV010000104.1:0-9882 GCA_038251965.1 Candidatus Limnocylindrales bacterium
CGGCTGGGGTGGCGCACGGCAGGGTCGCGACTACCGACTGCTGTCCCTGGAGGCGCCTGACGGTCCTGCCACGGTGGGAACGGTCTTCGCCACCAGCGGAGCGATCCCGATGTCCCGCAAGCGGTGGGAGGACATCTCGACTGTGACGGCGGCGGCTCGGCCGACGAGGTTCGAGTTCGTGACCGAGGGTCGGGTCGGAGGCGGCCGCCAGGCCATGGTGGCGGGCTATGCCCACCGCTACGAGATCGCCCCGGCTGAAGACGGATCCACGGTGACATACACGATGACGCAGGAGCGGATGTCCAATCCCCTCTTGAGGCTGGCGCTGCCAGTGATCCGCCAGGTGATGTGGCGAGTCGGCATCCCGATGTTCGCCGGACGTGGCTTTCGCAATCTTCTCCGGGATGCCGAGAACGTCGCAAAGGTGCACCTTGGGCCAGATGCGGTGGTCGCTGGCCGCAACGTGGAGATCTCGTAGGTGGAACCGCTCAGCGCGGACCAAGGTGCCGCCACCGTGGACGCCTTCCTGGAGGCGCTCACCGGGCGCGACTTCGAGCGAATGGAGGCGTGCCTTGCGCCTGCCGCTCACGCGCGCCCGTTGCTGCCGCGCGGAGCGGAGGACGTGGTAGGCAGGGGTCAGATCGGCGGGCGTCTGAAGAAGTGGTTCGGTTCCGGATCTGAGTTCCAGGTCGTGACCTGCAGCCGCGATGGGATCGGAGGGCGACAGCGTGCGAGTTGGCGCTTCCGCCTCGTCCGTGACGGTCAGTCGTGGGAGCTGATCGAGCAGATAGCGTTCATGGACCTCGGGCCGGATGGCATCCAGTGCATTGACCTGCTCTGCTCCGGCTTCATTCCCGAAACGGAGCCTGACGGCGCACAGGTGGACATCTTTGATGCCGGCGACATGGGCTGCGCCGACGGCCTGGCGCAGGAGTTCCGACAACGGATCGCGTCTGTTGCGATCGGTGGCTCGTTGGTTGCGATCGTCCGCGATCCTGCGGCGAGAGAGGACATTCCACCGCTCGCCAGGATGCTCGGGCATACGGTCAAGTCGGTCGAGGCCCAGGACGAAGGCACATACAGGATCACCGTAGTGAGGCGGAAATGAGCACGAAGCTGATCTTTAACTGCACCTGGGGTCGCGAAGACGCGGAGCGGGCGACCCTCCCATTCGTGGCGGCCAATATTGCCGCCACCGCCGGCCAGGAGGCAGTCGTCCTGTG
The DNA here is from genome assembly GCA_038251965.1 of Candidatus Limnocylindrales bacterium. Taxonomy (GTDB): domain Bacteria; phylum Chloroflexota; class Limnocylindria; order Limnocylindrales; family CSP1-4; genus JAFMJV01. The sequence continues at coordinate 1,224 of JBBSAV010000104.1, forward strand.
CACCATCGAAGCGGTGCGGCTCGGTGTGGCCGGTGGCACCGATGGGATCGAAGCGAACGGGCTGCCGAAGCTCTCCGACCTGCTGAGGGAGTTCGTTGCCAACCACGGGATCGTGTGGTTGTGCGGCGCCTGCACCAAGCCTCGGGGAATCACGCAAGAACAACTCCTGGAAGGCGTGATCATCGTAGGCGCGGCGAAGGTTGTCGAGGAGATCGTCGCGGGTGCCCGAACGGTAGCTTTCGCCTAGGGAGCGCCGCTGCAAACCCGCGATCGGCCTTGACGGAGCCACGGACGCGTCCCTGCAGCACCGCTGTAAGGATCTCGAGGTTCGCGTCCAGTCCTCGATCGTTTCCCAACATGCGGACCCCACGTCATTCCGATCATCGGCCGTTGTCATCCAGGGCATCCACTCACCGGACACCGACCGAGCCTTACAAGGAGCGCACGCTTCGTGTCATCTTCCCTTCACCGCGTCGCCATCGTCGCGGCGCTGTCCCTCGCCGTCGCCGGCACGGTCCACTTGGTGGACGCCCCGGATACGTTCGGCGATGCGACCTACCTGGGCCCAGAGCAGGCTGAAGAGGAACGTGGGTGGCGGATGAACCGCGCCCCGATGCGCTGTCCCAGCGGCATTGCCGCGGATCGCCCTATCCGCTGATCCCTGGTCGATGACCGTCGGTCGCAAAGAGGGCCGCCCCGACGATCCCCGCGGCGTTGCCCAACGTGGCCGGGACCATCCGACAAGGGGGCCGCAGCCGACCCCAGAACGCCTCGCGCGCAGCGATGACACCGCCGCCGATGACCAGCAGGTCCGGCCGCAGCAGCTCATCGACGATGGCCAGGTAGTCGGACACATCGCTCGCCCAACGGTCCCAGGAGAGGCCGCGCTGGTCGCGCGCCACGGCGCTGATGAGCTGCTCGGCAGGCACGCCATGGAAGGGGAGTTGCCCCAGACCGGTGTTGGGCAACAGCCGACCGCCGAACAGGATGCCACTGCCGATGCCGGTGCCGAACGTCAGCACGATGGCGAGACCCTCCACGCCAGCCGCGCCGAACGCCGCCTCGCCGAGTCCTGCCGCATCGGCGTCATTCAGGATCCGGACGTCGCGACCGATGGCCGCTGCGAGCAGGTCGCGCGCCGGAGCCCCGACCCAACTGTCATGCAGGTTCACACCCGAGGTGTGACGGCCATCCCGCACGTCGCCGGAGAGCGCTACCCCGAGCGACAATGCTGCCCCCTCCACGTCCGCATCCAGGACGTGGACCACGTCTGCCACCACAGCCACGACGTCTTCGACCAGCGCCGGGTTGGGCGTCGGCAGGCGCACCACGCCGCTGACGAGCGCGCCATCCGAACGGCGCACGATCGCAGCCTTGACGCCGGTGCCACCGACATCGACGCCGATGGCGAGGGCCCCGAGGCCGGCTACCCCCATGAGCTCGGCATCCGGCTCTTGCCAAAGAGCAACCATGAAATCATTATTGACAGTCTAACCTCCGATTGACAATAATCATCATCGTGACGAGCACCACGATAGCGCCGAGCAAGCCGATCGTCTCAAGTATGGGGATCCGCGCCGCCCTGAGCGCGGAGCTTGGGACCATGGCACCAGCGCAGCAGCGGCTGGCCCGCTACCTGCTCGACAACGTCGCCACCGCCTCGGACCTCAGCATCACCGATCTGGCAGAGGAAGCCGGCGTATCGGTCGGGACCGTGTCGCTGCTGTGTCGGCGGTTGGGTCTTCGGGGCTACCAGGATCTCCGACTCGGACTCGCCCGCGAGGCCGTGAGCCTCTCGATCGCTGGGGGCGATACAGGAGCGCCAAAGAACGGCGCGTCTGACGACCCGCTTGCCGCTGCCATCGAGCAGGTGTTCGGGTCGGGCCTTGACGCACTCGCACAGACCGCTCAACAGATCGACCGCGCAGTCGTCCGGCAGGCCGTCAAGGTCATTCGCAGGGCCCGCAAGGTCGAATGGGTCGGTGTCGGGTCGGCGGGCCTCGTCGCGGCCGAAGGAGCGCTGAAGCTGCGCAAGCTCGGCGTGGATAGCGTGGCCCATTTCGACAATCACCAGCAGGTCATGTCCGCATCCCTGCTCGATGAGCAGGACGTGCTCATCGTGGTCTCGCACAGCGGCCGCACCACCGACGTGCTGGAAAGCGTTCGGGTCGCGCACGAGGGTGGGGCAAAGGTGATCGCCATCACGGGCGTCGCCGCATCGCCACTCGCGCGCGAGGCACAAGTCCTCCTGGCCACGGTCTCCTACGACACGGCCTTCCAGGTCGAACCGATGGCATCCACCCTGGCCCAGATGGCGATGGTGCAGGTGCTCTTCCTTGCCTACCTCACCGAGGCCGGCCCTGAAGCGGAGCACCACCTCGCGAGGACCCAGGCGGCACTCGAGGATCGTCACGTGAAAGGTCGGTTGAGATGACAGAGACGGCGTTCGAGCGGGACATCGCTGCCCAGCCTGATGCATTGCGCCGGGTCATGGCCTGGTACGCCGCTGACGGTGGGGCCTCGCTGGTTGCGGCAGGGGCACTGGCGGCCGACACGTCACAGGTGATGATGGTGGCGATGGGAAGCTCACTTTCGGCAGCGCTTCCGGCCGTGGACCGCATCTCTGGTCCACGAACAGCGACGGCGCACGACGCCGGCGAGTTGCTCCACTACGGCCAGGACCGGATCGCTGATGACACGGTGGTCGTCCTGGTGAGCCAGTCGGGGCGCAGCATCGAGACCCTCACCTTGGCGGAGCACCTGCGAGCGCGCGGGCACGCACGGGTCATCGCCGTCACCAACGACCCCGCAGGTCCGTTGGCGGAGCTGGCCGCAGTCACGCTGCCGATGCTCGCCGGAGACGAGGCGACGGTCGCGACGAAGACATACATGACGACCTTCATCGTGCTGCACCTGCTGGCCTCGGCCCTGGGGACGATGGGCACGAAGGAGCGGCCGCAGCTCGCGAAAGCCGGCACAGGGATCCCGGCGAACCTGCCCGATCAGCTCACAGCCGTGACGGAGCGCAAGGATCTCGCCTCGGCTGCGGCACTGGCGATGGGCGACTGCACGTCCCTGGCAATCGTCGCGCGCGGGCCCACGATGTCCGCTGCCGACTACGGCGCCCTGATCATGAAGGAAACGGCCGCCCTCTCCGCACAATCGCTGACCGGTGGCGCCTTCCGCCACGGTCCGCTCGAGATCTCCGGTCCGGCGGTCGGGATGGTGGTCATGGCGCCCAGCGGCCCCACGCGAGACCTCGCCATCCGTCTGGCTCAGGAGACGAGCGACTATGGCAGCCCGACCTGGCTGATCGGCGACGACGCCCTCGCGCTGCCACCCGAATCGGATCGACTGCGTGTCACGACGCTCCCCGCGGTCGATGAGGCGTTCGCGCCACTGCTCATGAGCGTCCCAGTCCAACGGCTCGCAGCGGCCCTGGCACGACAACGCGGTCGCGTGCCCGGCGTGCTGCTGCGATCCAGCAAGGTCACCGAGACCGAGTAGTCGACCGCAGCGGACCGGAGGCCGCATCGGTGCTCCGGGAAGTCAGAGAAGGAGAACCTCATGGCGCACCAACGGTTGGGTCGCATCGGCCTCGCGGCCACCGCGACGGCCCTGGCCATCGTCGCAGCGAGCGTCGGGGGCGTGCTTGCCCAGGACAAGGTCTCGCTGAACATGATCTCGATGGCCCAAGCAGGCATGACCCCCGATGAGATGAACGCCGTCATCAGCGAGTTCGTGGAGCTCAATCCGGGCGTCGAGATCGTGCCGGAATACGTGGCCTACGACGCCCTGCACGACAAGATCGCCACCGGTATGGCATCGGGACAGTCGCCCTTCGACATCATGCTCGTCGATGACATCTGGTTCCCCGAGTTCGCCGAAGCGGGCTGGCTCACGGACATCTCGGCGGACGTCCCCGCGGACATGCTGGCCGATTCGAGCCAGGCGGCTTGGGACATCGTCAGCTACGACGGCAAGCAGTACGGCTTGCCCTGGCTGCTGGACCAGCTGTACTTCTTCTACAACGAGGACATGCTGACCCAGGCTGGCTTCGACGCCCCACCGACCACCTGGGAAGAGATGACAGACATGGCACAAGCCATGAAGGATCAGGGCATCGTGGACAACCCGATCGTCCTGCCGCTCGGACAGATCGAGGCGGCGATCACGCAGTTCGTCGCCTTCCTCTACGGCAACGGAGGAGAGTTCTTCGACGAAGCCGGTAACCCCGTCTTCAACAGCCCGGAGGCGGTCGGAGCCGTGCAATGGCTGGCCGACGGCATCGCCTCCGGCCTGATCAACCCCGCTTCGACGACGTACGGCGAAGAGGATGCGCGCAACGCCATCTCGGCCGGCAAGGCCGCCTTCACCGTCAACTGGACGTACATGTACGACCTGGCCAACAACCCCGACGAGTCGGCGGTCCCGGGTCAGATCAAGATGGCGATGATGCCGGCATTCGCGAAGGGCGTCGAAGCCGGCATCCCGAGTGCCACCAACAATGGATCGATGGGATTCGCGGTCAGCTCGGGCTCAGCCAACCCGGACGCCGCCATGGCCTTCATCGAGTACCTCACCAGCAAGGACGTGCAGAAGCGCTACAGCGCTCATGTCACGCCGCTGTGGACATCATTGGCCTCCGACCCTGAGTTGCTGGCGGCCCAGCCGGTCCTGCTGGCGATGTTCGCGGAGCAGTGGCCCTTCGCGCATGTGCGCCCCAAGGTCCCCTACTACCTGGAGATGTCGCAGACGCTGCAGGTCGCGTTGCAGGAGGCCTTGGTCGGCTCCAAGTCGGCACAGGATGCGCTCGACGGCGCCGTCGCTGTCGCTGTCGATCTCGCCGGCGAGTAACCACGACATGATCCGGGGGGCGCCTGACGAGGGCCGCCCCCGGATCCGTTCTTCACACCCATGACACACGCCGGCACGACCACGAAGCCGACGCCACCGCCGAAGCCGACGCGTAGTCGACCACGGCTCGCGCTTCCGGATTCACTGGCGGGCTGGCTGCTGGTCGCGCCGACGGTCCTGTTCCTGGCGGCGGTCTTCGCCTACCCGGTCGTCAGCACGGCGCTGACCAGCCTTCAGGACGCGAAGCTGACCAAGCCCGGCGAGGCGACGTTCGTCGGCCTGGAGAACTACACCGACCTCGCCTCGAGCGATGCCTTCTGGCAGGCCATCTGGCGCACCGTCTACTTCACCGTCGTCTCGGTCGGACTGGAACTCATCCTCGGCATCGCCATCGCGGCCTTCATCAGCCGCCGCTTCGCTGGTTGGCGCTTCCTGCGGCTGGCGATCTTCGTTCCCTGGGCGGTACCGACCATCGCCGCCGCCACGATGTTCCGCTGGATCTACAACGCCGACTACGGGGCGCTCAACGGGCTGCTGTTCCAGCTTGGGGCGATCGACCAGTACGTTCCCTGGCTGGCCGACCCGTTCGCTGCCATGAACTTCGTCATCGTCACGGACATCTGGAAGTCGACGCCATTCGTGGTGCTCATCGTGCTGGCAGCGGTGGCGGGGATCCCGGGCGAGCTGTATGAGGCAGCACGCATCGACGGCGCCAGCCGCTGGCAGAGCTTCTGGCGGGTCACGCTACCGATGCTGAAGGGCGGCATCCTGCTGGTGCTGGTGGTGCGCACGGTGGAGGCGTTCCGCGTGTTCGACATCATCTACATCCTGACCGGTGGGGGTCCGGCCAACGGGACGCTGGTCATCAGCTACGTGGCCTACCAGGAGACATTCCGCTTCTTCAACCTCGGTCGCGGTGCCGCGCTCAGCTTCATCATCTCGCTCTTCGTGCTCATGGCGGCGCTCCTCTACCTGCGCCTGCTCTCTACGCGGCAAGGGGAGACTCGCTGATGCATCCGTCTCGCCTGGAACGCTTCCTCGCACTACTGGTCACGGTCTTCATCCTGCTCGTCATCTTCCTGCCGGTAGCCTGGATGGTCATCAGCTCCGTCTCGCCACGTGAGGAGCTCCTGGCCACTCCGCCGCACTGGATCCCAGAGCGACTCGACCTGAGCAACTACACGGACATCCTCGCCCCGTCGGCCGAGTCGAGCAACATGGCCACGACCTTCCGTGCTGCACTCATCAACAGCATCCAGGTCGCCAGCGCGGTGACGGCGATCGGTCTGTTGCTCTCGATCCCGGCGGCATATGCGCTGGCGCGGATACCGATGCGGGGTGGCCGAACGACCATGACCGCCATCCTCGCCACCCGGATGCTGCCGGCGATCTCCACGGTCATCCCGTTGTACCTGGTCGCCTCATCGCTGGGCCTCATGGACACCAAGGCCGTGTTGGTGGTGCTGTATCTCTCCTTCGTGTTGCCCTTCAACGTGTGGATCCTGAGCGGGTTCTTCGGCACCATCCCGCGCGAAATCGAGGAGGCCGCCCATATCGATGGCGCGGGTCGGCTGCGGATCCTGGTCAGCGTGGTGCTGCCGTTGGCGCGGCCGGGCATCGCCGCCACGGCCATCTACAGCTTCCTGCTCGCCTGGGACGAGTTCTTCTTCCCGCTCATCTTCACCAGCACCCGCGACGCGAAGATGGTGCCAGTGGCCATCTCCGAGTTCACCGGTCGCCACGCGGTCGATTTCGGGGCCATGGCAACAGGTGGCGTGCTGGCGGCTGTCCCGGTCATCATCGTCGTGCTCGTCTTCAACAAGCTGATCGTGACGGGGCTGACGGCGGGGGCCGTCAAGGAGTAGTCCCGGTCGGCCGAGGCGGACCAACGCCAGCGCTGGTCTTGAGCATCCACGGCGTAGCGGGTCTACTCGTCCACCAGGCGGCTTATCATTGGTCGCCTGAAGGAGGAGTCGGAGTAGATGACTGAAGTGACAGTCGCAGATCTTCCCGTGTACACGGCTGCTGAGGCCGCGCGATACACGAAGACGTCAGCGCCTTCGATCGGCCGCTGGCGAGCCGGATACTTGTACCCCACTGCATCGGGCGATCGACGCTCGGAGCCACTCACAAGCGGTGCAGACAAGGGCCTGCTGAGCTTCAACGATCTCCTGGAGGTCGCCATGGTGGCCGCCGCGAGACGAGCTGTGCCCATGAGGTCGATCCGTCGCGCCGTGGATTCTGCCAAGGAGCTCTATGGCGTGGAGAGGCCCTTGCTGCTTGTCGAGTTCAAGCACGACGGACGAGATCTCTTCACACGCGAGCAAGAGGGCCGTGACCACCGTGTCGTCAATCTATCGCGTAAGGGACAAACGGCTTGGGACCATATCGAAGATGTTCTCGAGGACTTGGACTACGAGAACGGTGTGGCGCTTCGCTGGTATCCCGCGGGAAGACAGAGGCCGATCGTCATCGATCCCCAGGTGTCCTTCGGGCGGCCCTACATCCTCAAGCGTGGCATTTCAACGGACGCTATCCGCAGTCGGTTCCAGGCCGGAGAGTCACTCGAGGACATCGCAGACGACCTTGACGTCAGCGAGAGCGAAGCCCAAGAGGCTATCAGGTTCGAACTGCCCACGGCGGCGTGAGCTGGTTCCTCGACCGCGACCTCGGGAAGCGGCTGGGCCGCGCACTCAAGGCGGTCGGCATCGATGCCGTCTTGCACATCGACCGATACCCGACGGCAGACGCGGAGAGCATTCCCGACACGCGATGGATCAGGGACGCCGCGGCTCGAGGAGACGTCATCCTCACTCGCGACGGGAACATCAGGAGACGCGAGGCGGAACTGGCCGCCATCATCGACGCGCAGGCGCGATGCTTCGTTCTTGAGACCGGCAATGCCACGCCCCTGGACTACCTTCGGGCAGTCATGATCGCGTGGCCACGCCTGCAGGAGATCATCGCGACCGAGTCCCCGCCGTTCATGTTCGGGATTTCGAAGAAGGGCATGGTGCGGCGGCGATACCCGCCCGGATCCGGCGAGAATCCGTAGGGCCGGGCGGCAGGGAGCCACGCTGGCCACCTGAAACCCATCGTCCGAGTCTCCACGAGACCCAGTACGTTTCATTCAGGCCTTCCAGACGAAGACGCTCCCGTTCGTGGAAGGACTCGATGGCTATGGCGGCGTGTGGCTGGACCAGGCGGACGGTGGCACGATCGTCGTCGGGCTCACGAATGGGCAGGCCAAGGCGACCTCGCGGGTGTGGACGGCTGCGAAACGGCAGGTCCGTGCGCGTCTACCCAAGGTGAACCGCGGTGTCCGCTTCGTGAAGGTAAACGACAGCGCCGCCGATCTCAGCCGGGCACTGAGACACGCCGACCGGGACTGGGCCAGCCTGCACACCGGCTTCCGACCACAGGCGTTCGCGATCTCGTACCGTGACAACCACCTGCTGGTCAAGGTCCTCCCGCATGATCTGCCCAAGGCGAGTCGGTTCAGGGCGCGCATGGCAAAGCGTGCAGGGGTCGATGTCGCCATCGAACCCTCCGCGCTGGTGAGCGACAGCTCCTGCGGCTCGCGGGAGAGATGCTTCGGTCCGCTGCGCCTGGGGGCGCGCATCAACCACGCCGCGGTCTACCGCTTGAGCGCTCCCCGGAGCCAGTGGAACTGCGCCATCGGCTTCATGCTCTCGGACCACACCATCCTGACCGCCGGCCACTGCGCCCATGGCCACACGGGGCCGTGGCAGGGTCACGCCGCGTATCGCTCGCGCTACGGACCGATCGGCAGGCTGAAGTC
>JBBSAV010000105.1:0-9436 GCA_038251965.1 Candidatus Limnocylindrales bacterium
CACCCATCGCTCCGCGGTCTCACCCATCGGGCGGGTCATCCGACGGCGCTTCGCCCGTGTCGTTGCTGTCTCACCCATCGGGTGGGTGAAGCGACGGCGCCTCACCCATCGCTCCGCTGTCTCACCCATCGGGTGGGTGAAGCGACGGAGCATCGGTCGTTCTACCCACCCGAGGGCATGGGACGACGACTCCGTGAGCCGTTGCGGTCCCCGGTTCCGCTGACTCACCCATGGGGTGGGTCACGGTGATGCCTTGGTACCGGGGCACTAAAGTGCGCTGAACACGTTGGCGCCGGGGTGCGCTGGATGCCCGCCTCGTGCCAGCAGGCGCCAAGCCGGCGGCCGACCATCTCTGGGAGGCACGACGCGAAGACCGGACCGACGTGGCAGGATCGCCGTCCTTCTGGCGGCCGGTGTCATTGTCCCTCGACACGGGCTCGCTGCTGCACGACCGCATGTGCGGGTGCCGGCGGAGCGGCTACGCTCGGGCGGTGACACAGCCTAAGCCCTCGAGCCCGACTTTGGCGCTGCTCGCCCTGCCCGAGTTCCGAGCGCTGCTGATAGCACGTGCCCTGGCCGCGCTGGGCATGACCGCCATCGCCACCGTGGTGGCGTTCCAGACCTATGAGGTCACCGGAGAGCCCCTAGCCTTGGGGTTGCTGGGCCTGGTGGAGGCTATCCCGGCACTGGCGCTGATGCTGCTGGGTGGACACGTAGCCGACCGTCACGATCGACGCTCGATCATCCTCATCACCGGCACGATGCTGGCGATCGGCACCCTTGCGCTGGCGCTGATGTCGCTTGACCCGGGGGGCATCAGCTTCCCCGGCATCCTCGCCGTGGTCTTCCTCATCGGCGTGGCCGCCGGCTTCGAGCGTCCCGCACTGGTGGCGTTCGAGGCGCAGGTCATCCCCATCGAGCATGCCTCACACGGCACTTCACTCACCAGCGCTGCCTGGACCGGCGCGGCCATCATCGGCCCCGCGGCAGGCGGTCTCGCCATCGCCTTCATCGGCATCCCTGCCACGTACCTGGTCCTGATGCTGCTGATGGCCGTCTCGGTCCTGGCGGTGTCACGGATCAGCCGCAAACCCATGCCGGAACCCGACCGGACCGAGAGCATCCGACGCAGCCTCTCGGGGGGCGTGCGCTATGTGGTCCACCACCAGGTCCTGCTGAGCGCGATGGCACTCGACCTGTTCGCCGTCTTCTTCGGGGGCGCCATCGCGCTGCTGCCCGTGTTCGCCGCGGACATCCTCGGCGTTGGCCCGGTGGGCCTGGGCCTGCTCCGCACGGCGCCTTCGGCGGGAGCGCTACTGTCGATGCTGGCCACCACCCGGATCCCACCGAGGAAGCGAGCCGGTCGCCTGCTCCTGGGCTTGGTGGCCATCTTCGGCGTGTCGATGATCGTCTTCGGCCTGTCCACCAGCTTCCTGCTCTCGCTGGTTGCGCTATTCGTGGCCGGCCTGGCCGATGGGGTCAGCGTGGTCATCCGACTGGTCATCCTGCGCGTGGAGTCACCTGAGGCCCTGCGTGGCCGCATCGCCGCGGTCAATCATCTGTTCATCGGTGCCTCCAATGAGTTGGGGGCTTTCGAGAGTGGCGTGGCAGCGACGCTCATCGGCGTCGTACCCAGCGTCGTCGCCGGCGGGATCGTGACCATCCTGGTGGTAACGGTCGTCGCCTTCCGGGCGCCAGCGCTGCGTCGGCTGGACCTTGGTCGACGCCTGCTGGAGGGCCCCGGCGCCCAGCCCATGGCGGCAGCGGTGGCCGGCGCCAATATCGCCGCGGCTGAGATCGACCCGGGGCTCGAGCCCATCCTCGACGTCGCCGAGCGACGCAGCGAGGCCTCGCCAGACGGCTGATTCGCCCGGCCCGCCATGTGGTCTGCCCAGCAGGTGTGCCGCGGCTAGCGGTATCGTGGAGTGTCTGGAAAGCTGAGAGCACACCGAGCCGAAGTGACGAAGGAGTGGGAACCGGGAGATGAACGTCCGCGCAGCAGAGATGCCATCGATGAGCGAGTCGGGCCGCGGGCGCTGGCTGGGCCTGGCGATGCTCAGCCTGGGCGTGGCCATGATCATCGTGGACGTCACCATCGTGAACGTCTCAGTCCCCACCATCATCGGGGATCTTGGGCTGCAAGCGACCGAGGCCGAATGGATCAACACCAGCTACGCGCTGGTATTCGCGGCACTGCTGGTGACCCTGGGCCGACTGGGCGACCAGCGTGGCCGACGGCAGCTGTACCTGCTGGGGCTGGTGGTGTTCATCGGCGCCTCCGTCATCGCCGGCTTCTCCGGCAGCGGCACGATGCTCATCGCCGCACGCCTGCTCCAGGGTGTCGGCGGTGCCATGATCCTGCCCTCGACACAGTCGATCCTCAACACCAACTTCCGCGGCCATGACCGCGCCATCGCCTTCGGCATCTTTGGCGCCGTCATCGGCGGCATGGCTGCCCTCGGCCCGCTGCTAGGTGGCTGGTTCACCACCAACCTGTCATGGCATTGGTCGTTCTTCATCAACCTCCCCATCGGCATCATCGCCATCCTGGGGACCCTGCGCTACATCGGAGAGTCACGCGACCCAGATGCACAGGCTGGCTTCGACCTGCCCGGCTTCGTGCTCATCACCGCCGGCCTGGGCGCGTTCATCTTCGGGCTTATCGAGGGCAACACCTTCGGTTGGTGGGCCCCCAAGCAGCCGTTCGAAGTCCTGGGCTGGACGTGGCCGCTCGAGAACGTATCGGTCATCCCGTTCGCCATCGGCTTCGGCATCGTGGCACTGGGCCTGTTCGCCTGGGTGGAGTTGCGACGTGCCCGCGCCGGGAAGTTCTTCCTGTTCGACTTCGACCTGTGGCGCTTCCCGGCGTTCCGCTACGGCAACCTGGCCGGCACCATCGTGTCGCTGGGTGAGTTCGGTCTGCTGTTCGTGCTGCCGCTGTTCCTTCAGGCCGTGCTCGGGCTGTCGGCCTTCGATACCGGCCTCATCTTCGTCTCGCTTGCGATCGGGGCGTTCATCGCGGCGCCCATCGCGGCACAGCTGGCGAACCGCTATGGCCCTCGCCGCACGGTGAGCCTGGGCATGGCTCTTGAGGCCGTGGGCATCCTGGCTGTGACGCTCTTGCTGGGTACGACCGTGACCGGGCTGCAGCTGGCCCTGCCGCTGTTCATCTATGGCGTCGGTGTCGGCCTGGCGACCGCGCAGCTGACCAGCGTCACGCTCTCCGATATCCCCATGGAGCGCTCGGGCCTGGCGTCGGGCGCCAACTCCACCATGCGCCAGGTGGGCTCCGCCCTTGGCATCGCCATCCTGGGCACCATCCTCTTCGTCAGCCTGGGCAACGGCGTGCGCAGCGAGCTTGCCGATGTACCCGGCCTTCCCCCCGCGGCGAGCGAGAGCATCGCCACCGCCATGGAGACATCGGGCGGCCAGGCCATCGGCGAGATCCGGAAGCAACCGGACGCCGCAGCCATCGTGCCGCTGCTTGACGATGCGTTCGTGGGCGCCGCGCGCTTGACCGGTTTCGCCGCGCTCGTGTTCGTGCTGTTCGGTTTCGGCATCAGCCTGTTGCTGCCCGAGACACGGCCGGGCGAGATGCGACCGGGTGAGTCGGGCGCACCCGGATCGGCTGCGGCTGCGGCCCCTCCGGCGGTCTGAGCGCACGTGAGCAGGCCCACCGCATCGCGTAGCCTCGGGACCTGAGGGAGGTATCGATGACCAAGGCCGTCCGCATCGCCGAGGTGCTCGGCGGGTCCCACGCGTCCGGCGAGCAGGTGACGATCCAAGGCTGGGTGCGCACGCGGCGCGATTCGAAGGCCGGTTTGTCATTCGTGCAGGTCCACGACGGCTCCAGCTTCGCGCCCTTGCAGGTGGTGGCCCAAGCCGCGCTGCCCAACTACGAGGATGAGGTGCAGCACCTCACTGCGGGCTGCGCCGTGCGGGCCAGCGGCACCCTCACCGAGTCACAGGGGGCGGGCCAGTCGGTCGAGTTGCAAGCCGAATCGATCGAGGTCGTGGGCTGGGTCGACGATCCCGATTCATATCCCGTCGCCGCCAAGCGCCATACCTTCGAGTACCTGCGAGAGGTTCCGCACCTGCGCGTCCGCACCAACACCATCGGCGCCGTGGCACGCGTGCGGCATGCGCTGGCACAGGCCATGCATCGCTACTTCCATGAGCACGGCTTCTACTGGATCCACACGCCCATCGTCACCGCTGCAGACGCTGAAGGCGCGGGTGAGATGTTCCGCGTCTCCACGCTGGACTTCGCCAACCTGCCGCGCACACCGCAGGGCAAGGTGGACTTCAGCCAGGACTTCTTCGGCCGACCCACCTTCCTGACCGTGTCGGGCCAGCTCAACGTGGAATCCTACTGCCTGGCGATGACCCGGGTCTACACCTTCGGACCGACGTTCCGTGCCGAGAACTCCAACACCAGCCGGCACCTCTCGGAGTTCTGGATGGTCGAGCCGGAGATCGCCTTCGCCGACCTGTCGGACGATGCCGACCTGGCCGAGGACCTGCTGAAGTACGCCTTCCGAGCCATCCTCGACGAGCGCGCGGACGACATGGCCTTCTTCGCCGAGCGCATCGACCCCGAGGCCGTGACACGACTGGAGGCCTTCGTCGAGTCCGATTTCGAGCGCATGACCTACACCGACGCGGTGTCCATCCTGGCGAAGGCCGACCGCGACTGGGAGTTCCCCGTCTCCTGGGGGGCCAATCTGCAGGCCGAGCACGAACGCTACCTCTGCGAAGAGGTGGCCAAGCGGCCGGTCGTGGTGGTCGACTACCCCAAGGAGATCAAGGCCTTCTACATGCGCCTGAACGATGACGAACGCACGGTCGCGGCCATGGACGTGCTGGCGCCGGGCATGGGTGAGATCGTGGGTGGCTCACAGCGCGAGGAGCGTCTTGACGTGCTGGACCGGCGCATCGAGGAGATGGGACTGGACGCTCGGGCGTACGGCTGGTACCGCGACCTTCGCCGCTACGGCAGCGTGCCGCACGCCGGCTTCGGTCTGGGGTTCGATCGGGCGCTGGCCTACGCCACCGGCATGGCCAACATCCGCGACGTCATCCCCTTCCCACGCACACCCGGCTCTGCCGAGTTCTAGATGCCCCTGTCTCCACGCCTCAGGTACTGACCACTGATGCGCATCCTGTGCGTCGAGGACGAGCCTGACATCTCCGCGGCCATACGCACTGCTCTGGTGGCGGACGGCCACGCGGTCGATGTCGTCGCTAACGGCGAGGAGGCGATGGAGTGGATGGCGACCTACCCCTACGACCTCGTCATCCTGGATCTGATCCTGCCAGGGCTCGATGGTCGAGAAGTGTGTCGACGCATCCGCCAGACGGGAGGCGGAATGCCCATCCTGATGGTCACGGCGCTCGACCAGGTTGAGGACCGGGTCCGCGGGCTGGACACCGGAGCCGACGACTACCTGTCCAAGCCCTTCGCCATGGCCGAGCTGATGGCGCGGGTCCGAGCCCTCATGCGGCGAGACACCAGCGGGCGCGAGGCCACACTGCGGGTCGGGGATCTGGAACTCGATCCCGCCACACTCGGGGTGTGGCGCGACGGCCGGCCCATCAAGTTGACGGTGAAGGAGTTCGCGCTGCTCTCGCTGTTGGCACGCCATCCCGGGCAGCTCTTCTCACGGGACCGCCTGATCGATGCGCTGTGGGACGCCGACTTCGATGCCGAGTCGAACATCGTGGAGGTGTACATCCATAGCCTTCGCCGCAAGCTGGACGGAGGACGCCGAGACGGTCTCATCGAGACGGTTCGAGGCGGTGGTTACCGCTTGCGCGCGCCCGGTCCGGCCAGCTAGATGTTCAGCCGCGCTCGTCGCCGGCTGGCGCTCCAGGCCGCAGTCCTGTTCGCGGCGGTGTTGGTCGTGTTCAGCGTCGTCTTCTTCGTGGTGCTGACCAGCGTGCTGGCGCCGACGTTCGACATCGCGCCGGAGATCTCCAACGATGAGGCGGCACACAAGGCCTACCAGCTGACGATCGAGCTCATCGGCGCGGCCCTGGTCGCCGCGAACCTCGTCGCCATCGCCATCGCCATGGTGGCGGGATACCTGCTGGCCGGCCGGACCCTGGGTCCCATCCGCGATGCACATGAGCGACAGCGGCGCTTCGTAGCGGACGCCTCACACGAGATGCGGACGCCACTGACCGTCATCCGCAGCACCGTCGACACCGCGCTGATGGCGCCGGACGAACACGAGCGATCGGTGGCCTCGCTGCAGACCATCTCCGAGGCCACCGATCGGCTGGCGAGGATGACCTCAGACTTGCTCCTCCTGGCCCGCACCGAAGACAGCAGTCGGACGATCGCCGCTTCGGTCATCGATGTATCAGTATGTGCGGCTGAGGCAGCGACCGAGGCGCGACAAGCTCTCGGAGCGCGGATCGAGCTTGCCCTTACGCAGGATCTGACGGTGCTCGGCGACGAGGAATCGATCCAGCGGATCGCTGCGAACCTCATCGACAACGCCTGGCGCTACTCGGGCGGCAAACCTGTCGCCGTCCGGACGTTGGGGACCGAACGCAGCGTCATCCTTGAGGTCCAGGATCATGGGCTGGGCATCGCCAGGGCTGATGTCGAGCGCATCTTCGAGCCGTTCCATCGGGTTCGCGCCGACCACGACGCACCCGCGGGGTCGGGACTCGGCCTCGCCATCGCCCGAGGCCTGACGCGCGAGCTCGGGGGCAGCATCAGCGTCGACTCGAGCCCAGGCGCCGGTTCGACATTCCGGGTGGAGCTGCCTCGCCGCCGTTGACTGCGCGTCATTTCACCTTGCATTCATCTTCCCCGATCAGCCTCCAGGTGCAGGCCTGCGAATCCCCGCTGGCCACGACTGGAGAAGAACCATGCTTCCACGCAACCGCCTGGTCGCCGCGGCGACCGGAGTCCTGTTCGTCCTCGCGGTCGGCGGTGTCACCCCGGGTCTGACCGCCCTGGCCGCCGATGCCGCGACCACGACGAACCCGGCTGACTCAACCACGACCTGGTCCCTCGGACCAGCCTGCGCGCCGGCAACGGCCGCTCCTTCAACGCCCGGGGAAACGGTCGCGCCGGTCGACCCATCTGTCTCATCGGCGCCTGCCGCTGTAGCCGATACGCCGCCGCCGGCCCCCAGCTCGCCGACCGACACCCCGGCCTCCGAGCCGGATACAGAAACGGGCAATGCCTACGGGGACGTGCCGGACAACGCCGTCTTCCTGACGTACGCCGATGCCACGCACGGTTTCTCGATCCAATACGTTGAGGGTTGGCAGGTGACGCCAGGGTCCGATGGCGTGGTCATCAGGGACAAGGACAGCAGCGAGACGATCCAGATCGTCCCTCTTCCCGCAGACATATCGGCATGCGTGACCGAGTCCGAGCTGCCCGCTCTGCAGGCGCTGATGGACTTCGCGCTCATCGGCATGGACAGCGTCGATGTCAACGGCCAGGCACTTAGGCATCTCTCGTATCACCTGCCCTCGCCGCCGGATCCTGTCACCGACAAGCGCGTCCCATCGACGGTCGACCGCTTCTATGTGCCAGGGCCCACCGAGATGGCCATCGTCAGCCTCTCCACCCCCGACGGCGTGGACAACGTGGACGCCTTCCGTCAGATGATCGAGAGCCTCTCGTGGACGTGACCGTCTCCGCCAACGTCGACGCGGATGTGGTCGCTGCGCTCGTCGGTGCCTCTGCCCGGGAGACCTTTGCCGCCTTCGAGCTCAGCGACGTCATCCGCATCTACCGCGAGGGCGACACCGAGACGATCGCCCTGCGCGGTATCGACCTGGCCATCCCGCGCGGCGGTTTCGTCTCGCTGATGGGCCGCTCCGGTAGCGGCAAGTCCACGTTGCTGGCACTTCTGGCCGGGGCGGACCGACCCTCTGCCGGGCGCGTCATGTTCGGCGACATCGACCTCGGACGGGCCTCTGAAGCCGAGCTCCAACGCATCCGCGGGCGGCAGGTCAGCCTGCTCTTCCAGGCCGATAACCTGGTGCCGTTCCTGAGCGTTGCCGAGAACATGCGACTCGCGGGCGACCTTGCGGGTCAGCCGCTCGAGGAGGAGCTGGCCGAAGCGATCCTGGGTCGTGTCGGTCTGGCCCAGCGGGCAGACCATCACCCGGCACAGCTGTCCGGCGGCGAGCAGCAACGCGCAGCACTGGCATGCGTGCTCGCCTCGGCTTCACCGGTCGTGCTGATGGATGAACCCACGGCCGAACTGGACTCCGGGACTGCCGCGATGGTGCTGGCGCTCGTGCGTGAGCTCCACGACGACCTCCAGCTGACGGTCGTGCTTGCGACCCACGATCACACCGTAGCCGAGGCCGCCGACCGCACCGTGACCCTGGCCAGCGGTCGTGTCACACAAGATCGGAGCAACTGATGATGCCCACCACCATCGACTGTGCCGGACTGACCCGGCGCTTCGTCAGCCCCGGGTTAGATCCGGTCGAAGCGGTCGCGGCCGTGGATCTCACTGTCAAGGCAGGCGAGTTCGTGGCCATCGAGGGGCCATCAGGCTCCGGCAAGACCACCCTGCTCGGATTGTTGGCCGGTCTCGAGATCGCCGACCGCGGCACGGCCACCGTCCTTGGGCACGACCTATCGCGCCTGAGCACGACCGAGCGGGCTCGACTTCGACGCACCGAAGTGGGCATCGTGTTGCAGTCCTACGGGCTGCTCGCGGCGCTCACCGCGGGTGAGAACGTGGCCCTGCCGCTGGCCCTGGATGGAGCCAGCCTGGCATCGCGTACCAAGCTGGCACGGGAGGCGCTCGATGCGGTCGGGCTGGAGGGCGCCAGCGAGTCGCGGATCGACGAACTCTCGGGCGGAGAACGCCAACGCGTCGCGGTCGCACGCGCCCTCGTCATCGATCCCGCAGTCGTGCTCGCGGATGAGCCGGTGGGCAGCCTCGACGACGAGAACGCCCAGGTGGTGCTCGACTTGCTGGTGGATCTGAACGCCAGGACTGGCGCCGCGATCGTCCTCGTCACACACGACCCGATCAGTGCTGCCCGCGCACATCGTCACCTCACGATGGCTGACGGTCATCTCAGCGAAGGAACAGTTTGATGCCCATCCTCAGGCATATCCAGCGTCTGGTGACGCGACGACCACGACGCGCGCTGGCTTCCGGCCTCGGCGCGGCCATGGCCGCGGCACTGCTCGTCTCCATCCTCCTGTTCGGGGCCGCCTCGGGCTCGACGGTGACCCGCCGCGCACTCGCAGAGGTCCCCGTCGATGCCCAGGTGGTGCTCGCGACTGGTGCTGATGCGGGCGCCGCACAAGCCATCGTGTCTGCCGACCCAGCGGTCTCGACGGTGCTGCCGTTCGACTTGGTCCACTTCGACAGCGCCAGCCGCCAGAAATCCGGCTCGGCCACCCAGACATCGGTCGGCGTCCTCGTGGGCGTGGATC
>JBBSAV010000106.1:0-9225 GCA_038251965.1 Candidatus Limnocylindrales bacterium
AACGTGGCGTGGACAGGCTGCCGCCAGCCCTGCTTCAGCAACCACTACATGTTGTGGTCTGCTGAAGCAACGGGATAAGCATTAAGAGACGAGCCCTCTCGTCGGCCGCAGAAGCGGCCTCCGATGGGGGTGATCGAAAACCCCGGACTGGCTGATCGGTTTCCGTGGAATACGCAGTCGAAGTCGTTGCCCAGTGCGATCATTGCCACGCCCGACGCGAGGTGGAGGAACCCCATCAGCGTGTTGAAGACCCGCAGTTTCGACAACCGCTCGTTCGCGACCTCGACGGTCGGTTCGCTGCTGATCACGTCATTCATGGCAGCAGGCTTTCCCTCGGCCCACCACGCGAAACACCGATGCGAAACACCGATCGGTTTCCGACCGGCAAGTATCGGGAACCATCCGGTATCCAACGGTGCCCGACCAGGAGCGCCACGCCATGACCAGGAGCGCCACGCCATGACCAACACCGCACACCGACGCGAGGCCACACCGTCGTACGACCTCGATTCGGCAACACTCCGATGATCGTCGCAGGCGTCGACATCGGAGGCACGAACATCGAGGTGGGTCTAGTCGACGGTGATCACCGGATGATCGATCGCGCGAAAGCGAATACACCGACCAACGGACCCGACGCCGTGGTCGACACGATCCTGTCGCTGATCGCCTCGCTCGACGAGGAACCGAGCGCCATCGGCATCGGCGTTCCCGGAGTGGTCAACGGCGGAGAGATCCTGACCGTGCCGAATCTCCGGAACTGGACCGACGACGTCGATCTCATCGGCGCGATCGAGAGCCGGCTCGACATTCCCGTCGTGCTCGGCAACGACGTCAACGTGGGTCTGCTCGGCGAGTTCGTCGATGGCGCCGCCGCAGGATTCGACAACGTGCTCGGGGTCTGGATGGGCACCGGAATCGGGGGTGCGCTCGTTCTCGACGGGCGACCGTTCGACGGTTCACGCGGCGCGGCAGGCGAGATCGGCCACATCGTCGTGCGACCCGGCGGTGCGTTGTGCTCGTGCGGGCGGCGCGGCTGTGTCGAGGCGTATGCCGGACGCCGGCAGATGGCCTCGATCGCACGAGCGATGGTCGACGCCGGGCGGACGACCTCGTTGTTCGACATCCAGGAGGAGGAAGGCAAGTCGAAACCGACCTCGAAGGTCTGGGCGCGGGCGCTCGACGAGGGCGACGAACTCGCGAGGCAGTTGTTCGACATGGCGATCGAGACGCTCGGGATCGGCGTCGCCTCCGTCGTCAACATGCTCGATGTCGAACGCGTCGTGATCGGTGGAGGCCTCGCCGAGAAGCTCGGCCAGGAGCTCGCCGATCGCATCGCCGATGCCACCGAGCCGTGGATGCTGCGACCGAACCCTGAGCTCTCGTGGGTTCCGGCCGCCCTCGGTGACGACTCCGGCGTCGTCGGCGCCGCCGCGCTGGCCCGGGCAAGCGTCATCGCCGGGTAGTCGCCGAAGCCGACGGTTCGGATCGACAGCGACAGCCTCACGCTGCCGCGCTACTACTTCCCGGCATCGCGACCCAAGACGATCCCCCCGATTGCGGATCACGCTCCAATCCGATCACCCGTTTCGCTTCAATCCGATCAGTCGTTTCGGGTAGGCGGACGAGGAACCGGTCGATCGCGACCACGAGGTGGACACGGCGGATCGGATCGTTGCCCCAAGCCTCTTTCGCGATGTTCTTCATACGAGCCATCAGGGCCATCCGCCGCGCGACTGCATCGGCGCGTTCGTCGGTCACTGGACCAGCAGGGTGAACGGATAGGTCGACCGCAGGCGAGCGGCGGCCTCGGAGCCGATCATCCCCCGCTCTTGGGCCGCGTCGAAGGCCGCGAGCAACTGCTCGGGGTCAGTGCCCCAGCGGGCACAGTCGCGGAACGTCCGCGACAGGTCGGTGACCCACAGGTCGTCGTAGAGGGTGCGCTCGGTCAGCGCGAGGTCGGACCGGTGGATGGTCATACCGGAACGCGGCTTCAGTCCCGATGCCGACGGAACGGTGACATGGATCGTCCTGGACAGGACATCCGAGAGGCCGAAGAGCTCAAGTGCCGTCTCGTGGCTGAAGGTCGCGGTCGGCGCGCTCGTTTGCAGGGCATGGAACTCGTCCCGGGGCCCCGACGGATACCCGCTCGACCGATAGAGGCCATAGGCGATCCGCTCGATCAGGCCATGCCGTGCCCGTCCGACGAGAGCGCGTCGACTGATGCCGGCAGCAGCAGCCTGGGCAGCCGTGAAGTAGCCGTGCTGTGCACCTGCCGTCACGAGCAGATCCTTCTCTGACATGACCCAATGTACCTGACAAGTAACATTGGGTCCAATGACGCGCTCCTTCGGAGTGCTCTGGCCTCGGGGAGTCCTGCCGACTCGTCAGCCGCTACTCCCGTGGCGTCTCATGGCGTCACGATTCGGCCCATGTCGTGTCTTCTCCTCTGTTGCCAACGCTGGCCACGAGCGAATCGGGCGGGGCCGGTATGCATGGGTTTTGAACACAGAAGTGTGGCGCTCCCAAGGGGTCTTGAGGCTTCAGTGGCGATGCAGCGAGGATGACCCGCTCGCTTGGGATGCGAGGGCGATCACAGCCTTGTAGCACACCTGTGCTACTCTCGATGCATGCCGAAGTCGATCACCCTACGCCGCGTCGGCGGGTCCGTGGGGACCACGCTTCCCAAGGAGATGGTCGACAGGCTCGATCTGGCCGCCGGCGACCAAGTGCTGGCTGTCGAGACCGAACAAGGCATCCTGCTGACACCATTCACCGAGGAGCTGGAAGCAGAGCTGGATGCGACACGGCGAGCCGCGAAGCGCTACCGGGCGGCCCTGCGCGAACTGGCTAGGTGACACGCTCCGAACCTCGATGGATCGGTCGACTTGCAGTCGACGAGGCTCACTATCAGCAGATCCGCGCTCATGGTGGCTCGCACGGCATGCGCGACGAGAACGCACTCGAGTCAGCATTGGCGCGGCCTCGGCAGCGCTGGTCATACTCGCCCGAGGCCGAGCTGACGGAGTTGGCCGCCGCATATGCGTTCGGCCTGCTGAAGAACCATCCGTACGTCGATGGGAACAAGCGTACGGCCCTCGTCGTGCTGGTCGCGTTCCTGGACCTCAACGGCGTCGCACTCACCGCCACCAACGTGGAAGCCATACGGGCGATGTTGGCGGTCGCCGGCGGCGAGATGACCGAAGCGGAGCTAGCTGAGTGGATCGACGCCCACCTGCAAGTCTCCTGACGGGCCTGCAAGCGGGAAGGGAGTGGCGCCCCCAAGGGGTCATGAGGGCTCGAGAACGACGCACTGATGATGCGCTCGCTTGGTACGCCGAGTCAGCGTGAATAGCTGCTCTCGCGCGCAGAACCGGGAGATGGGGGTCGACAGTCCCCATCGTCCGTTCACTCACGGTCGCTCTGCGGACAGACACTCGAGTCGCGCTTCACCAGGCATCCTGGCGTCGAGGTGGTGTCGGCCGTCACGGTTCGAGGTCCGCGGTGGGCGAACCGAACATGCGTGCGGCTACCTCGGTGGCCGTGGTCATCGGTATCGATGGATAGGCAGCGCGAAGAGGCAGGCCGTCGACAGCCATGTCCTCGCTGTCCATCACGAGGGCTGCCGCGATCTGTGCGCTAACCACTCGAGCGAACGGGCGAGTCAACAAGCGGGCCAGGCGCATCCCTGTTGGGGGGATATGTCGCTTGCGACCGACGCGCCCGATCGTCGATTCGACGATCGCAGCGAGCTGGTCGAGCGTGAGGTTCTCCGGTCCCGGCACTTCGATGGTCGCCCCACGAAGATGTGGGTCCATGATCGCCAGCCTGACGAACTTGGCGACATCGACGGCCGACACGAAGTTGACCGGGTTCCGGCCCGTCCCGAAGATGCGGGTCGTGCCCGTCGACACGAGCGGCCTGCCGACCAAGCCGAGCTACGTCTCCAGATAGGCAGTGGGGCGGATGATCGTCCAGGCGAGCCCGCTTGCCCTCAATGATTCCTCGGCGGCCCACTTGTCGCGCATGATCTCCATCGGATGGCTCGGACCCGCCTGATGGACCGAAAGCAGCACGGCTTGGCTCAAACCGAACCTGTTGGCCGCGTCGATCAGGCGCAAGTTCCCGTCACGGTCGACCGTGCGTGACCCGAGCGGATCACGCCCGCCGAACCCGGACATAGCCGAGACAACGACCGTCACGCCATCCATCGCCCGATCCAGCGTGCTAGCGTCACGGACGTCTCCCAGCACGTACTCCGCGTCGTCACCGGGGACCGCGGCCCCATCCGGCACGGTGTGCCGTGTGAGTGTCCGCACGCGAAGACCACTCGCAGCAAGCATGGGAGTGAGGAGGCGGCCGAGCGTTCCCGTCCCGCCTGCGAGCAAGATCATGGCCGCGCTGCCCCTTTGGGCAGATCTTGCTCACTCGAGCGCGACTCCTCGGCCGGGTGTTCGACGGCCGAGGCGGCGGCTCCGTGGCCGGTGTCGCGGTCGGCCTGCGAGAGTATCGCTCGTACGGCACCGTCCACATCCGGTCCACCCGTTTCGACCGGTTCGAGATAGAAGCGCGCCCAAGTAGCCTCGCTGTTCGTAACGCCGAAGATGATCACGCCGCGGAGGTGATGGGGCTGGCCATCCATCCGCGTGCCTCGCATCTCCCACTCCGACCAGACGGTGCTCTCGTCCGCGATCCACTCCATTTCGGCGGTCAGGTCGGGTACCGCGGCGAAGATTCGTTCCCAGTTCCGACGCACCTGCGCCCGCCCTGTGAACCCACGCTCAGGATGCGCGGGCGTCTCGTTGCGATAGTCCGTCGCGAAGCAGGAGACGAGTGCCTCGATGTCATGGTCGTTCGTGGCCTGACAGAGACGCTCTACCAGGGTTCCCGCCGACCGTCCCATGCTGGCTGCCTCCACTTCTACGCCTCCTTGGACTACGCCTCATCCGCTTTATGATACAGTGAGTTGTAATGGATACAGTAATATGGACGTGAAAAGTCCTACTGTCAACCACAGACGCAAGTACGACGCCAGTGGGCGTCGTCGCCAGGCGGCGCAGAACCGCGAGGCGACGATCGACGTGGCGCGTCGAGTGTTCCTGTCCGGGGGATACGCCGCCACGACCGTGGCCCGGATCGCGAAGGCCACAGGTGTCTCCGTCGAGACGATCTACAAGACGTTCGGCGGCAAGCCGGGACTGGTGCGCGCCATCTGGGAGCGAGGGCTCAAGGGATCCGGCGCCCTCTCGGCCGAGCGTCGATCCGATGCCATGCGCGCAGGTGAGACCGATCCCAGGAGGATCATCGAGAACTGGGGCAGGTTCACGACCGAGGTCGCGCCGCTCACCGCACCGATCATGCTTCTCGCGAGGGACGCGGCCATCTCGGATCCCGAGCTTGCCGGACTCCTGGAGAAGGCTGAGCAGGCTCACCTGGCGCGGATGGAATCCAATGCAAGCGACCTGATCGAGCGAGGCCTTCTGCGTCCAGGGCTCACACTGGCAGAGGCTCGCGACGTGCTCTGGGCCTATAGCTCCATCGAGCTCTACGAGCTCCTCGTGGTTCGCCGAGGATGGCCGATCGAGCGCTTCGGTCGCTTCGTCGCAGCTGGCATGATTGCCGCTCTGCTGACCCCTGTCGAGGACGGATCGAGCAGCTAGCGATCTCGATGCCACCAGGACGAGGCGTAGACCGGGTCGGCGCAGGGGCAATACCCAACCACCCACGTGGGTTGGCAGCTCAGAGCATGGAACTGGCGCCCCCAAGGGGACTCAGGGACCCGCCCGCTGTCCACTGATGACAGCCTCGCATGGTACGTGGGGGCCTACTGATGCCCACGTCGTCGACGCAAGCCCTCGCCATCGAGCACATCCCCATCGACGACCTCCGGCCCGATCCGGCCAACCCGAGGCGCATCGGCGACGAGGAGCTGGAGGCACTGACACGGAGCCTGCGGCAGTGGGGCTTCGTCCAGCCGGTCCTGGCGCGGCGCGAGGACTCGATCGTCATCGGCGGCCATCAACGTCTCGTCGCTGCCAGGAGGCTCGGCCTGGACACGGTCCCGGTCATCTGGCTCGATATCACCATCGAGCAGGCGCGACTCCTGAACCTCGCGTTGAACCGGATCGCGGGCGATTGGGACGACCAGCTGCTGGCCCGTCTGCTGGCTGACCTCAAGGCCGACATCGACCTCGACATCACCCTGTCAGGCTTCGGCGACGACGAGATCCACGATCTCCTCAAGGACCTTGACGCGAGGGAGCGCGCCGACCAGTCCGAGGTGTTCGAGCTGGAATCGGCGCTCGAGGAGGCGGCCCGAGAACCCCGCACGAAGCCCGGCGGCCTTTGGGCGCTCGGCGACCACCGACTCCTCTGCGGGGATGCCACCGATCCCGATGTCGTGGCCCGACTGCTCGGCGATGCGAAGCCGAAGCTCCTCGCCACCGACCCACCGTATGGCGTCTCCCTCGACCCCACCTGGAGGGACGGTGTCCACAACGAGCTCGGACCCGCGGAGCAGCCCTACATGCAGATCGATGGAGCGAAGACCCCGAACAGGCGCCGCGGCAAGGGCCACCGCAACACGACGATCAGTGGCGATACCAGGGTCGACTGGTCCGAGGCATACGCGCTCGTGCCCTCGCTCGACGTCGGCTACGTTTGGCACGCCGGGGTCCACGCCGCCGCGGTGGCGATGGGACTGAAAGCCATCGGCTTCGAGATCGTCAGCCAGGTCATCTGGGACAAGGGCCTCTTCGCGATGGGGAGGAGCTGGTACCACTGGGGTCACGAGCCCTGCTGGGTGGTGAGGAAGAAACGAGCCAAAGCCAGGTTCCTTGGCTCCCGCGACCAGTCGACGATCTGGCGGGTGCCCAGCCCGACGATGATCATGGGTGGCTCCAAGGAGCCCAAGCAGGACCACCCCGCGCAGAAGCCCGCGCTCCTCGCCGAGATCCCCATCAGGAACCACACGAAGCCTGGTGAGTCCGTCTACGACCCCTTCCTCGGATCGGGCACGACGCTCATCGCCGCCGAGCGCCATGCCCGCGTCTGCTACGGCCTGGAGATCGACCCGCTCTTCTGCGACGTCGTCATCGCCCGCTGGGAGCGCTTCAGCGGGAAGGCGGCGGAGCGACTCGATGGCTGAGACCGGCCACACGGGCGCGACACTCGGCCCACGCGCCGCGATACCCACCGATATGGCCACCCGGACCACCCCACGCGGAAGAGCCCCGGACGTCGGCCCGGGGCCCTCGGGGTGGCGTGCACTGTCAGTCGGCCAGCATCCACGCTACCGCGGTCATCTCGAAGGCGCGCCGGACGTCGGCATCCCCGACGCGAGCCATGTGCTCATCGGCGGGCGGGGCGTCGACCTCGGTGATGGGCGCCTCGGCCGCCGCGACCTCTGTGGTGTTGGCTGCGGGTTTGGGCGCCTTCTTTGCCGCCGGCTCGCCCTTCGCGGGTGCGACCGGCGTGGTCGTGGACCGAGTCGCGACAGGCGTGGGCTTCGCGCCGGTGGCTGCCTGTCGTGCTTCCCGCAGGCCCTTCACGTATGCCTTCCAGTGCTCGGCGCACATCACCCCGAGCCCGTACTTGCGGCTGGGCTGCTTGGGGAACGTGCTGACGGGTGCCTCGTGCGGCTCGATGCCGAAACGCTGGCTTCCGGTGCAGCGGCGCAGCTCGGTGACGTAGCCGGTGCTCTTCTTCATGGTCATCGTGGTGTCCCTTTCCTACGGCTCGAAGATGGGATGACGGGAGACCCCCGCCTGGTCGAGGAGATCTCGCCACGTGCCGTCGTTGCAGAGTGCGAAGCTGCGGCTCATCGAGGCCCGCGGTGGCGATCCGAGTCGATGGCAGAGGGCCCACAGGTCGCCCGTGATCCGAGCGACCTGGTATGGCCCGAACATGGTGTCGAGCACCGCGATGGCACCCTGCTCGATGGCGGCGTTCAGTCGCGCCGACTCATCGACGAGGGCCTGATGGATCGCATCGGCGCGGGCACGCTGCTCCGCTCGACGGGAGCGAGCGTCAGCATCGGGACCCCGTGGGTCATGGCCGTGGGAGCGGATGAAGGCGGTATCGCGGGGCATCGCTCAGGCTCCCTGGTCAGCGGCATGCTCGCCCTCGGCGAATATCCGATCCGACACGGCTCGCAAGCCTCTGACCGTCTCGGCCATATCCCCGACGTGGCCCCAGTGGAGTCCCTCCGGGAACTGGCCGTCGGCGAGCTCGGTGGCGATACGCCCGGAGATGTCGATGGCTTCCATGAGCAAGCGGTCGAAGGCCTCGCTCGCGGATGTCCCGATGGCCGGCGTGCTCTTCTTCGTGGTCATCGCTCAGCCCTCCTCGAGGAAGCGCGAGACCTCATCGATCCAGTCGATGGCGTTGGAGCCGGCACCCATGTCGCGGTCGAGCCGGAGTCCGGGATACGCATCGACGCGATCCCAGACGTGCTGGCCACCGGGCAGCCGGTGGACCTCGCGCATGAGCGTGTAGAAGCGCTCCTGGAGCGACTCCATCTCGTCCCGGATCTCGGTGATCTCATCGACCAGCGCGTCGCGGTCGATGGTCGTGGTGGTGGTCATCGTCTAGATCCCCGCCGTCGTGAAGATGGCGTGCTCGCGGCAACCCATGCCGACGATGGGCTCGCCATCCTGGTCGCGGTAGCGGTACGTGGTGCGTTCCCAGGTGTCGCAGCCCTCGGCCTCGTGCCGGGTCCGCAGGGCGCGGACGATGCGTTCCTGGCTCTGCTTGACCTTGGCCATGATCCGAGGGTCGGTGGTGGTCGTCATCGTTCAGGCTTCCGGCTCGAGCTGGCGCATGGCCTCGAGCTCGATGCGCGCTCGCTCGATGCGCTCCTGGTCCTTGACCTTCATGGCCAGCGGTGCGTGCAGATCGGCGGTGGCGGCCCATCTGGTCGCTGCGCGCAACTCGGCCTCGGCATCGGCGATCAGCGTCCGCACCGTCGTCGCGTCGGTCATCGTGTCGGCTCCTTCCTTCGTGGTGCTGGTGTGCATGCGTCCATCCATCACTCCGCTCGTGCCGGGATGCAAGTCCTGTGATGGCCTTCTCACGTGATGACACCGACATGACACCGAGCCCCGAGGGGCACCCGGCACTCCGCTCGGGGCCCGACACGATGAGCGGATCGTGGGGGGCTACCAACCGGCGTGGGCTAGCAGAGGTAGCCCCTTGGTAGCCCGACGCCACTGTCAGCACGTCATG
>JBBSAV010000107.1:0-8900 GCA_038251965.1 Candidatus Limnocylindrales bacterium
CGCGACGGCGCGATTTCCGTCTTGGACCCGAGCAAGCCGAGCGACTCGACGGCAACCCTGTCAGCCGTCTGCTGCGTCGGCTCTCCGTGCCCCGTGCAGGGGCGTTCGGACCCCTGGCCGCGGGCGTCATGTCGATCGGTCTCGCCTTCGTGGTGGCGGGCAGTGTCTGGCCGGACGGCGACTCCTTCAGCGCTCCCGATGTGGCTCCCACGGTGGAGATGCGAGGGTTGCGCGTGGCGGCGACGCCTTCGCTACCCGAAGGCCCGGTCGCAGAAGACCAGGCGGATACAGGCGTCGGCGGGGCAGGGGAGGCGGGCGCTCGCATGCTCGAAAACAGCGTCGAGGACGTTGCTGTACCCGGCTCCGTCATGAAGAGCGACGCCTCAGAACCCCGGAACACCGACGGGGCACGATCGGTCCCTGACAGCTTCGCTGCCGAGGTCGCCGGGGTCGCGGAAGCCGACGTCGATGCTGTTGACACGATGACGTCGGCGGAGATGATCGTCCCGGACGCGGATGACGGCACTGCCGCCGTCGCGGCGGCGCCGGCAGATGGCGGTCTGGGGACGGATGGCGTGATGACGCTCATCGGCCTTGCGTTGGCCGTGGTCGGCGCGCTGGCATTACTCTTCGCCTGGCTCGCGCGACGCGTCGAGGATCCGCTGCTGCGATAGCGCCCGGCGCGCGCCGCTACACTCGGGTGCGTGGAACGGCTCATGCTGCTCGACGCGCACAGCCTGATCTATCGGGCCTGGTTCGCCTTGTTCGAGACACCGCTGACCACCAGCAAGGGGCAGCTGGTGAACGCCGCGTTCGGCTTCTGGTCGATCGTGTTGCGTGGTTTCGCCGACATGCAGCCGGACCATGTGATGTGCTGCTTCGACGTCGGTCGCTCCTTCCGGGCCGACCGCTACGAAGGCTACAAGGCCACTCGGCGCCCCACGCCCGACGATTTGCGTGACCAGTTCCCCATCGTGCGCGAGACGGTCGCCGCTTTCGGCATCCCCATCTACGAGCTGCCCGGTTTCGAGGCGGATGACCTCATCGGCTCGCTGTCACGACAGGCGGAGCTGGCGGACCTTGAGACCATCATCGTCTCGGGCGACCTGGACATGCTGCAACTGGTCAGCGAACACACCAAGCTGATGACGACGCGCCTGGGGGTGCAGTCGACGGTCATCTATGACCCTGCGCGCATCCATGAGCGCTACGGCCTCGCGCCCGGCCAGATGATCGACTTCAAGGCACTGAAGGGCGACTCGACCGACAATATCCCGGGCATCCCCGGCGTCGGTGACAAGACCGCCGCCAAGCTGTTGGTGGAGTTCGGTTCGCTCGACGAGGTTTACGCGCGCATCGACGAGGTCAAGCCGGACAAGCTGCGCCAGAAGCTCATCGACAACCGCGACGATGTGACGCTCTGGCGTGAACTCGTGACCATCGATCGTCTGGCGCCCATCGAGCTCGACCTCGAACGGGCTCGCATCGGGGACTACGACCGCTCGGAGGTCATGCGACTCTTCCGCGAATATGAGTTCCGCTCCCTCGTCGAACGCTTGCCGGGGCTTGAGGGTGAAGACAGCCCGGTACCGGGCGATCTGCTCCGGGAAGCCGACCGGCATGGTCCCATCCCAGCGGCACAGGTCGCCGGGCGCATGCCCAAGTCGAGTCCCGCCTCGGGCATGCCTGCGGTCAGAGGGTCGGCCAGTGGCTTGCAGCTGACGCTCGACTTCGGGGCCGTCGCCGGCGCTTCGGCGTCGCCCCCGGCCATCGCCGCCGAAGTGGGTGCCACGGTCACCACCGGGGCCCTCGATCCCGTGGCGCGTCTTCACGCGGTCCTGTCCGGGTCATCCATCGTGGAGCCCTTCGCCGAGTTCGAGGACGTCCCAGGCTGGCTGGGGGCGCAGCCGGAACTGGTGGTGGGTGCGTCGTTCGACGATGATCGGCCGCGGCGGGGTACGCTCGCTGCCTTGGCGGTGGCCGGTGCGGACGGTCGCATCGTGGCCGCCGCAGAGCGGGACGCTGCCGACTTCGGTCGGCTGGTGTGCGCAGCGGGCCGGCCCTTGGTGGGCCATGAGGTCAAGCCGCTGCTGGTGTGGGAGCTGGCGCGCCGCGATCCGACAGCGGCGACCTCGCTCAGCGCCTCTGGTGCGAGTCTGCCGGCCCTCGCGTTCGACACACAGATCGCGGCCTACATCCTCAACGCCGCGCTGCGCAGCCAGTCGCTGGCGGATATCTGTGCGGAGCGGCTCGATATCATGCTGCCAGCGGCCGGAGACCTGGAACCGGTAGCGGGCGCAGTGCTGCAGGCCGCGGCCGTGGCGGCCGCGCGTGAGGCACTGGCCGCGGCCTTCGAGGAGCAACCAGGCTTGCGGCGCATCCTCGACGAGCTGGAGTTACCGCTGGTGGCGGTGCTGGCTGACCTCGAAGCGACCGGTGTAGCGCTCGATCGGAGCTCGCTTGACGCGCTGGCGTCGACCTTCGGCGAGACCATCGCTCGGCTGCAGGAGGACATCTATGCGGCCGTCGGACACGAGTTCAACCTGGGCAGTCCCAAACAGCTTGAGCAGGTGCTGTTCTACGAGCTGGACCTGCCCAAGGGTAAGCGCACCAAGACGGGCTACTCGACCGGTGCGCCGGTGCTGGAAGGGCTGCGCGAGGCACACCCGATGGTGCCGCTGCTGCTCGACTGGCGCATCTACAGCAAGCTCAAGTCGACCTACGTGGATGCGCTGCCACTGCTGCTCGACGGCCGCACCGGCCGCCTCCACACCACGTTCCAGCAGGCCGTCGCCTCCACCGGCCGACTGTCCTCGGCAGATCCCAACCTGCAGAACATCCCCATCCGTAGTGATCTCGGTCGCAAGATCCGCAGCGCCTTCGTGGCCGGCGGCGAGGACCTGGTGTTGCTGGCTGCCGACTACAGCCAGATCGAGCTGCGTGTGTTGGCCCACGTGTCGGGCGACCAGCACCTCAAGGAGGCCTTCGAGCGGGGCGCCGACATCCACCGCGAGACTGCCGCGCATGTGCTCAAGAAAGACGCGGCTGACGTCACCCACGACGAGCGTTCCAAGGCCAAGATGGTGAACTTCGGCTTGGCTTACGGCATGAGTGACTACGGCTTGGCAACGCGTGCCGGCATCCCGCGCGAGGAAGCGCGCGCCTTCATCGACTCCTACTTCAGTGCCTACAACGGCATCTCTCGCTACATGATCCACATCAAGGAGATCGCCCAGGAGCAGGGCTACGTAGAGACGCTGTTGGGCCGGCGCCGCTGGATCCCGGAGCTCTCTGCCCGCAACAGCCAGCTGCGCCAAGCCGGCGAGCGCATGGCTATCAACATGCCCATCCAGGGCACGGCAGCCGACATCATGAAGATCGCCCTCATCCGGCTGCACGAACGGCTGTGTGCCGAGGATTCTGCGGCACGGATGCTGCTCTCGGTGCACGATGAAGTGCTGTTGGAGGTGCCGCGTCGCGACGTGACGACCCTCGCGCCGGTCGTGCGCGAGGTGATGGAAGGCGCGCTGAAGCTGGATGTCCCGCTCGATGTCGACATCAAGGTCGGTGACGACTGGGAGTCGCTGGCGCCGCTGGAGCGCGCATAGCCGCGTATGCCGGAACTGCCTGAGGTCGAGACCATGGCGCGTGACCTGGCGCCGCTGGTCGAGGGCGCTCGCATCACGGCCGCCTGGTGGGATTGGCCGCGCGCCATCCGCTACCCCGACCCGGACGTCTTCGGGCGCGACCTGGTCGGCCGGGGGGTGTTGGGCGTGGGGCGGCGAGCCAAGTGGCTGCTGCTGGAGCTGACCGGTGCTGCGGTCCTTGCCATCCAGGTCAAGATGACCGGCCAGCTCTTCGTCCTGCCCGCAGGGACGGTCCACGATGGGCATGTACACCTACGCCTGACACTCGACGCAGGCCCCGTGGCCGGTGGCGACTGGCACGACGGGCCACGCTGGCTATTACTCCGTGATGTTCGCAAGTTCGCCCGGGTGGGTCTGTATCGGCGCGGTGCCGATGGCGCGATCCTGGGGGCGGATGACGAGGGCCAGCTGCTGGGGGGATTCGGGCCTGAACCGCTCGACGCGACCTTCACCTTGCCCCTCTTCCGTCGTCGCCTGCGCGCCCGTCGCGGCCGCCTCAAGTCCACGCTGATGGATCAAACGTTCGTGGCCGGGGTGGGCAACATCTATGCCGACGAGGCGCTCTGGCGGGCGCGACTCCATCCCCTGCGTACGGTGGGGACGCTGAACGCCCAGCAGGAGCGCCGCCTCTATGAGGCAGTCAGGGGCGTGCTCAGCGAAGCGGTCGCCCGGCGTGGCTCATCGGTCGATTCCTACACGGCCCCCGAGGGCGGCGGCGAGATGCAGGACTACCTGGACGCCTACCAGCGCACGGGCCAGCCCTGTCGCCGCTGCGGCCGGCCCATCCGCCGGCTGGTGCTCAGCCAGCGCGGCACCCACTTCTGCTCATGGTGCCAGCGGTTGCCGGGGACTGATCGAGTGGGCACCAACGCGCGTCTCGCCTCGGCGGCCACCAGCAGCGCTCGCCGCGGCCGCAACTGGTCGGAGTTGGGCGGACCCGTCTCGGTCGGCGCGAAGGCAGACTAGGGGTATGTCCATCCTGCGCCTGGAGGGCGTGCGCCGTGAGATCTGCGATTTCGTCATCCTCGATTCGGTGAGTGCTGCCCTGGCGCGCGGCGAACGTACCGGCCTGGTCGGTGGCAACGGAGCCGGCAAGACGACCCTGCTTGAGATCATCACCGGCATCGAGGAAGCGGATGGCGGCCGCGTCCACCTGGCCAAGAGCCTGCGCATCGGGCTGTTGACGCAGGAGGCCAACCTCGACCAGCGATTCATCGGCGCTCCGACGGTGCGGGCCGTGGTTCGCCGCGGGGCGGTCGAGATCGAGCGCATGGAGCACGAGCTGGCGGAGATCGAGGCACGTGGCGCGGAGGCGGTCCAATCGCCGCGGTATGCCACGCTGCGCGAACGGTTCGAGGCGCTCGATGGCTATCACCTCGATCAACGTGTGCAGGAGTCGCTGGCCGGGCTGGGCATCCCGCAGGGCCACTGGGACCGCCACCCCTCCGAGCTCTCCGGCGGTGAGCAGACGCGGGTCGCGTTGGCGCGTTTGCTGACGGCTGACCCGGAGCTGCTGATACTCGACGAGCCCACCAACCACCTCGACATCGCCGCCTTGGAGTGGCTCGAGTCGACGCTGGTGCGGCGATCGGGCGCGCTGCTTGTCGCCTCGCACGACCGAGCCTTCCTCGACAACGTGGTCGAGCGGGTGTGGGAGCTGCGCGGGCGCCGACTCGTGACGTTCAAGGGTGCCTACTCGGCTTACCTGCTCCAGCGCGAGGCCACAGACGCGCGGGCGCGCAGCCTGTCCGGTTCGACCGTCGCCGCCATCGCTCGAGAGGAAGAGCTGGTGCAGCGCTACCGTAGCCAGCGCAAGCACGTGAAGATGCACGAGCATGAGCGGCGACTGGCGTCGTTGCGTGAGAGCCGTACCGAGGCGCCGCGGGCGGCAGCGAAGCTGAGCCTGCCGGGTAGTGGCCTCTTCGGTGCCACCGCGGCACGTTCGGCCGAGATCGTGGCATCGCTCGAGGGCGTGCTGTGTGGCTACCCGGCCCTTGACGGGAACGTTGCCGTGCCCATCGTGAAGGTGGCGCGGCTGGAGGTCCGGCGCGGCGAGCGCATCGGCCTGGTCGGGCCCAACGGTGCCGGCAAGTCCACGCTGCTGCGCACCATGGCGGGCGGGTTGCCGGCGCTCGATGGTTTCGTGCGCATCGGCAAGAACGTCATGCCCGGCTACCTGTCGCAGTTGCGCGATCGGCCGCTGGGGGGCACCAACGTCCTCGACGCCCTGGTGGCGACGGCGCCGGTGACACCGGGGCAGGCGCGCTCCTACCTGGCGCGGTTCCTGTTCCGTGGCGACGACGTGCTGAAGCCGGTCAGTGAGCTCTCGGGCGGCGAACGCTCGCGGCTGGAG
This sequence comes from Candidatus Limnocylindrales bacterium, assembly GCA_038251965.1. GTDB lineage: Bacteria > Chloroflexota > Limnocylindria > Limnocylindrales > CSP1-4 > JAFMJV01. The sequence continues at coordinate 6,001 of JBBSAV010000107.1, forward strand.
CTGGCGTTGCTCGGCGTGGGAGCCACCAACCTGCTGCTGCTCGATGAGCCCACCAACCACCTCGACATCGCGGCTCGCGAGGCGCTGGAGACGTTCCTGCGTGACTCCGAAGCCACCCAGGTCATCGTGTCGCACGACCGTCGGCTGCTGGAATCGACCTGCCAGCGGCTCTGGGTGGTCGAGCCCGTGCCAGGGGCGCCCGCGATGGTGGCTCCGTTCGACGGTGGTTACCGAGACTGGCGTGTCGCGGTGGCCGACGGTTGGACGGCCACGGACGCGCTGGCGCACCGGTCGGGCGTCGCTCACGCACGGTCGGTGACCGCTCCCACGGTGAGGCCCGAGTCTCCACGCGCGAGCGAGCCGACACGGGCGAGCGAGCCGGATCGCGCGAAGCGCACGGGATCACGTCTGTCCAAGGACGTCTATCGGCGTGAGCGAGAACGCATCGAGGCCGACCTGGCGCGTCTGGGCGAACGCAAGTCGATCCTGGAGGCCAAGCTCGAGGAACCCTCGGCGCAGGCCAACTTCGTGGAGCTGCGTCGCCTGGGGAGCGAGCTGGCTGATGTGGACAGTGCGCTCAGCCAGGCAGAAGATGCCTGGCTCACACTCGAGGAGCGGGCACCGTGATGGACGACCAGTCGGATAGGTCGAGGCTCGACGGGACGAAGGTGGGGGCATCGGCAGAGGACAGACCCATCGTCATCGGGCTCACCGGGCCGATCGGCTGTGGCAAATCCACGGTGGCGAGCATGCTCGGTGAGCTGGGTGGTGTCGTCATCGACGCCGATGCACTGGCTCGCGAAGTCACGGCACCGGGACAGCCGGCGCTACGTGCCATCCGCGAGCGGTTCGGCGATGCTGTGTTCGAGGGCTCCGGCGCGCTCGATCGAGCCGTCCTGGGTGCCATCGTCTTCACCGATCTGCTCGCCTTGCGGGACCTTGAGGCCATCGTGCACCCGGGAGTCCGGTGCCTCGTGGAGGAGCGGCTGGAACGCGCCGGTCGAGAGGGCGATCCATTCGTGTTGGTGGAGGCTATCAAGCTCGTGGAGGGTGGTCTGGCCGAGCGCTGTGACGAGGTCTGGTTGATCGATTGCCCACCCGCGGTGCAACGTGCGAGGCTGGCTGCACGAGGTATGGCGGAGGTCGATGTGGAGCGCCGTCTGGCCGCACAGGGCCTCGACCTGGCCGACCGCCTGGCAGCTCGTGCCCATCGTCGCATCGACACCAGCGGCTCCGTGGAATCAGTCCGCGAGTGCGTCCAGGACGCACTCGCGGAGGTGCTTGCGCCGGTTTGGGCCGGCCCACTCCTGGGGCCGGTGGATCGCCGCTAGGGCAGCAGCGTCGCCACCGGAGCCGGGCTCTCGAGCGCGGTGTCGATGGGGATCTCGATGAGTTCGTCAGGCGACGGTGACGGTGAGGCACCCAGGTCGAGATACGGTTCTGCGGGGAACGGTGAGGGGAACGGCGCGGGCTGCTCATATCCGATGCCGTCGATGTTCTCGGGGATGGGGAAGTTGTAATGGGTCAGGACGCGATCGACCGTCTCGCCATAGGCGCTGCGGTCAAGGTCACGCGTGTCGATCTCGGGCCGTAGGACCAGGCTGAACTGGGCACCGTAGACCTGTGCCAGCGCGACTTCCTCAGCCTGCTGCATGTCCATCCGTAGCACGTAGAGGTCGGAGTCCAACTCATGGGTCAGGACCTTGACGTCGAGCCACATGGGCTTGGTCGAGTAGCCGCTGATGAAGTTCACCGGCTCTCCGGTCTTGGGATCGGTGACGACCAATCCCGTCTCAGGGTCGACCGGGGGAGCGACAGGGAAGGTCATCGTGCCGATGATGTCGATCCGCTCGTCGGCATCGATAAGCCCGCCGGCGGCGCGCTCGGCTGGGACGGTGATGCTGACCGCTCGATAGGCGGCCGAATCGGGCGCGACCGTCTCATCCGGTTCAAGGATCTGCACTTGGCCCGGTCCCACCGCAGTGGCGAGCATGTTCTCCGTGATGGCCTGGTTGGGCAGGATGGAGATCGCCGCGATCCTGTTGGCGACCAAGATCGGGTCCGTGATGGCCGACTCATTGGATTGGTCGCGGGGGACCGTCAACAGCGTCAGCCGGTCCTGGGTGATCGTCTCGCGCGCACCGATCCCGAGGGGAGCGACCACGATATCGATGGTGGGGATCGTCTCACTGGGCGCATCGGTGCCCTGACTGCTGAGCATGAAGGCGGCGGCGCCGGCTCCCAATGCCAGCAATACTCCGACGACCAGCACCAATGTGCGGCGTCGGCTGTTGTCCTTGAACTCCATCTCCATGGTGGCAGGCTCCTGTGCGCAAGTCGCGGGTCGGAAGGGCAGACGGCGCGGACGCTCTGCGCCCTCACCGTGCAGTCGCCAGCATCCGTTCCCGGGCCTGACCCCGCCATGGACCCATCGGGTGGCGGCCCATAGGACTCTTTACTGCCCTCCATCCCCGCGGACCGCACCGAACCGCACTGCATCGGAGCACCTCCGAGCACCTCCGCGCGCCTCGAGACCGTGAACGGACGTTCGGTTTGTGAGCCGGTTCGGGTATCATCGGGCGATGCCGGACTTCGAGCTGGTCGCTCCCTTCCAACCTACCGGAGACCAGCCGCGCGCCATCGAGCAACTGGTCAAGGGCGTCCGGGCGGGCAAGAAGCACCAGGTCCTCCTGGGCGCCACCGGCACGGGAAAGACATTCACCATCAGCGAGGTCATCGCGCAGACTGGCAAGCCGACCCTGGTGCTGGCACACAACAAGACGTTGGCGGCGCAGCTCTACAGCGAGTTCCGCGATTTCTTCCCCAACAACGCGGTCGAGTATTTCGTCAGCTACTTCGACTACTACCAGCCAGAGGCGTACCTGCCTCGCAGCGATACC
>JBBSAV010000108.1:0-8867 GCA_038251965.1 Candidatus Limnocylindrales bacterium
CGGCGTTGGTCGTGACGATGGCGCCCCACCCGAGGTCGGGCCAGAAGGCATCGGCGACCGCCTCGAGCGCCATATGGACACCCACGCCATCGCTGACCCGCGGCGAGCGGGCGGCCAGGTGCAGGCAACGCTCGACGAAGCCGAGGCCCTCCTTGGTCGGCTCGAACGCCACTCCCCCGCCTGGCCACCTCGTCGGTTCCTGTCCATGGCGCCGGTACTCTGCTTGGCATGGCTCGCATGCCATGTCCCACCTCGACCGATGCAGCATCTCGACGGCCATCGGGTCCCGCCCGCGCGCGACGAGATCGGAGAGGACGACCGCTGTCCGAAGCGTCGACAGCGCCTTGCCGTGGGCGTGGGCTTCAGGGTCGCCCTCGCCCATGGCCTCGAGTGCCCAGTGTCCGATGGCCTCCATGCCCAAGTCCGAGCCGACGTACCTATTGGCCGTGGGCTCCTGGATAGGTCAGAGCTCCTGGGCATGGGCCATTGACAGGGTGAGAACGCTTCGAGCCGTCGCGTTGGGAGGGACCAAACCCGGGTGCCCGCCGGGCTCTGGCGGAAGTCCGGCACTTGTTGCGCATTCACGCATATCCGGCACTTGTCGATGATCGGCATCAAGTCGATGTCTTCCACGCAATCATCGAGCTGCGTGAGCAAAATGGGGAACATGGCTCCGGCGGTAGGATTCGAACCTACGACCAATCGGTTAACAGCCGACCGCTCTACCACTGAGCTACGCCGGAACGGGATGCGGCCGAAGGATAGCATCTTGGCGGCCGACTCCCCTTCCGCCGGTCGTGGTCTGGCCGCGCGGTCGAGCGTACGCGGGAGTACTTCCGAACCCCTTTCGTGGCGCGTCCCGCCACCGCTAGCATCGGTCGAGTGGACGGCGACCTCCTTACCCCATGGCTCCTGTTCGTCGCGGCTGGCTTGGTCGGCGGGATCGTGCTGTTCGTGCGTGGCCTGGTGGCCTATCGACGTGATCGGCTCATTTCATCGGTCGCCACCTCCAGCCTCGACGGCATCGCCGCAGGCGAGGTCCGCATCAGCGGTGTCGTCGAACCCATCGATCAGACGCTCATCTCGCCGTTGCAGTCGAAGCCGTGCGTCTGGTATCGGGCTCGCGTGGAGACGACCGGCAAGGACTCGCGCGTCCTGCTGAACGAGGAGAAGACCCAGGAGTTCCGCATCCGCAACGAGACGGGCCACATCCGCGTGGTGCCGGGAGGTGCACGCTGGGAGATCGACACGTCGTTCGACGAGCGCACCAGCATCATGGGCGACGAGCCGGCCGGCCTCCGGCGTCGGAGTGGGGCTGCCTACGCATCCTTCGTTGAACGGGATCCCGAGCAGAAGACCGAACTGGAGCGCCAGACGGCGGCACAGGCCCTGCTGACCGTCCAGTGTCGGACAGAGACCGCCGACAAGGCCGACTGGGACGACGATGGGGCTTCACTCGGTGTCTTCGCGGGTAACCAGGGTGGGCGTCGCTATCGCGAATCACGCCTGGAGCCAGGTGAGACCGTCACGATCCTGGGGCAGGCCTGGCCGTGGAGCGAGGTGCGCGAGACGCTGCTCACCTGGCAGCCCGGCAACAACGAGGAGGCCGATATCGCAGCCGACCTCGCCTATGCCCGCGAGCTGGGCGTGCTCGCGACCAGCCCGGAGGAAGCTTGGGCCAACGCCGCCATCCCAGGCTTCGGGATCGGCGCACCGACCGCCCAGCCCGAACTCGACCCGGGAGTCCACCAGCCCGATGTGCCTCCTGCCGAAGTCCCTCGGGAAGCCCTGGCGAAGTACGACATCCCCGATGAGGAGCTGGTGCTCTCCCGCGGCCTCCGCAGCAGCATGGTGATCTACCGCGGTACGCCGACCGATGCCACCAGCCATCACGACTTCGACTTCTGGGTCGGCGTGATCGGCGCGGTGATGGCGGTCATGTGCGCGCTCGCCATCGGCGCCATGGTCACAGGTACGCTGTAGGCATGGCTATCGAACTGGCCCTCATCGTGGCGGCCGTCCTCACGCTGGCGCTTGTGGTCTTCCTCATCGTCATCACCTACAACAACGTGGTCGCCCTGCAGCGCCGCTGCCAGCGCGCCTGGGCCAACATCGACGTGGCCCTGAAGCAGCGCCATGATGAGCTGCCGAACCTTGTGGCTGCCGTCCGCGGAGCGATGCAGTTCGAGGAACAGGTGCTCGAAGAGGTGACGCGCACACGGGCGCGCTACGAGCCAGAGGCGCCGGTGCACGACCAGGCCGTCGTCTCAGAGGAGACGAGTCAGGCGGTGCGTTCGCTGTTCGCCACCGTCGAGAACTATCCCGAGCTGAAGTCGCACACCAACGTCATGGCGCTGCAGGAGGAGATCGAGCAGCTGGAGACCCTCATCGCCCGCCGCCGCGAGCTCTTCAATAACCAGGTGTATCAGTACAACTCGACCATCCTGCAGGTGCCGGCGACGTTCCTGCGACCGCTGTTCGGCTGGCGCACAGTCGACTCTTTCAGCGCTGACGACGCCGAGCGAGCTCGGCCGACCGCCGACATCCACTCGACGAGCTGACGGAGGCGAGTCGTCAGGTCGCAGTCATGGCTGCGCCAAGATGGCCACCGTCACGCTGGTGGCGTTGGCGCCGTTCGTCACACTCGGCAGTCATGGCTGTCACCGCCCTGGTGGAGATCCTGCGCCTGAACGAGGAGCCCCGCCTTGAGGGGGCAAACGGCCGCGGCACGGTAGCATCCACGGAATGGCCACCAAGGACGTGCGCGATCCATGTCGCTAGCGACAGCCTGGAACTCCGGACCGGTGCCGTTGTTCCTGCCGGCTCTTGCGATCTGGGCGCTGGTATCGGTCGTGCTGTCGGGACGGACTGCGCGTGCGCTGGATACGTCGCGGCCGGTCGCCTTTCTGGTGCTCGTCTCGCTGGGGTTCACGCTGACCGCGACGCTCACGCCGACATCGGAAGCCGTGGTCGGGGAAGTAGGACCCGGCGGTGGCTGCGATTTTCGGCAGTTGGGATTGCCAGCGCTGAGTCAGCTGCTGCGCCCCAATGACGTCAGCCTCAACGTCATCCTGTTCGTGCCGCTCGGTTTCGCACTAGGGCTGCTGCCGCTTGCTCGAAAGTCGATCATCGTCATCTGCTTGGCGTTCGCTGTGCCGCTGCTGATCGAAACGCTGCAACTCGTGCTGGTGGACTTGGGTCGCGGCTGCGAGAGCGCCGATGTCATCAACAACATGCTCGGTCTGGCCGTCGGCCTTGCGATCGTGGTGGGGGTGCGGGCGGTGTACGCGTGGTGGCGGTCCGCCGGCAGAGCAACGGCCGCATAGCGGAGCAAGGCCTGTATAAGGGTCTGGTAAGCCGCAGCCATGTGGTAGGGCTCAGCATGCCCGACGATGACAGGTCATACCTAGCGAGATGCGCGGGCGGAGCGGCTGGCACAGCAGGCGCTCACGGCCTTGGGCCGCGAGATCGAGATCGCGCGCCTGAACCACGACCTCAGCCAGGCGGCGGCGGGACGAGCGATGGGCATCTCGGCAGCATCGTGGAGTCGCCTGGAACGCGGGCGCACCAGCTACCTGCCGCTGGTCACGCTTGCTCGGGCACTCGCCGTGGTCGGGCTGGACCTCCACGTCCGTGCCGACCCCGGGGGCCAACCAGTCCGTGACTGGGCTCACCTACAGCTGCTCGAACGGCTGCTGTCGGTGCTTGGATCGGAGGCCCGATGGCGGACGGAGGTGCCACTGCCGAACCCCGGCGATTGGCGTGCCTGGGATGCGATGATCGAGCTCCACCGCCTGAGGATCGGAGTCGAGGCTGAGACACGTGCCCGCGATGCGCAGGAGCTGCAGCGGCGCCTCACCCAGAAGCAGCGCGATGGAGGTGTCGATCGGCTGATCCTGTTGCTCGCGGACACCCGGCACAACCGTGCCTTCCTGCGGGCCGTGGGTGCTGGCTTCCTGGCCGACTTCCCAGTCAGCAGCAGGCAGGCACTCGAGCGACTGGCCGTGTCGCAGGATCCCGGCGGCAACGCCATCGTGTTGCTCTGATTGGCGGCCGCAGACGGCTATCGTGGGTCCGGGTGCGGCCCCTCGGCGGGTGCGGCCGCGGGACGCCTCTTGCAACCGATGCACGATCTCGACACGTTGACCGCCGAAGGTGCAGGTTTGTTGCAACCGATGCACAGCAGTGGCAGGCATGTGCATCCAACGCAAGGGATCGGCAGATCACCGTGCCGACACGTCGAGATCGTGCGTTGGATGCACACGGCCCCTCGGCGGCTGGGGCCGAGCGGCGACGCCCTGAGCGCTACTCCAGGTAGTCCTTGAGCTTGCGGCTGCGCGAGGGGTGGCGCAGCTTGCGCAGCGCCTTGGCCTCGATCTGGCGGATGCGCTCCCGGGTGACGTTGAACTCCTTGCCCACCTCTTCGAGCGTGCGGGAGCGGCCGTCCTCAAGACCGAAGCGCAGCTGCAGCACGCGCCGCTCGCGACCGGACAACGAATCGAGCACCGCCTCCACCTGCTCCTTCAAGAGCTGATGCGAAGCAGCGTCGGCCGGCGCCAAGGCGGCGCGGTCCTCGATGAAGTCGCCCAGGTGCGAGTCCTCTTCCTCTCCGATGGGCGTCTCGAGGGAGACCGGCTCCTGCGACACCTTGATGATCTCGCGCACCTTGTCGGGCGTGATCAGGACGACGTTGTCGATCTCCTTGTCCTTCTTCTTGGGCAGCTTCACGTCGTAGGTGTAGCCCGAGCCCTCGATGGCATAGTCCTCATTGACCGTGGGCTTCACCTTGCGATCGTCCAGCACGTGCACCGTGATGGTGGCCTGCTTGTCGGTGTTGACCTCGATGTGGGCGAAGTTCACCGCGCCGCCGAAGCGGTGCAGGATCTCCGTCGCGAACTCCGGCCCCACCGTCATGGCGAAGGCGATCTCTTCCACCGTAGGCTCGCGACCGAGCTCCTGGAGCAGACCACGCGAGACGCGGATGAGGCGGTTGATGGTCTCGACCATGTGGACCGGGATACGGATGGTGCGTGCCTGGTCGGCGATGGCACGCGTGATGGCCTGGCGGATCCACCACGTGGCATAGGTGGAGAACTTGAAGCCCTTCTCGTAGTCGAACTTCTCGACGGCGCGGATGAGGCCGATGTTGCCCTCCTGGATGAGATCCAGGAACGACATGCCGCGGCCGATGTACTTCTTGGCGATGGAGACGACGAGGCGGAGGTTGGCCGATGTCAGCGATTCGCGACCCTCACGCCCATAGCGCACCACGATGCCTCGACGGTTGCGCGGCTTCAGGTGCTCCTGGGTCATCTCGGGGTCCCAGCCCCAGGCGTCCATGACTTCAGCTTCCTTGCCGGCGAGGATAGCGCGGCGCAATGACTCGAGGGCGATGCCCTGCGACCAGTCGAAGAGTGCCCGGAGGCCCTTGTTGTCACGGCAGTCCTGGTCGCCGTTGTGGACCGACATGTAGCTGAAGTCGACGAGCGCAGCGAACTTGTCCGCATCGGGCGCCGCGTCATATTCGGCGACCATCTTCTTGGCGTCCTTGAGCACGGCCTTGGGATGGTCTTCTGTGGCCGCCCGCTGCGCACCGGTGAGCTTGAGGTCGAGCGAGGACACCAGGAGGCCGTCCTTCTCGCCGGCGCGGATGGCGCCCATGACGATGCGCTCGGCGTCAGCGGCGAAGTAGTCCAGCCGGTGCTCGGGGCGCTTCTGGCGGCTCTTGTGCTCGGTGTCGTTCTTGGTCCACTCCCACAGCGCGAGCACCGCACGCCAGGGCTCGGCCACGATCTGCTCGCCGAGCTCGATGGCCTTGGCGAAGACGACCTCTTCCTCGGCGTTGAGCAGGGGGACCTTACCGATCTCCTTGAGGTACATGCGGACGGGGTCGTCGATACCGACCATGTCCTGGGCCATCGCCTCAAGCTCGGCTTGGGTCGAGGGCTTGTCGTCGTCGTCGAGCTTCGCCGGCGGGTCCTGCCAGGGCTGCTTCTGGCTCTCCTCGACGGTGACCTGCACGCCCAGCTCTGCCGCGGCGCCGAAGTTGCGCGGTGCGCCGATGATGTCTTCCGCCTCCGGCTGGACAGTGTCGCTGTCCATGTCTCGCTTGCCTCGCTCAAGGACGGATGCGACGAGCAGCTTGTCGGTTGCGTCAGTTCCCATGGGTGACCTCCACTTTATCGGCTTGGTTGGGTAGATCGGATCGGTTCGGTAGATCGGCTTGTTTGGGTTTGATGCGTCGTCGCGCCAAGAGCGATGAATCGGCCACGGCGCGGTCGAGCTCGAGGCGACGGCGCTGCAGGTCCAGGACCTCATGCCCTAGTCGCTCAAGCTCGGTGTCGTCGTCGTCCGCTTCGGCATCGGCCAGCCGCGCCCGCATGTATTCGATGCGTTCGGCGAGCCGACCGCGCTCCAGGGTCAGCAGGCACTGGTCGATGGCCTGCTGGATCTGCGCTTCCTGGTCGGGCAGTGGATCGGTGCGGGCCATCAGGGTCTGCGCCACGGCTCTGATGGTCGGCTCCAACGCGCCGATGAAGGCCGCGCGGTCGAAGTGGTCGGAGCCCTGGTCCGTGAGCGCGACGCCCAACGCCTTCCACAGCTCGCGAGCCGGCTGGGTCACGAAGGGATCGCCATCAAGAGCCTGCGCGGTGGCGTGGTAGCGGCGCGGGTAGCGCAGCATCAGCCGCAACACGGAGGCTTCGGCTGGCTCGATGGCACGCTCGACGGCTCGGGGGTCGAGCGCATCGGGCTGCGTCATCACCGCTTCAAGGTTGATGCGCGCGCCAACCTGTGTCATCTGGCGGGCACCACCGGGCGTTGGCTCATCGCGGCGACGCAAGGCTTCCAGCAGGGTTCGCTCCTCGACGCCGGAGCGGCGGGCCAGCAGCTGCAGGTAGCCATCGCGACGTACCGGATCGCCGATGGTCCGGAGCGTCGGGAGCACGGCGGCGACCAGCTTCTCACGACCGGACACGGTGCTCGGGTCGAAGCGGGACGCCGCCCGGTCGATGAGGAACTCCATGATGGGCTGGGGGTGCTCGGTGGCCTCACGCCAGGCATCGGGATCGTCGCGGATGATCTCGTCGGGATCACGACCGTCGGGCAGTCGGACCACGTCGACATCGGTCAGACGACCGCGATAGGGCGACCGCTCGATCTCGCCCACGAGCGCCGTCAGTTCAGTGGCGCCGAAGGCGGCGGCCCCCTGCCCTGCCGCATCCACGTCATAGGCCAGCGCAATGCGCGGCGCGTAGCGGGTCAGCAGCTCCACCTGGCCTGCGGTGAGCGCGGTCCCCATGCTGCAGACGACGTTGGTGAAGCCCGACTGGTGGGCCATCAGGGCGTCGGTATTGCCTTCGACCAGGACAGCCACGCCCGACTTGCGGATGGCCGACTTGGCCTTGTCGATGAGGAAGAGCGTGCGACCCTTGTCGAAGAGCGGCGTCTGGGGCGTGTTGAGGTACTTGGGGCCGGTGTCCTCACCCTGCGCGCCGAGGATACGGCCGGTCATGCCGGTGGCGCCACCGGAGGCATCGCGGATGGGGAAGACGACGCGTGCCCGGAAGCGGTCGTAGACGCCACGTCCGGTACGCCGTCGGCTGACCAGTCCCGCAGCTTCCAGGTCCGCTTCGGGGATCTGGCGCTTGCCGTTGAGCGAGCGGGCCATGGCGTCCCAAGCGTCGGGCGCCCAGCCCAGGCGGAAGGTCTCGATGGTCTCATCGGTGAAGCCGCGGTCGTGCAGATAGGTTCGAGCAGCCTCGCCGGCAGGGTGGCTCGTGAGCACTTGGTGGTAGAACGAGATGGCGGCATCGAGCGCGTCGCGCAGTCGCTTGCGCTGTGCGTCTTCCTGGCTGGTGCGTTCACTGAGCTCCACGCCAGCTCGACCGGCCAGCGAGCGCAGCGCCGTGGGGAAGTCCACACCGTCACGTTCCATGACGAAGTTGAAGATGTCTCCACCGCGGCCGCAGCCGAAGCAATGCCAACGCTCACGCGTGGGCGTGACCGTGAAGGAGGCGGTCTTCTCACCATGGAACGGGCAGAGACCTTTGAACGTGGTCCCGGCCTTCTTCAACTGGATGGTCTCGCCGATGAGATCGACGATGTCCAGCTTCTCCTTGATGGTGGCGGCTACGCCGATCGACAAACTGGCAATGCCCCTTCTCTCGAGTGTGTCCCCCTGGCGCCGTGGGTCGATTCGCGACTCCGTGGTTGGCCGATTCGCGATCTTCACCGGCAGATCGCCCGCCCGACCCTTCCGCCCTGCGCTCGACGGACACACGAGTGGCCTTGTCAAGTCTTGACAAGGCGCTGTAGGCCCATTCTAGGCTCTTGACAAGGGGTTGACAAGAGGGTGTCCCGAGCGTGTGTCGATGGGCTGGGACTATGTCACCCCCGAGGCGGTGTGACTTCTCAGAAACCTGACCCGGAACCTATCCGCTGGACAGAAGTGTGAGAACCACGGACAGAGTCCCGAGAATGCCGATGCCGCTGCGGCCTACTCGGACCGGCAGGGGCTGGCTGGTGAAAGTCCCAATCTACGGGTCGCCCGTCTGCGCCACGGACGCGCGTCACGGTCCGGTCCCGGACCAGTCCCGCCCGGTGGGCCACGAGGCGACGCATGTGCCGGGTCGTCTCGTCGGGCTGGCAGATCTCCCCGCAGGTGGCCGCCGGCCGGCCATCTTCATTCTCGACGGACTGGCCGTACCACCCGGCAGTGCCCTTGCCCCGAGCGAAGGAGGCTATCCGCATGTCAGTCAGCGGTGAGTTGACGTCCTAGCTCCAGTCGCGTGCGGCTTGGAAACATGAGCGGCACGCCGCATCAACGGACCTGGAGCGGACCGAAGCCCCTCAATGAAGGCAGCGCC
>JBBSAV010000109.1:0-8802 GCA_038251965.1 Candidatus Limnocylindrales bacterium
CTGCGCGTGATCGAGAAGATCCATCGCGAGCCTGGGCCCGAGGGCTGGTTGATGGCCCGACGCCCGGTCGGGTCCGATCCGGGGGCCGACATCAAGTGCTACCTGTCCAACGCACCGGGCACGATCGCGCTCGCGGAGATGGCCGCCGTGGGCTGCCTGCGCTGGACCATCGAGGAGGACTTCGAGCTGGCCAAGGGCGAGGTCGGCCTCGACCACTACGAGGTCACCCGCTACCGCGGCTGGTATCACCACATCACACTCTCGTTGATGGCGCTCGCCTTCCTGAAGTCGGTGCAGCGGGAATGGGAAAAAAAATGGGGCCCTCGCGTCCGTTCCGGAGGTACGCCGCCTGCTTGAGGCAGTGCTGCCACAGGAGCGCCCGAGCACGGCCATGGTGATCGCCTGGTACGAGCACCAGCAGCGTCGCAAGGCAGCCGCCCGAGCTTCGCACCGCAAGCGATGGATCAAGGAGCACCCATTACCCTCATAACTGGCGTTGTAGTATTAGGAACCCGCCACAGCCTCGATGAGCTCAAGCGTGCCAGCCACGACCTGCTCCTGCTGTGCCTCGCGCGAGATGGTCGCCTCGCCATCACCGTCCTGATCGCCGTACCAGCCGAAGCCGGCGTGGTTGCCGCCAGTGATCTCGACGAACGTGGTGTCGGCTGGTAGCTGAGCCGCCGACGCCTCGACCTCCTCGATGGTCGCCAGTCCATCCTCGGTCGCAGAGACCGAGGCCACCAGGAGGTCGCTCTCACTGAGGTCGGTGCCAGCGGGTGGATAGGCCGCCCACAGTGCCAAGCCATCGATCTCGTCGTGGCCCTGGCTGTACTGTGCGGCCATGGCGCCACCGAGCGAGTGCCCGCCGATGACCCACCTGTCGATCTCCGGGTGGGCCGCGATGATGGCGTCGGCGGCGTTGGCGTCGAGCACAGCGAGGCCGAACGGCATCGGTGCGATGACCCCGAGATAGCCGGCTTCGGCGATGGCGCGGACCGGTGGCGCGTAGGCTTGCGCTGGCACACGGCCACCCGGATAGAAGATGAAGCCGGTATCGGCGGGCTCGGCAAGCGTGAACGTGAGCCAGTCCTCGGTATCGACCGAGACGGTCGGCGACGAGACCATGGCGACCTCGGCCTCCGGCATGGGGTCGACCAGGTCATTCAGCCACAGGAAGCCGGCCACTCCGACGACGAGCAAGAAGACCAAGACGATGCCGACGAGTAAGCGCCAGTGTCGTCTCATGGGTCCAGTCTACGGTGCGCACGGCAGATGACACATGGCAGATGGCATGTGGGTCCGCCCTGCTACCATCCGCGCGATGACCACAGCCCAACACGCCGGAAGCCTCGACCAGCCACGGGGCCTCACCCTTGGTGACGTCCTGCTGCCTGATCGCCTCACCTCGCGCTCGCCGGCATGGGCGCGCGATGTGGCGCTCATCGCCGGTGGGGTGATCCTGCTGATCCTCGGCGCTCGCGTCGCGTTCGACCTGCCAGCCGTCAGTCTGGGGCGCCTCTATGTGCCTGAGAACCCATACGTGCCCATCACACTGCAGACGTTCGGCGTGCTTTTCACGAGTGCCGCTCTGGGCGCCCGCCGCGGCATCAGCGCGACGGCCATCTACCTGTTGATCGGGGCCATCGGGCTGCCGGTCTTCTCCTTCGAACGTTCGGGCCCCGAGATGTTCGCCACAGTCGATTCGGGACACATCGTGCTCGCCTCGACGGGTGGCTACCTGCTCGGGTTCCTGGTCGCGTCCGCGCTCGTCGGTGGACTGGCCCAGCGAGGATGGGATCGCCGCCTCGGCGGCTCGCTCGGCGCCATGCTGCTCGGCACCCTGGTCATCTACGTTGTGGGCCTGGTCTGGTTATCACTGGCGCTCGACCGCGGCGTCCTCGACGTGTTGCCCTTCGGCCTGTACCCGTTCGTGCCTGGTGACGTGCTGAAACTCTTGCTGGCGGCTGTCGCGCTGCCCCTGGGCTGGCGACTGGCGGGACACCGTGCCTCCGGGGCCCGGGGAGGCTCGACCGGACCGACCTGATGGCTGCCATCCTCAGCCAGGCGCTGACCAAGACCTATCGTAGCCGCGGGACACCGCTCCACCGAGATACTGCGGTGCGGGCGCTGACCGATCTGTCACTCGAGGTCCACGAAGGCGAGGTCTTCGGGTTCCTGGGTCCCAACGGGTCCGGCAAGTCCACCACCATCCGCCTGTTGCTGGGCTTCCTGCACGCCACCTCGGGGCGAGCTCAGGTCCTCGGACATGACATCGCGACCGAAAGCGAAGAGATCCGACGCCGCACCGGCTATCTGCCCGGCGGCATCGCCTTCCACGACTCCATGACGGGCGACGAGCAGCTGCGTTACCTGGCAGCCCTTGATGGGCAGCCGGCAACGCTGCGCGATGAACTCATCGATCGCATGCAGTTGAGCCAGCGCGACCTGGGTCGGCAGATCCGTGACTACTCGCGCGGCATGCGCCAGAAGATCGGCATCGTGCAGGCATTCCAGAACGACCCGGAGCTGGCCATCCTCGATGAGCCCACCGAGGGGCTGGACCCACTGATGCAACGCTCGTTCTACGACATCCTCGGGGATCGCAAGCGCAACGGGCGCACCATCTTCTTCTCCTCGCACATCCTCAGCGAGGTGGAGCGTGTGTGCGACCGCGTGGCCATCGTGCGCGCGGGCGAGCTGGTGGCGCTCACCGACGTAGCCGGGTTGCTCAGTCGCCGCCGTCGCCGCGTAGAGCTCCGCTTCAGCGGGGAGGCGCCGACGCTCGATGGGGTGCCGGGCATCAGCGAGGTCCAGCTCCGCGACGATGTCCTTGCTTGCCAGCTGGAGGGAGACCCGGGGCCATTGCTGGCGGCCTTGCAAGGCGTCGCCATCAGTGACTTGCTCATCGAGCCGGCGCGCCTCGAAGAAGCCTTCATGGAGTACTACGCCGCCGACGCCGGTGTGGATGCCTCCGGCGGACCGGGCATACAGGCGTGAACCTGCCGCTCTTCCGTCGCACCATCGCGGCAAATGCGGTGCGCGTGGTCGTCATCGCGCTGGGGTTGATGTTGATGGGCATCGTCATGCCGCTGATGTATGCCACCTTCGGCAAGGACCTCGACAGCTTCGTCCAGACGATTCCGCTGTTCGCGCAGTTCTCCAATTTCGGCGGCGGCGACTTGTTCACGCTCACCGGCATGGTTGCGATGGGCTTTGCGCACCCCTTCACGCTGCTGTTGATGGGCATCATGGCCGTCGTCTTCCCGGCCCTCGCCATCGCCGGTGAGCGCGAGAAGGGCACGCTGGAGGTGACGTTGTCACGTCCAATCTCGCGCCATGGCCTGTACGCCACCCTGTTCGTGGCCGGCCTGCTCTTCATCATGTCGTTGGCGGCGGTACTGGTGGCCACCATCAGCCTCAGCATCGCGGCCGTGGGCTTTGCTGATGCGGTAAGCCTCGCGAGATTCGCCCAGCTCTGGGTCGCGGACGTCCTGCTCTTCGTGGCCATCATGTCCCTGGCGTTCGCAGCATCGGTCGAATCCGATCGGGCAGGCCCGGCCATCGGTATCCCGGCGGTCTTCGTCCTGCTCAATTACCTGGCCTTCGCCATCGGCTCCATCTGGCCCGACGCGAGCTGGCTACAGGACTACTCGATGTTCGACCTGCTGAAGGCGAAGAATGTTCTCGATGGCGGTCTGGCCCCTGGAGACGTCGCGGTGATGGTGCTGTTCGCGAGCGTCTTCATCGGCATCGGCTGGTATCGGTTTCCACGGCGGGACCTGCCGGCTCCGGCCTGAGCACCTTACGGCGACGCCTTTAAGTAGACTACGCAAGTCATGCGCATCAATCGGAGTCTCCTCGACTGGGGTGTCTTCCTCATCGCGCTCGGCGGCATCCCGTTGGCCGTGGATCAGGGCTGGCTCGCCTCGGACATCGCCCGTGAGCTTGGCCAGCTGTGGCCGCTGATCCTGGTCGGGATCGGCTTGGGTCTGATCTTGCGCTGGACGCCGTTCGCCTGGTTTGGTGGCGCGCTCGTGGCGGCCACCTTCGGCATCATCATCGGCGCGGCTGCGGTCGCGCTCCCGGACGACGACATCGACGGCCTGCAGGGCGTCATCCCCGCGGTGGTCAGCGGTGCCTGCGCGGCCGACGACGCGGGGCCGGCCAGCACCACGCAGGGGAGTGTCGCGGACCCCGACGCGTTCGAGCTGTACGTCTCGCTCGCCTGTGGGGAGCTGGCGATCTCTCGCGCGGCCGAGACGAGCTGGGGGCTGCAAGCTGCCCATGCACTCGACGATGCACCGTCGATCCGTGAGCGCGACCTCGACGGCGCGACATCCTATCTCGGCCTGGTCCAGGCAGATAGCGGCGATCTCGCCTTCCTGGCACGTCAGCAGCCGAGCGACTGGAGCGTGCAGGTGCCCGCGTCCGCGGCGCTGACCGTGGGAGCCACACTCAACGCCGTCAAGGCTGATCTCCGACTCGGCGCCGGCCCCCTGACTCGTGTCACGGGCACGCTCAACGCCTCGGTGGCGACGATCGACCTGGCTGATGCGCTCACGCCGATCCAAGCCGATGTGGAGTTGTCGCTCAACGCCTCCAAGGGCCGCTTGGTCTTGCCTGATGGGTCCGTGCGAGCAGATGTCACCCTGAACGCCTCCTCGCTCGGGGTCTGCATCCCTGCCGGCGCGTCGCTCCAGGTCCAGTTGTATGCGACCGGCTCGAACGACGATCTCGCGAGCAGCGGCCTTCAGGAGACCAGTCCCGGGCGGTGGGACGTGCCAGGCGCCGCGGCGGTCGGAGACGGTATCGTCCTGTCCATCGACAGCAACCTCTCGTCACTTTCGGTCGAGCGCCCGGAGACCTGCTCATGAGCCACGACCGGGGTCGCATGCCGCCGCAGGATCCGTACTACGGCCAGGGTGCGGCCGATCCCTATGCGCAGACGTCGCAGCCCAGCGACCCGTACTTCGGCGGAGGCGGTGACCCCTACGGACAGCCTCCAGATCCGAACTATGCCCAGCAGCAGGCCGCTTGGTATGCGCAGCAGCAGGCCTGGTATGCGCAGCAGCAAGCGGCGGGTCCACGGCCGCCGGCCGATGCTCGACGAGGCCGAGGTGGTGCCGGTGCGGCCATCATCGGGCTGGTCCTCGTGCTGCTCGGGGTCTGGATCCTCTTCGGCGACCAGATCGCTATCGAATTCGACCTTGGCGAGGTGTGGCCGATGGCGGCGGTCGCACTCGGCGTCGTCATGGTCGTTGCCTCTCTGATCCCGGCGCGCCGCCGCAGCTGAGTCCAGTCGCTCCGGCATCGCGTGGCGCGGCACCTGTGGGGATACGCAGTCCTGCGTGTTGACCGGACGCACCATCCCGCGGTGACATCGGTGCGGTCTCCCTGAGCGGTCACCATGAGCGGTCCCCATGAGAGGAGGGTGCGATGGATGCGTTGCTGAGCTGGTTCGACCTGAATGGAGCGCTCGCTCCGATCGGGTCGGCCTCTGGGGCTGAGATGCCACTCCTGCAGCAGGTGCTGCTCTACGGCGTGGTGGTGGTGGGCGTGCTGCTTTCGGAAGCCGTGGCCATGGCGCGGAGCGGGTCGCCCATCACCATCGAGCTGAACCGCGCCTGGGTGGCGCTGGCTTGCCTGATAGCACTGGTGGTGTTCCCCGCCGTCTGGCGAGAGATCGGCTCCATGGCGGAAGCGAACCTGCTGGTGCAGATGGGGCTGGCCGCACAGGGTGGCGTCTTCTGGGGTGTGCTCATGGCCGGTGCCGAGAAGCGCACCAAGAGCGACTCCGGATCGATCGCCGAACCAGCATCCGCCGCGCGCTGACGCTAGCCTTTGGTGGACCAGACCACGCACGAGGAGCGCGAGCATGAGCCCACTGGCCGCGATCTATCATCCCGGCGGTTCCGATCCCACCGGCTACCCCGTCAGCGTCATCGACCTCGTCAGCAGTTGGTCGGATGTCACTGGCACGGTCACCCAGGCCGTCTGTGTCACCACCGACGGCACCATCCATACCTTCGACGCCGATCGTGTGCAGATCGTCGACCGTGCCGTGGCTGCCTCCATCGTTAGCGCCACCGAAGCCAATGCGCTGCAGCGCGGCCAGACGGGGACTGTCCCGCCCCGCTGGTAGGGCCACCGCGGATACCCGACCTGCCGCCACTGAAGCGCACCCTGCCACACCGTCGTGCAGTGGTGCGGGCGAACCGGCTGGGGACTTCCGGGTCATGGCTCCGCGCGGGCTCAGGGGCGACCCTTTCCGTCATGAAGTTGCTATCGATGCCTCAGCGGCGTTGCGCCCGTATCGCCGTGATCGGTCTGACCTTGTCTCTCGCGGCGAGCTCGTTCGCCTCCGCGGCCGAGGCCTCCATCACGCGGCCATTCAAGCCATCGAGCACGGTGCTGTTGACGCCCGGGATCCAGTACGAGGTCGGCACCATCAAGACGACCGGTGGTCGCCAGTCGGTGCGTGTGGCGACCGTGGAGCCGCTCCGGGACGGCGTGCAGTTGATGTCCGTCCTCTCGAACGATCGGGTCGTCAGACGTGACGTCGTGAGCAAGATGGCCATCCGCAAGAGCCGGCCCGATCGGCTCGCCATGGTCGCGACGAACGGTGACATGTCAACGCGCGATCGCGTCGATGCCTACGCCGCCCCACAATCGATGGCTGTCTCGGGCGGCGAGCTCCTGCTGGCACAGGCCTGCACGCGCCCGACCCTCGGGATCGACGCCGATGGCAGCGCCCGCATCGGGGATGTCCGTACGCACGTCTTGGTGCGACTTCCCGGAAAACAGGTCGAGAAGCAGATCCATCGGGTCAACACGCATCGTGACGACGGCAAGGTCGTGCTCTTCACCAAGCGCTTCGCATCGAGCACCCGCACCAAAGCGGGCGGCATCGAAGTAGTGCTGGAGCTGGCGGACATCGTCCGCCCCAATGCGACCCAGCAGACGAAGGTGATCGCCGTCCATCGGGGTGGCGGGAACACCAAGCTCCGGACCGGTCAGGCGGTCCTCTCGGTGAACAATCGCGCCCAGAAATGGGTGTACGAGTTGAAGGTCGGCCAGCCTATGGACCTCATGACGAGCGTGGTCCGCAAGGTCGATGAACGCTGCGGTGGAACCATCGAAGCGGCACCGGGTTGGTCTGGCATCGTCGAGGCAGTGGGGGGCAACCAGTTCACTGCGCGAGACGGCAAGGTGGCCGCGCCATCACGCGCGCAGTATCCCCCGAGTGTGCAGCGGCACCCCCGGACCGGTGTGGGCGTCACCGCCGACGGTCGGGTCCTCATGGTCACTGTTGATGGTCGCCGGCCCGGCTACAGCGTCGGCGTGACGCTCGCCGAGATGGGCCAGCTGATGACCTCCATGGGAGCGCGGCAGTCGTTCAACCTCGATGGCGGCGGCTCCACGGTCATGGCGCGCCGGAACCTGAAGAGCGGTGAGTTCGTGGTCGCCAATCGGCCCTCGGATGGACGTCAGCGCCCAGCGACCCAGGCCCTCGTCGCTTTCGAGGTCGACGCTGCGCGATAGCCGGATCCACCGGGAGCTGGGTTCGCGCTTGGCTCCTCAGGCGGAGGACGTCACGTCCTGTCGCTCGACGCGTCGGGAACGCACCAGCGTTACGTAGCCGATCGCGCCGGCCACGATGATGGCGCCCGCCAGTGCCGCAGCGACGACCAGCAGTGGCTCCTGCTTTGCCGCGATACCCACATAGGCCCAGACGATGACCAACGCGTAGGCCCAGTCGAACTCGCGCAGCAGCATGATGACGGCGATGGCGACACCCGTGGCCAGGATGATCACCGCCCAGAGCTCCTCGCCCAGCGGCGCGCCACGATAGCCCGCGCGGTACAGCAGCTGGGAGATGTTGGCGATGGTGGCCACGGTGATCCAGCCGAGGTAGACCGAGAAGGGCAGGGCCACGACCCAGCGACCGACTTCACCCGACTGGCGACTCGGCCGCAGGCGAAGATGGATGGCGAGGAGCGTCGCGAGGAGCCCGAGCATGACTGGCACCGTCAGCACGAAGATCTCGAAGTGCCAGAAGAAGATCCAGATCGTGTTGAGGATGCCTGCGACCGCTGGCAGGTAGCCGATGGATCGGAGTGTCGGATCGGTGCGCTTGCCCGGCAGGGCCTGGTAGACGGTGAATGCGGCGAGCAGGAGATAGATGACGCTCCAGATGCCGAAGACATAGTTGGCAGGCGTGACCAGGACCGGAAAGCGGTCGGATATCTCGGCGGTGGTCAGCCCATTGAGCGGCAACGCCACCGCGAGACCGTTCACGACCACGGTCACCAGGTAGGTGATCCCGTTGGTGAATTGCCGCCGTAGATCCCTGTCCATCGTCTCCCTCCCATATCGCTGTTCGGAGCGTGACTCCTCTCATCTTCTCCATGTCGCGCATCTGAACTCGCCAGCCCCGCCCGTCGCAACCGCATGGCATCCCAACGATGCGATACTTGACCCCTCGCGCCCGTAGCTCAGTGGATCAGAGCATCTGACTTCGGACTAGCGACGTCTATGCGGCGTGCTAGTGAGCGTGGAGCATCTAACGAAACAGGCCCAGTTAGATGCTCTCTCGCGCCCGTCCTGGGCCGTCCTACGGGCTCACAGGTCGGGGTCGGGTTGCCGCCGCCGCGGGTGAAGTGGGTCGGGGCCTGATCTGCGGTAATTACTACAGATCCCTCGTTGTCCCAGTCCTACGCGGTCACAGGGGCAGCTCGGGTGCGAGTGCGAACTCGTATATCACCGTGGCCGACGCGGCGGGGGTCGCATACGACACGCTGA
>JBBSAV010000110.1:0-8787 GCA_038251965.1 Candidatus Limnocylindrales bacterium
CGCTAGTTTCGGACATCGCCTCGACAGACATGCCCATCGACGCTGCCGGTGCCGGGCCTATCCTGGTGCTCGCGTCCAGTGGCGACCCGACCACGCCCATCAGTGCCGCCCGGCGGTCGCTGCACGACCAGCAGGATGCGGCGCTGCTCACGCTCCAGGCTGACCACCATCTCGCCTACCACTATGCCCTGAGCGATCCGGGACGGCCGGCCTACCGCTGCGTCCTCGACGCCGTGGAGGCCTACCTCATCGACCTTGAAACGCCGCCGACGGAGAAGGAGTGCGCTGATGACCAAGGAACGTGACACAGCACGACGGCATCGCGCCATCGCCGTCCTGGTACCGGTGGTGCTGATGCTCGTGGCTGCCATGCCGGCGACCGCGACGACACCCGGGCCGGTGATCCCGGTGGGCGATGCCCCCGGTGGGTCTGAACCGGCACCGGCCGAACCCGGGCCGGAGGACGCCGGGCCGGAGGACGTCGCCGACTGCCTCCTTGGATGGTCGGGCGCTGCCAGCACGCTGGTGGCATACCCCGCGCCGGTCATCCCGGTCCCCTCGGTCGAACGCGAGTCGTCCTGCCGAACGGAGATCTCGCTTTCACTCGAGGTCAGGTCCCCGGACGAGCGCCGGCCCGATGGGGCCGATGCCGACGTCGACGGGACGACTGCGCCACGACCCGCGCTGGAGGCAGGCTTCGATACCACCCTCCCGGCTCGATCGCGAACGTGGGCTGTACCTGCAGCGGCAGCACGGCAGCAGCACAGCTAGCTAGCTATCCCGGGCCGGTCATCCCGGTACCCAAGTTCGACTCGGGCGCACGGCCCGGCCGCGCCGCATGCGGACGGGTCGGCGGATCGGGGTCGTCCGTCGTGTCGACAGCGTCCGTCGTGTCGACAGCGTCCGTCGTGTCGACAGCGTCCGTCGTGTCGACAGCGGCGTTCACCCCCGGCAGCTTCGACCTGACGGCCTATCCCGGGCCGGTCATCCCGACACCTGGCCCGACTGCGCCGGTCAACGTGACCTGGGATGCGGATGGCACCGTCCACATCCAGGATGGCGACCGACTCGGCGGCGCGGTCACCTGTGCCTGGACGGTGGAACTCGTCTATGGGGATCTCATCCTCAAAACGAAGACCGAGCCACGCGGCAGCGAAGGACGGTTCCGCTACGTGGTCACGCCCGCGAGCTCGGAGCACGGAGCCACCGCGGCCACGATGCATGGCTCGCCGTCGGGCGCCAGGAGCAAGCTGTGGAAGGGTGGCTGGTCCGTCGAGATGCAGCTGCCTGATCCGAGCTGGGAGCTGAAGCGATCAAGCTGCGGTGAGACCGACAGCACCACATCCAGCAGCGCCTCCGGTACGAGCGCGCAGATCGGACTGGATCCCGGCGACAAGGTCACGTGCACATTCGAGATGAAGGTCCTGGCACCCAAGCCGGGCAAGTGGCGAGCCAGGAACGGCAAAGGCCTCGTCTCGTGCGGCGTGCAGAGCCTCAAGCTTCCAGCGGTGACCGACTTCGGCAGCCTCAAGGTTCGCCAGAACGGCGATCTGCTCATCGCGCGTGGGCTCACGCCCGGCAGCAACACGACCTGGAAGCTACAGCGCGACGGGGCCGATCCGCGCCTCTACACCGGCAGGTTGACCCTGAACCTCTCCGGCGCACGCGGCACGTTCGATGCGTCGCTTCGCATGAGCGACGAGAAGCACGTGCAGGGTTCCTTGAGCGGCAAGGTCAAGGTACGCGGCAAGTCGTGCTCGTTCAGCCGTCCAGTGAAGCTGAGCTACGCTGGCAGTTGAACCCAACCGGGGATACCGGCGTGACGACTCACCGATCAGAGCCGCAGATGCTCCAGATCTTCCGGTCGATCTACGTCCGGCATCTCGCCGTCGATCGGCAGGTCGAGGACCAGTTCGGGGTGCTGGGCGATGAGTGGAGCCAGCCCATGGTCGCCGCTCAGCTCCAGCACCATCGGCCAGGCCGACCGACGGATGAGCACGGGATTGCGGGGTCCGGGATCAGCAGCGTACCGAGGCACGATGAACGGCCGATCGGCGGCGGCCGGCTTCTGCGCAGCCTGTGCCAGCGCATCGAGCGTCGAGGGCCGGAGCAGGGGCTGATCTCCTAGCACAACGAATGCGCCTTCGAGGGTCGAGGACGAGGCTGCCAGGGCTTGGATGCCCACCCGAAGCGAAGAGGCGATCCCCTCCTCTGGCGCTTCGTTGCCTACCCTGACCTCATCCGACCACGTGATAGCCCGTTCGATGCGCTCGGCGCCCTCGCCAAGGACGACGACGGTCATCTCGGGAGCGTATTCACGCACCGCCTGCAGCACATGTCCCAGGACGGTCCCGTCATCAAGCGGTGCCGTCAGCTTCTCGCCGGGGAGGCTCGAGAACCGCGATCCCGCGCCCGCTGCAAGCACCACGACTCCCAGGCGCAGTGACGTCCCTTCGCCAGTCGGCATCTTCATCGGCAGGCCTCCCTTCAGATTGCTCTCGTCGTCGTCATCGCCACGCAGGGGCGGCTACTCGATCGTCGGCAGGATGCTCTCCTCGGCACAGATCGCCTCAACCGCGTCGGGCTCGACGGGCGCCAACGCGGACAGGTTCTCGTGGCCCTCGGCGGTGATGAGCAGGTCATCCTCTATGCGTACACCGATGCCAAGGAACTCCGCCGGCACTTCGAAGACGAACGTCCCAGCGTCCGCTTCACGCCGCGCGACCTCCGCCTTCGCGGCAGCAGTCCCCAGCTCGAAACCCAGGCGCAGCCGCTCGTCGGCGTCGTAGCTGGCGTGCGAGAGCGTCAGCCTGGCCTTGTCGCGTGAGATGTAGAGCCCCGGCTCGACCGTGAACGCCATGCCCGGCTCCAGCGACCGGCCGGAGCCGTCATGTCGATAGGCACCAGCATCGTGCACGTCGACGCCCAGCCAGTGCCCGGTGCCGTGGAAGTAGAACTGGCGGTACCAGCCTTTCTCGACGACCTCATCGGCGGATCCCGGCAACAGGCCCAACTCGACCAGTCCGGCGGCAAGCACCTCCACCGCCGTCGTGTGCATCTCACTGAAGGGCAGACCCGGCCGGCAGTGGTCGATGACCGCTCGCTGTGCCGTCAGCACCAGCTCGTACACGGCCCGCTGGGGCCCGCTGAAGACGCCGTTGACCGGGAAGGTGCGGGTGATGTCAGCAGTCAGATGGCGGTACTCGGCCGCAGCATCGATGAGCAGCAGGTCGCCGTCACGGAGCGGCTGGTCGTTCTCGACGTAGTGGAGGATGACCGCGTTATCCCCGCCGGCCACGATGGAGCCGTAGCCCACGCGCTCCGCATCCAGATGCGTGAAGACGTACTCCAGCACCGCCTGGACCTGCCGCTCGGTGCGCCCCGGCGCAGCGAAACGCATGGCCTCGTTGTGAGCGAGCGCGCTGATCCGGCAGGCCTCGCGCAGTGCCTCGATCTCGTCGGCCGACTTGACCAGGCGCATCTCATGCACGAACGAGCGGATGTCGATGAGACGGTCCGGAACGCGATCGCCGGAGCGTTCGGCGTACCCTCGCGCGGCGCGCAGGGCACCCAACACCTCGGTGTCGATCGGTCCACCGAGCACATAGCCGACCGATTCGCGGCCGATGAGCCGACGCCTGAGCCAGTCCCCCAACTCCTCGACCGGATGCGCGGCGTCGGCCCCGAAACGCTCGACCGCACCATCCACGCCGGCGCGTAGACCGTTCCACGCCTCCTGCTCGGCGTCGCGTGGACGGACGAACAGCGTGAACGGCGACGGCCCCGTCGGATCCAACACCGCGACCGCGTCGGGTTCCGTGAAGCCGGTCAGGAAGTGGAAGTCCGAGTCCTGGCGGAAGGGATGCGTGACGTCGTCGTTTCGGATCTGCTCGCGTCCAGCGGGGATGATGGCGATGGTGTCACCGAGTCGGGCAAGCAGGTCCGCTCGACGGCCGCTGAACCGGTCGCGAGCCATCAGCGGACGAGCACGTCGGTCACTCATGCCGCAACTGTACCCAGCATGGTCGCCACTCAATGGCCCCAGATGCGCAACGGGGCATGGCGAGCGAGCCGCGCGAAGTCCCGGTCGGTCGTCAGCATCACCAGGTCGTGACGGATGCAGAGCTGCGCCAGCACGGCATCGATGGTCCCGACCTGGACACCTCGTCGGCGACAGGCATTGCGCAACCCGGCCGCCGCGACGTGGTCGGCACGGTCCGGCATCAGCAGCGGCAATGGCCCGAAGCGGCTGACGATGGCGCCACCATGCCTGGGGCCGGCGAACCCCTGCAGCAGCTCCTGCAGCACCAGCCCGGTGGTGAAGACGCCCTCGCCGCTGCGCAACGCATCACGCAGCCGATCTACCTCCGGCGCAGTGGACGCGACGTCACGGCGGAGCGCCAGCGACCACACGCTGGTATCCACGAACAGGTTCATCGACGCGAGCGCTCGACCTTGTAGTCGTACTCGCGGTCCCACTCGAGCGCGCCGAATAGCTCGACCAGGCGCTGCTGCTCGTGGCGCGCGACCAACTCACGCAGGGCGCGGGTCACCGCGGCTGTCTTGGTGCGTTCGCCGCTGACCTCGACCGCTCGTGCCAGCAGTTCGGGTTCGATGTCCAAGTTGGTCGCCATGTGCCGATTGTCGCACAACAGGCTGCACAACGGGCCCCTCGACCCTACCCTGACGCAGTCCGCCGTCAGGCGGCGCGACCCCTCAGTGGCTGAAGTGGGTGCGTTCCACCGACTTGAGAGGCGGGTCGGCCAACAGGTCGTCGGCGGCCTTCTTCAGGTCGGCCAGCAGCGATTCGCCAAGGTCACGCGTGAACCCCTCGCGCACGACGATTCGCAACACGACCACGTCGGTGGCATTGTCCGGCATCGTGTAGGCGGGCACCTGCCAGCCGTTGTAGCGAAGGTGGTGGGAGACGTCGTAGGCGGTGTAGGGCAGATCGTCCGCCACCGTGAACGACAACACTGGGATCGCGCTGCCGTCGCTGACGATGCTGAACGGTCCCATCTCCGCGATGCCTGCCGCCAGCGTGGTCGCCACTGACTGCAGGGCCTGCATGACCTTGGTATAGCCCGAGCGCCCCAGCCGGATGAAGTTGTAGTACTGGCCCACCACCTGGTTGCCGGGTCGGCCCGATCCTCGCGACGGCTACCCTGAAGAGGTCACATCCGAAGCGCATGCGAGGGACCTGGTGCAGCTGGCTGAGGCATTGCTCTACGCGCTGCGGGACGCCGGAGCGCGTGAGGTCTTCGGCATCCCTGGCGACTTCGCGCTGCCATTGTTCGAAGTCATCGAGCGCACGCGCATCCTGCGGCTCTACACGCTCAGCCACGAGCCGGCCGTGGGGTTCGCGGCCGACGGGGCTACGCGCTTCCATGGTGGCATCGGCGTGGCCGCCATCACCTATGGCGCCGGTGCCTTCAACCTGGTCAACTCCGTGGCCGGTGCCTATGCCGAACGCTCGCCGCTGGTGGTGCTGTCCGGCGCCCCATCGCGAGCGGAGCGCTCGAGCGGCCTCCTGGTGCACCATCAGGCGCGCACGCTCGACTCACAGTTGAACGTCTATCGCGAGATAACCTGTGACCAGGCGGTGCTGGATGACCCGGTCACGGCCGCGGATGACATCGCCCGCGTGCTGCGCAACTGTCGTGAACACTCGCAGCCGGTGTACCTTGAGATCCCGCGCGACATGGTCGCGGTCGAGATCAACGCGGTGCCCGAATTGCCGCCGAGTCCGCTGGACGCCGATGCCGTCGAGGCGGCGGCTTTGGAAGTGATGGGCCGCCTGGCCGCGGCACGCTCACCCGTCCTGATGGTCGACGCCGAGATCCGCCGCTACGGTATCGAGGCCGAGGTCGCCGATCTGGCGCAGCGGCTGGGCATCCCGGTCGTCACCACCTTCATGGGTCGCGGGCTGCTGACCGAATCGGCCAATCCACCCCTGGGCGCCTACATCGGGGTGGCCGGCCAGCCCGAGATCACCAAGCTCGTCGAAACGTCCGACGCGCTCTTCCTCCTCGGCGTCATCCTGTCGGACACCAACTTCTCGGTATCGATGCGCCAGATCGACCTGCGCCAGACGATCCTCGCGGCGGAGCGACAGGTGCGCCTCGGGTTCCACGTCTACCCCGATGTCCCGCTGGCGGCCCTGGTGAGGGCCATGGCAGCCATCGCTCGGCCACTCGGCACACGGCCCGACCTGCCCGATCCGCCCGCACCACCGTACGACCTGGCCGCCGACGAAGCGCCACTGACCCCCACGGACATCGCGACTGCCGTCAACGACATGATGCGGACTCACGGCCCGATGCCCATGGCCTCGGACATGGGTGACTGTCTCTTCACGGCCATGGACATCGCGCAGTACGCATTGGCAGCGCCCGGCTACTACGCCGGCATGGGCTTCGGTGTGCCCGCCGGCTTGGGCATCCAGGCGGCCCCCGGCGAGCGCCCGCTGATCCTCGTCGGTGACGGTGCCTTCCAGATGACTGGCTGGGAGTTGGGCAACTGCCGCCGCTACGGCTGGAACCCCATCGTCATCGTCTTCAACAACGCCTCCTGGGAGATGCTGCGCGCGTTCCAGCCGGACGCCGGCTACAACGATCTTGACGACTGGCCCTTCCACGAGCTCGCCGGTCCGCTGGGTGGCCTGGGGATCCGCGTCTGGACCCGACGCGAGCTTGCCGAGGCGCTGGAGCTGGCAGTCGCCACTAGCGATCGTTTCGTGCTCATCGACGTGGTCATGGACCGAGGCCGCATATCGGACACGCTGAGCCGTTTCGTCGAGGGCTTCAAACACCACAGAGTCGCAGCCGACGCCGGATAGGGCCAAACCGGAGGCGATCAGGCACCTGCCACCACAGCCGGCGGAGGCCCAGTCGAGTCGCGGACCACGAGCTCGGCCTGAAACACCGGGTGGAGATCCACCGCCGGGTCAGACTCCCGATCAAGCAAGCCGATGGCGATGTCCATAGCGGCCTTGACCATGGCACGCACGGGCATCCGCATCGTCGTGAGGGGCGGCATGATGACGTGGGCCCCAGGGATGTCGTCCACGCCGGTCACCGACACATCCCCCGGCACGCGTAGGCCTCGCTGGAGCGCGGCGTGCACCATGCCGATGGCAAGGACATCGGTCGCGCCGACGATGGCCGTCGGTGGCTCCTCCAGCGCCATGAGTCGATGCAGCGCCTCCATGCCGCCTTCGTATTCATTGACGGTGTCCGGCATGTACTCCGGGCGGACCCGCCAACCGTGGTTCCGGAGGAAGGACTCGTAGGCTTCTTCGCGCTCGACGATGTCACCCAGCTGCTTCCGGCCGACGAAGGCGATGCGCTCGTGGCCCAGCGAGGCAAGATGCTCCATCACGATCGTGATGGCCGTGCGATTGTCCACGTTGACGGTCGGGATCACGGTAGAGCGGGAGCCGTGCCAGAGCGCCACGACCGGCTCCCGCGTGCTTTCGAGGCCCTCGATGAGCGCCGGCTGATCGCTCAGATCGCCGAGCAGCAGGATGGCATCACAGTGGCGTGATTCCAGGATGGCCCAGAGCTCGACCGCTTCACCGGCGCTGCCCTGCGCGTGACCCAGCACGACGTTGTAGCTATGCCTGCGGGCTTCCGTCGTGACGGCCTCGATGATGGCCGGAAAGCTCGGATCGGTGATGTCTCGGATGACGGCGCCGAGGAGCATCGTTCGCGCGCCCATGAGGCCGCGTGCCAGCGGATTTGGTCGGTAGCCGAGACGCTTGGCCGTCTCCAGGACTCGCTCGCGCGTAGCCGCGGCGATGGGGATGGCCGTGGGAGCGCCACTGAGGATCCGCGAGACCGTCGACTGCGAGACGCTCGTGGCCTCGGCGACGTCACGCATCGTGGGTACACCCGCGACGACGCTCCCAGTCACCGCGGGTATGGCGTCAGGGAGGCTGGGGTGGACTCGCCGTTTCGCTCGTGTCATGGATGTCCTTCTGCGTTCAGCTTCCCATCCTAGCGGTCAGGCCGCGTCAGGTCGGTCTGTCGATGCCACCCCCTTGCCAAGGGCTGAGCAGGATGAGCCCAAACTGCTGTTGACTCGATGGCATGCGCTTGCATACAATCGCTTGCATTCATATGGACTTGAGCCCGTACAGGGCCGGAGAGGGGGTTCGGGATGGCATTCGATGGGCTGCGGATCTGGTTCCTGACGGGCAGCATCCACTACTACGACGACGCGACCAGACAAAAGGTCGCCGAGCAATCCACCGAGATCGTGCAGGGACTGCAGGCGTCGCCTGAGATCCCCATCCAGATCGTCCAGCTGCCGACGCTGTTGGACCCTGATGCCATCCGCCGGGCCTGTCTGGAGGCCTCTGCCGACGATGCCTGTATCGGGGTCATCGGCTGGATGCACACCTTCAGCCCGGCCAAGATGTGGATCGCCGGCGTGCAGGCACTCTCCAAGCCCTTCCTGCACCTCCACACCCAGTACGGTGCCGACCTGCCCTACCGCGACATCGACATGGACTTCATGAACCTCAACCAGTCGGCCCACGGGGACCGCGAGTTCGCCTACCTCATGTCGAGGCTGCGGCTGCCCCGCAAGATCATCGCGGGCCACTGGGCCGATCCTGGCGTGCAGCGTCGCATCGGCGCCTGGAGCCGCGCCTGTGCCGGAGCCCATGAGGCGCGCAGCCTGCGCGTCATCCGCTTCGGCGACAACATGCGCGAGGTGGCCGACACCGACGGCGACAAGGTGGAGGTACAGGCGAAGCTCGGGACCTCGGTCAACACCTATCCC
>JBBSAV010000111.1:0-8769 GCA_038251965.1 Candidatus Limnocylindrales bacterium
GACCCAGGAACAGGTTGCGTGCGATCGACAGCTGGTTCACCAGCGCCGAGTCCTGGTAGATGGTCTCGATCCCCATGCCGATGGCATCGTTCGTGTCGTTGATGGTCACTGGCTTGCCGTGCCAGTAGATCTGGCCGGTCGTGAGCGGCACCGCCCCCGAGATGAGTTTGATGAGCGTGGACTTGCCGGCGCCGTTATCTCCCAACAGGCCGACGATCTCGTTGGTACCGAAGCGGAGGTCGATACGCTCGAGCGCCTGCACACGACCGTAGAACTTGGAGACGGCTTCGAGTCGAAGCAGTTCGTCAGTCATCTAGCTACATCGCTCGCTGTCGTCGTTGCATGTAGGAATGCAGTGCCATCATGCCCAGGATGATGGCACCGATGAAGATCTTGTAGGCCAGCGCCGGCGCTCCCGCCATGACGATGCCGTTGCGCATCATTCGCAACAGCAACACCCCGATGACCGTACCGATGATGGTGCCCTTGCCGCCGGTCAGCACCGTGCCGCCGATCACCACCATGGCGATGACCTCAAGCTCGTAGCCATCACCGCTGTTGGGGTTGGCGGAGCTGACGCGGATGGAGCTGGTGACGCCGGAGTAGGCGGCCACGACGGCGGTGAGGATGAAGAGCGCGATCTTGGTGCGAGCGACACGCACACCACGGGCGGTGGCGGCCATGGGGTTGCCTCCGGCGGCTTGGATCCAGTTGCCGTATTTGGACGACACCAGGACGTAGCCAAGCAACAAGGCCAGGAGCGTGAACCACAAGAGCGACGTGTACAGCTTGAGTTCGCCCCACGGTGTGCCAAAGGTATGGTCACTCACGAGGATGTCGGCGAGAATCGAACCCTCCGCAGCCCACGTTCGCTGCGGGAAGCCCTGCGTCAACCACAACGCAGCGCCGCGGACGACGAGGAGCATGCCCAGAGTGACCAGGAAGGAGGGGATACCCAGCTTGGTCACGAAGAGGCCGCTGGTGAGGCCGATGAGCACGGCCACGCACATGGTGATGAGGAAGGCGACTTCCAACGAGAAGATGCCCTCGTTGAAGAAGAACCACATCAGCACAGCCGCGAAGCCGAAGACCGAACCGACCGAAAGGTCGAATTCGCCCGACGTCATGAGCAGCGTCATGGCCAGGGCGACCATGCCCAGCTCGGGCGTGAACGCCAGCAGGTTGCCGACGTTGAGCATCGACGCGAAGGTGCCGTTCAGCAACGTGAACGCGATCATGGCGCCCACGAGGAGAGCGAACGGCCCAGCCTCCGGCTGACGCAGGATGTGATTGACGCCGTTGCCCAACCGTTTGGTTAGGGGTTGCTGCTGCGCCCCCGGTGCCGTTGCTGCGCTCATGACCCTCCGCGCCGTCGCGTGACAGTTGCATCGCCGGCTCGGGACCGGCGGAGAAACAGGAGAGGCCGGCCTTGGCGTGCCGGCCTCGCCTTGCGAAGGGTGCGGTCAGGGGTGTGTCGAAGACACGTGCCAGACCGCACCGGTCTGGATGACTACTGGCTCAGGATGTCCAGGTAGGTCTGGGCCGTATCTGCCTCATACAGCGCGCCGACGAGAACGTCGAAGCCGATGGGGTAGCCGGCGGCTGCCGCGGCGGCCAGGCTCAGGCCGAGGTAGCTGGTCATCTGCGGGTCCTGCCACATAGCAGCAAGGACGTATCCGTCGAGGATCTCCTGGGCGGTATCGACCGAGTTGCCCCAGCCGACCACGGGGATCTCACCCGGGGCCACGCCGACCTGGTCCCACACGCGGGCGACAGAGCCGGTCACGAGGTCGCCAAGGCCGATCATGGCGTCGATCTTGTCCCGATTGGCGGTCAGGTAGTTGACCATCTCGTCGATGACGGTGGCCTGCTCGTAGGTCGCATCGGTGACTTCCCAGGTGATGCCCAGGGGCTCGAAGACACTGGCGACGCCGCGCTCCTCGTCGACACCGTAGGTGGCCCCGGGGACCTCGACGGGCATCCACACGAAGTCACCTTCGGAGACGTAGCCGCCATCCACGAGGAACTGCGCCCAGCGCTGGCCGTTGACTTCGTTGTTGGTACCGACGTAGGCATCGAAGCTGGCCGTCGGGTCTGGGGTGTTGATATTGATGATGGGGATGCCGGCGGCGTTGGCCTCAGCCGTCAACTCGACCAGGCTGCCCGGGTCGGGGCTGGTCGTGACGATGCCGTCCGCGCCATCGGCGATGGCGATGCGGACAGCTTCCTGCTGCAGGGCAACATCGTTGCTATGGAACGAGGTCCGGACTTCCTGGCCCGTGTCGCTTGCCCACTGGTTTGCGCCATCGAGGAAGTACGTCCAGACCGGATCCGCGGGATCGCCGTGGGAGATCCAGTAGAAGGTCTTGGCCTCGTCCTGCGCGGCAGCGGCCATCGGCAGAGCGGCCGCCAGAAGCAGGCTGCCACCGAGCGCCACGAGAGAGCTCTTGCTGATCATCGAGATTGACTCCTCCGTCCTGTCTGTGTTGATGGATCGCGGATCCCCCTCAGGGCACCCCCAACAGGTCGGTCCGCGCTCGTCTCCTTTCCCCAAAGCGAGTCGCGGAAGCCTCCCCGGGTCTGTCTGACCTATGGTGCGAAGTCTACGCCCGCTCGTATAGGCCCGAACCGCCGAATCTCCCCGGTCGTATAGGACAGGCAACGCCGTGCAGGCCCTACAGCGCGACCTCTTCGATACGCACGGTGCGCCGTTCGGCGGCCGACAGATAGCCCGCCTCCACGAGGCGCAGCGTGTGCAGGTTGTCGCGGCCGGAGATCGAGGGCTCGCGATCCTCCTCGATGGCCAGGAAGAGCTCACCCATGGTGGCCCCGAAGGCGTCCGGGAACCATTTGCGGGTGAACGCCGGCTTGATCCATGTGTCGGGCCGATCGGCGGTGGTGAACTCGAGCGTGCTGAAGTCCCCTGTGGGCCAGCCGATGGCGCCCCGCGCGATGGCGTCCATGCCCTCGATGCGGTAGTCCTCCGACCAGTCGCGCGTCCAGGGGAAACCGTCGTCGAAGCCGGTGGCGAGCAACCCCGACGCGTAGCGCAGCACGTAGAGCGCGATGCTCTCACCGGCCCAGGGCTGACCCGGATAGCTGGCCAGGTGCGCCGTGATCTCCTGTGGCTCGCCGAAGAGGTAGCGAAACTGGTCGAGATGGTGGATGGACATGCCCAGCAGCATCAGGCGTGGATAGTCGTCGCCGTCCTTCCAGTACTCCTGCCACGGCTGCCGCGTGCGCATCTCGATCGAGGCGGTGATGAGCTGGCCGAAGACGCCACGGTCGAGCAGCTCACGGCAAGCGCGGATGGCCGGGTCCCAGCGGCCGTTCTGGTTGATCGCCAGCTTGACGCCGGCTCGTTCCGCCGCAGCGACGATGGCCACCGCATCTTCGAGCGTGTTGGCCATGGGCTTCTGCAAGAGCACGTGCTTGCCCGCCTCCAGGGCAGCGACGGCCACCTCCCGATGCCGATGGGACGGCAGTGAGATGTCCACCACTTCGACGCGAGGATCATCGATGACGTCGCGGAAGTCACCCGACGACGCCGAGATATCGAACTCGTCTGCGGCGACCCGGGCCGACGCGGCCGTTCTGGAGGCGATGCTGACGACGTCCCAGCCGGCCGCGCGATAGGCGGGCAGGTGGCACTCGCGCACGATCTTGCCAGCACCGATGACGCCGATACGATACGACCGCGTGCCCATCGACGGTGCGATGTCGAGCACTGCTGGATCGAACAAAGCCACTCCCCTCCTTGCTGCCTGGATCGTCAAGGGGTCAGTCGGCCGGGGCGAGGCGGAAGGCGGGACCGGTGATGCCCATGCGGTCACCGGCAAAGGGCGGCGCCAGGGCCTTCACGGCAACCGTGCGCTTGTCGCCGTCGATCTCCGCGGCGACGAATGCCTTCTCGACGCCCTTGACCTTCAGGCGGCAACGGCCGACAGCCTGCAGGTTCTTGGCCCATTGGGCGCTCTCGTTCCCTGCGGCGACGTAGTAGCCGCCACCGGGCGCATCTTTCTTGTTGATCCAGGCGGTGCGCTCGGCGCCGCTCTTGCGGCCGACGACGGTGATCTCCGCCAGCATCCCCATGCGCAACATGGCCTTGGCCATCCAGCCGGGCATCTCCATGTCGAGGCTTCTCCTTCATGATGGTCGAATCGACCCCGACGCTACCACCTGCACCACGCACACGCCGTACAGTCAGCACATGTCCACACGAGTGATGGTCATCGGGCGCCAGGGTGGCGAGCCACCGTTCGGGCTGCCCGAGTCACGGACCGGGGCCGAGTACGTGATGGCCGAATCGATGGACGACGTGCGCACCCACCTTGCCGACTGTGACGTCGTCTTCCACTACGGCCGACCGCGCGACGCCCTGAGCGCCAACTGGGCGCTGACCGATCGACTGCGCTGGGTGCACGTCGGCGGCGTGGGCGTCGACTGGACGCTCTTTCCCGAGTTCGTCGAGAGCGACGTGGCGCTGACCAACAGCCGCGGCGTCTTCGACACCACGCTGCCCGAGTACCTGCTGTCGCTGATGCTGGCGCTGCTCAAGGACCTGCCGGGAACGATCCGAGCCCAGGAGCAGCACCAGTGGCGGCACCGGATGCTGCAGCAGCTGGCGGGTGGGCGCGCGGTCATCGTGGGCGCCGGTTCCATCGCCCGTGCCGCCGCGCGTCTGCTGCGTGCCCTGGGCATTTCGGTGACCCTGGTCGGTCGCAGCGAGCGTGACGGCGATCCGGACGAGGGGCGCATCCGCGCGGTGGCCGACCTGCGTGGACTCTTGCCTGACACGGATTGGCTCATCCTGCTCACACCACTGACGTCCCAGACGCGAGGGCTCATCGGCGCCAGTGAGCTGGCATCGCTGCCGCCCGGGGCCCGAGTCGTCAACATCGGCCGCGGAGCGGTGGTGGTGGAGGGGGCGCTCATCGAAGCGCTGCGCTCGGGGGCGCTGGCCGGTGCGGCCCTGGACGTCTTCGAGCACGAGCCACTCGACGCCGGGAGTCCCCTGTGGGACATGCCCAACGTCATCGTCTCGCCGCACATCGGTGGTGACGTAGCGGACACGCCGGCGGCGTTCGGTCGGGCGTTCCTGGCCAACCTGGAGCGCTACATGGCCGGGGAGCCGCTCCAGAACGTGATCGACAAGCGCCTCGGCTTCGTCGCTACTCCCTGGTAGTGCCCACCACCGTCAGCCAACGCCGGAACGTGGGCAGCACCCAACTGCCAGCCTCGGCAGAAAGTGGCGCAGCCGCCCCCGCGTCGGTCCAGGGCGACGCGGCCACCGGTGCCTTGAGGCCATCCCAGAAGAGACGCAGTCCCACCTGGTCGACGGACGGCTGTTTCGGCGTATCCCAATAAGCGTCAGCGTGGCCGCGCAGATCGACCAGGTGGAGGACGCGCGGCCCATCGCTCGTGCGCGTGGCGCGCAGCCAGATGGAGCCCGCCGCTGGCCCTGATGAGCAGCGGACGTCGCGGCCATCGGCACCGATGATGCGCACAGCGGCCGCGTCGGCGTGCTCCAGATCCGGCGCCGACAACAGGTGCAGATAGCGCGCGCTGAAGCGCCAAAGCGCGCGCATCTCCGTGGTCTCAGCCTCCAGCAGCGGGACCGCGGCGGGGTAGTAGCCCTCGACGAGCAGGCGATCGCCCTCGGCGAGGGTGTGGTGATAGGCGCCGCTGGCCATGATCACCGCGCCCAGCAACAGCGACGCCTCGAAGGCAGCCGCTCGATCCTCGACACGGGCCGTGTCTCGCAGCGCAGCAGCGTAGGCCGCGACGACGACCTGGCGCCCAGCGGCCAGCGATTTTGCGTGTTCGATCCAGCGCACGACGTCGGCGAACTCACGGTCCGGTGGCCACAGCTCGAGATACAGCGCCGCGACCGGCGCCGGCGCAACTGCGTCGAGCGGGAAGCCGTCGACGCAGTTGAAGAGCACCCGCGTGCCGGGCGCCGTCTTCGCGACACGTTCGGCCGCTTCGTCGATGAGCGCCGGATAGAGCGCCGCGAAGTCGATGGCCTCACCGTCTGCGGCGACCGCCGTGTGTGGCGGACCGTAGGTGTCCATGTGGATCCCATCGAATGCGAAGCCGTCGATGGCGGCCGCATACTCGTCGAGCAATCGGGTGCGCCAGGAAGAGCCCGGCCGCAGATCATTGATGTAGAACACGCCGCCAAGGCTGAGTGGCTCGCCCCCTGCATCGAACACCCGCTCATCGGGATGCTGCTCCACGTAGTCGGCCTCTGCGCCGTATACCGCTCCGTAGGCCAGCGACGCGATCCCGCAGTCGTGCCCCGCGGCGACCGAGGCTCGAACCGCATCGTGCGAGACGGTCCGCCCGAGCGCGTCGACGAAGGTGTCACCGCCGCCGGGTGGCTGATATCGGTAGTGGCGCCACATCCAGTCGTAGTGCTGCACCACATTGACGTGCCAGGTCGCGAGGTCGCGGGTCGCGCGGGCGGCGGCTGGTGCATCTCGGTAGTCGGTCATGGCCGCGTGCCGAGGCGATTGCCACCAACCCTCGATGGCCTCCACGACTGAAGATGCTTCGACGATGGACGGTCCAGCGACCACCCGAAGCCGCAGCCCGTAGCCATGGCGGGCAACGGCTGGCACCGGCATGAGCCACTGGTGAGTAGAGGTCCCCACGCCGAGGTCGATCGATTCGCTGATGGTGGTGATCTCCTCAGCCACGTCGACCAAGCTCACCTCCAGCCGGACGTTCACGGTCTGGTCGGCGGCAAGCTCAGCGACGATCGTCAGCTCGCCCCCCGGGGCCAGCCAGTGACGCAGCGCCCCGAAGGCCAAGATGGTGATCGAGTCGGCGGGGGTGGCAGGCCTGGCTCGGGTCACGCGTGATCGCTCGCGAAGTCGACCCGGCGCTCGAGCTCGCTGCGCAGTGACAGGTATGCCGCATGGGACCACAGCAGCGGTCGTGCCGAGTCGCCCCAGAGCTCACGCCATGCATCGATGCGTCCCGGCGCGAGGGCGTGGTCGGCGACCTGCTCGGGTAGCTGGCCCCGATCATCGGCCTGGGCCTCGATCCAGCGGAGCGCCCGCAGCGCATGCTCGACATCGCCGGGCCCATCCCGACGAAGCAGGACGCGACCATAGGCGGATGTCAGCACCGGCCAGGCCCCGCCGCCGTAGTAGGTGTCACTTGCGTAGCGATGGACGCCGGGGCCAGCGGTGACGATCTCGCTCTCGATGCGACGCAAGGTGGCAGCGAAGCGCGGCTCGGTCGCCAGGACCGACTCGTAGGGTGCCGCCATCCAAAGCAGGCTCGCGTCGACCTCAGGATTGCCGAGCCACTTGGTATAGGCGCCGTCGCGGACAGACATGCGGTCCTCGATCTCGTTCCGCAGCCGCCCGATGGCAGGCTCAATCGCCAGCTGCGGGACCATCGAGAGGGCCGCCTCCATGCCGACTCGGATGGCAGCCAGGGTGCTGCTGTGGACGTGTTCGTCGAACTCCTCCCAGGCGTCAGCACACGGCAGCGACCAGAGATCGCCAAGGTAGCGTGCGACGTGCTCCACGGCCAAGACCAGCTCCGCATCGAGTCTGCCTCCATGCAACACGTGGTGAGCAAGGCTCCACAACCAGATGCCGGGTCCGTCGAGCTGGAACGTGGGCCAGTCGGTGTCCGCCGGCAAACCATCCGCCCCATAGCGGCAATGCAGATAATCGGCCGCCGCGGGCGTGCGGCCTGCACGAGCCGCCTCACGCGATCGCTCCAGTCCGGGGGCAGTCGATATCACCACGCCTGCCACCCAATGGTGAAACCGCGCCGCCCACTCGATCTTGCCCATGTTGTCGAGCGCCTCGGCGATGAAGGCGCCGTCGCGGAACCATGAATAGCCGTATTGGCTGAACGTGGGACCAGCCACGAAAGCTCCGCTGGCGGCCTGTCCGGAGCCGATGATGGCGAGGCTGGATCCGACGAGGTCGGGAGCAGCAGGACCGCGATCGATCATGGCGTCACCCCTTGGTAGCTCCGACGAAGGCGCCGCTGACGAACTGCCGCTGCAGCGCCACGAAGAGGACCAGCACCGGTGCCAGGGCGATGAGGGAGGCCGCGAAGACGAGGCCCCATTCGGTCGACTGGGCTCGCTGCAGCATACGGATGCCGATGGGCAGCGTGTAGAGCTCCTTGTCGGCGAGGATGGTGATGGCCCAGGTGAACTCGTCCCAGGCGGCCAGCCAGCTGAAGATGGTCACGGTGGCAAGGCCGGGCTTCGAGAGCGGCAGGGCGATGGATCTGAACGCTCGCCAGGGTCCGGCCCCGTCCACCGCTACCGCGTCGAACAGCTCCTGCGGCATGGCTGAGTAGAAGCCGCGCAGGAGGAAGGTGTTCAGGCCCAGGTTCATCACCGAGTAGACGACGATGAGTCCCCACAAGCTGTTGAGGAGACCGAGGTCCCGAGCCAGGATGAACTGCGGGATCAGCAACAGCATGCCCGGCACCATCATGGTGAACAGCAGCACCGCGAACAGGACGCGCCGTCCGGGGAAGCGGAAACGGGCGAAGGCGAAGCCGAGCATGGCCGAGAGCGACACGGAGATGGCGGTGCTGCTCGCGGTCACCAACACGCTGTTGAGGAAGAACCGTGCGAAGTCGCCACTGGACCAGGCACGCGTGAAGTTGTCCAGCGTCGGCGCCTCGGGGATGAGCTGCGGTGGGATCTCAAGCACATAGGCGTGCGGCTTGAAGGCCGTGCTGACCATCAGGGCGAACGGCGCGATCATCAGCAGCCCGAAGGCC
>JBBSAV010000112.1:0-8723 GCA_038251965.1 Candidatus Limnocylindrales bacterium
AGCTGAAGCGAACTGGAGCGGCGACCTGCTATCTGGTGGCGGCGCCGTAAGCGCCAAGACCAGCGGCGTCTTCGACAACCAGGCCATCACCTGGCGTGCCCGTACTGAGGCATCCGAGGGCAAGACCAGTCCGGAGGAGCTACTCGCAGCCGCCCATGCTGCCTGTTATTCCATGGCCTTGAGCAATGAGCTGGCCAAGGCTGGCTTCCCGGCCGAGCGCATCGAAGTCTCGGTCGAGGTCAGTGCCGACAAGACCGATGCCGGCTGGACGGTCATCGGCAGCGCCATCAGCGTGCGCGCCAAGGTGCCCGGCGCCGATGCGGCCGTGTTCGCGGAGAAGGCTGAAGCGGCCAAGGGCGGCTGCCCCATCAGCCGTGCCATCAGCGGCTCGGTCGCGATCACGCTCGACGCCACCCTGGAGGGCTGACCAGCCCGCGCCCTCTCGACGCGAGCCCGATCGAGAAGACCCCCCGGCGGATCCCGACGACTCCCTGGCCGTTCTGGCTAGGGAGTCTTCACATTACGAACACCCCGGATTCACCATCGGTCGAGTACAACTATGTCCATACCGCCGCGTTCTCTCTCGCGGTGACAGCAGGATCCGCCGCGCCGTGTCGTAGTGCGGACCCAACTCGAAAGAAAGGCAGGTATGGACAACCTGTTCCAGATCCGTACGACTCGTCGACCGCGCACCATCGTCGCGATCGCGGGAGCGCTAAGCATCAGTGGTGCCGCGCTCATCACCCCATCAGCCGTCCTCGGCGCACAGGGTGACAACGACATCGTCATCGGTGTCATCGAGCGGGTGACGCCCGCCATTGTGACCATCCAGACGCCGGTCGGCTCCTTCGCCTCCGTGCAAGGTGACAGCCAGGGCGACACGCCCGGCGACGGCAGCGGCGACGCCCAGGGTGTCATACCCGGCGACTCGCAGCTGCCCGGCGGGCTCGATCTGCCCGAGGGCTTCCAGCTGCCCGAGGGGTTCCAGCTCCCAGAGCAGTTCGGGGATCCGCAGGGCTTCAGAATGGGCGGCAGCGGCTCGGGTGTGATCGTCTCGCCCGATGGTCTGATCATCACCAACGGCCACGTGGTCGGCAACGCGGATAAGGTGAACGTTGTCCTCGACGATGGCACGGTGCTTGAAGGCACGGTGACCGGTGTGGATACGCTCACCGATTTCGCCTTCGTTGATGTGCACGGCCAGGATCTTCCGACTGCGGCACTTGGCGAGTCGTCCGCCATCAAGGTGGGGCAGCTGGCCATCTCCATCGGCAACCCTCTGGGTCAATTCCCCAGCAGTGCCGCGGTGGGCATCATCAGCGGCCTTGACCGCAGCATCGATGTCTTCGGCAACGGCCTGGGTGGTAGTCGTGTGAACCACCTCATCCAGACCGATGCGGCCGTCAACGCCGGCAACTCTGGTGGTGCCCTGCTCAACGGCGACGGCGAGCTCATCGGCATCACGACGGCGGAAGCCGGCATGAACGATGGCATCGGCTTCGCCCTGCCCATCGACCTGGCCAAGCCCATCATCGAGCAGGCCGAGTCCGGCCAGGCCATCACACGGCCCTATGTCGGTGTGGTCTACCAGGAGATCGATGCGCAGGTTGCCGACGAGGAATCGCTGCCGGTGACCGAAGGTGCCTGGATCGGCGGCAACGCGCAAGACCAGGAGCCCGTTGTCGCGGGCAGCCCCGCCGATGAGGCGGGTCTCAAGCCTGGCGACATCATCACCGCCGTGGATGGCCTGGTGGTCGATCGCAGCAACCCACTCGACCTACAGGTCCTGCGCTTCGCCCCGGGTGACGCGGTCAAGTTGGCCGTGCTGCGTGATGGCAAGAGCCTGGAGCTCACCGCCACGCTCGGTACCCGGCCCGCCGACCTCAACGGCTGACCGATCCAATCCCAAGCGGCCCTGCCAGTCGTCGGCAGGGCCGCTTTTTCTTGTGCCGGGTCTTCGAGCGCCGGGCCGCGTGCGCCCGGTCTTCGGTGGCCCGGTCTTCGTTGGCCCCGCCCTGCTAGCATGTCGCGGTCCCGCCATTGCGAGCCGTAGGGAGGCCAGCCAAGTCGATGCCCGCCACTGAGAACCTCCAGCGTGTACCGCAGGTCGCGCTCGACCGCCTCCTTCACCAGGGGCTGTTCACCACCGGCCTGTTCCTGGAGGTGTCAGAGACGCGAACGCGGCGGCTGTACCTTGCCGACCAGATCGGTGTCTCGATCAATGAGATCAGCGATTGGCGCGATGAGGCGCTCCTGCTGAACCTGGCCAACTTCGGACCCGACGAGCAGCGCATCCTGACGCAGGCCGGCATCGTGGGGCTGGCCGACCTGATCGAGTGTGACGCGCAGCAGTTCCGCGATCGCATCAACGAGGCCGCGTATACCCTGGGCGTCGAGCCGCCCACCGATCTCAGTATCCAGGGCTGGCACGACCAGGCCCAGACCCTCGCGGAAGGCTAGTCCCGCGATCTCGCCGCTGGGCCTCTGGGCCCGCATCGTCGTCTTCGCCAGCACGATCATGGCCATCATCGCGCTGGCCGTGCTGCCCTTGCTGACGCCCTGGTTCACCCATCCGGCTCTGGATGCCGCAGGTTCGGCGGAGCGGCTGGCCATGACGACCGCCCAGGCACATACGTTCTCGGACCGTTCGATCGACGAGCTGGTGCTTGGGCCGGGCGCCTTCGACTTCACGGCTCCCGATGGGCGAACCTTCTATGACGTGGACGAGCGAGGCCACCTCTCCGACGCGCGCACGTTGCTGGGCATCTTCCTCATCGCCGGCGGGCTGGGCATCATCGCCATCGCCACCCTTGCGCGAGTGCGGGCGCGGCGCGGCGAGGTGTGGCGGACCGTGGCACGCGCCGGGGTCGTCACAGCCATCGGTGTGGTCATCCTCGGCAGCATCTCCCTGGTGGCATTCGACTCGCTCTTCACGCTCTTCCATCAGGTCTTCTTTCCCGGCGGCAACTGGTCCTTCGATCCGTCCAGTCAGCGACTGGTGCAGCTCTATCCGTTCGGCTTCTGGCAGATCGCCGCCGGTGCACTGGGCGTGCTGGTCTTCCTCCTAGGCCTGGGAGCGTGGCTGCTTGGTCGCTGGGCCGCGCGTCGATCCGGCGCGCGTTCGGCAACCTCCGCCGCGGAGGTCTAGGCTCACACCATGGCCGAGACACCCCTGCTGCCACTCGAAGAGGCGCTCGAGCGAATCCTCGACGGCGTCCTGCCACTGAGCGCTGAGTCGCTGCCGCTGTCTGCGGCACTGGGTCGGGTGCTTTCAGAGGAAGCGAGCGCGCTGCTGACCGTGCCACCCTGGGACAACAGCGCCATGGACGGGTTCGCGGTCCGTGCAGCGGACGTGGCCACGGCCAGCACAGATGCTCCGGTCACGCTTCGGGTGATCGGCGAGGTCGCCGCGGGGCACGAGCCGACCCAGCGTGTGGAGCCGGGTACTGCCATGCGCGTCCTGACCGGCGCCATGCTGCCGCCCGGTGCCGACGCCGTGGTGCAGGTGGAGGACACCGATGCGGCCGAGGGTGTGGCGGAGTTGCCTCCGACCGTCGAGGTCCGAGCGGCCGTGCGGGAGGGGCGGCACATCCGGCGTGCCGGCAGTGACATGCGACGGGGAGATGTCCTGCTCCGGGCCGGGACCCACATCGGCCCAGCGGCGATCGCGGTGCTGGCGGCCTCCGGCCATGCCCGGGTCAACGTCCATCGGCGGCCGCGCGTGGCCATCGTGGCCACCGGCGATGAGCTCACGCCCATCGGGGAACCGCTGGGTCCGGCGTCGATCCCGGACAGCAACAGCGAGTCCATCGCCGCGCAGGTCGTCGCGGCGGGAGCCGAACCGGTGCGCCTCGGTATCGTCGTGGATGACCCTGACGCCATCCGCGAGCGGTTGCTCGAAGGCGTGCTCGCAGCCGATGTCCTCATCGTCACCGGTGGCGTCTCGGTCGGCGCACACGACGTTGTCAAGGAGGTCTTCGCCGACATCGGCCGGCTCGATCTCTGGCGTGTCGCCATCCAGCCCGGCAAGCCGCTCGCGTACGGCAGCGCTCCTCGGCCAGACGGCGGCCAGTGCCTGCTCTTCGGTCTGCCCGGCAACCCCGTGAGCAGCTTCGTCACCTTCGAGCTCTTCGTCCGCCCCGTACTCCGTCGCTTGCGCGGTGGACCCGGAGACGGGGGACGGCTGACCGTCCAGGCGACATTGACGGAGCCGATCACCAAGTCGGCAGGGCGCCGGGCATTCGTGCGCGTGCAGCTCCGGCCGGACCCCGACGCCGCGGGTCGCTACCTCGCCCACCTGGCGGGCGGCCAGGGTTCACACGTCCTTACCGCGCTCGCCATCGCCGACGGGCTCGCCATCATCCCGGAGAGTGCGGCCGTTGCCCCCGCCGGCACGCACGTGGAGGTCATCAGACTTGACACCGAAGTCACATGAATCCTGGCCCGGCCAGCCCAAGCAGACCACGCCGGTCACCCGCAAGGACCGTCGGGCACTGAGCCATGTCGACCGCCTGGGCCGACCGCGCATGGTCGATGTCAGTGACAAAGCGCCCACGGTCCGTCGCGCCACGGCCGAGGCCACGGTGAAGATGGACCAGGACACGCTGACCCTCGTCATCGACGGGCAGGGCACGAAGGGCGATGTCCTCACCGTAGCCGAGGTGGCTGGCATCATGGCTGCCAAGCGCACCGCAGAGTTGATCCCCTTGTGCCACCCATTGCCCCTGACCGAGGTCAGCGTCGAGATCACGCCTGACCGCAAGGTCGGCGCCCTGGTCATCACCGCTACTGCCTCCACCACCGCTCAGACCGGTGTGGAGATGGAGGCCATGACCGCCGCATCGATCGCGGCGCTGACGGTCTACGACATGATCAAGAGCGCCGACCGCTTCGCCACCATCAACGGCGTGCGCCTGCTGGAGAAGAGCGGCGGCAAGAGCGGCACCTGGCAGCGACCGGCACCCAAGTCTGCCGACCCAGATGACGCGCCGGTGTCGTCCAAGACGGTCAAGCGCGCGAGGCCGCCGCGGAAGGGGCAGGGGAGTTGAGATGGCGGATGGCACCACCGTCGATGGCCTGCCCGCGCTAGCACTCACCGTCAGTGACGGCGTCGCCGCCGGCACACGCGAGGACCGCAGTGGCGACGTGCTCACTGAGCGGCTGACGGCGCTCGGTTTCGAGGTGCGGCGCGAGGTCGTGGCGGACGAGCCCGACGCGATCGCGCGTCTTGTCGCCGCGGCGGCTGACGGCGGTGCGCGCCTGGTGGTGACATCGGGCGGGACCGGACTGGGCCCGCGCGATCGCACGCCGGAAGCCATCGGCGGCATCATCGACTACCTCGTGCCAGGCTTTGGCGAGGCCATGCGCGCTGAGGGCCGCACCCACACCCCACTGGCGTCCATCTCGCGATCGCTGGGTGCGGTGCGCGGGCAGACGCTCATCCTGTGCCTGCCCGGCAGCCCCAAGGGTGTCGCGGAGTCACTCGATGCGGTCGAGATGATCCTGGCTCACACGCTCGATACCCTGGTGGGGCGCACGGCCCACACGTAGGCGACCGCCACACGCGTCAGTGCTCAGCGGACGCCTGAGCGCCCAACCCGCCCGCACGCGCGCGGCCGGCGCCTGAGCGTGGTGTACAGTCACGAACGATGCGCTGTCCGAACTGCGGGACGCTGGATGGGCGAGTCATCGACTCCCGGGACCTTGACGACTCCACGACCGTCCGTCGCCGCCGCGAATGCTCTTCCTGCCGCTCGCGCTACACCACCTATGAGCGCGTCGAATCGGCACGCCTGGTGGTCATCAAGAATGACGGCTCACGCGAGGAGTTCGACCGCGACAAGCTGGCCGACGGTTTCTCACGAGCGTTGACTCGCCGACCGGTCGGCGAGGACGCCGCCGACGAAGCGGCCGACGAGATCGAGGCCACCCTCCGCGCCCAAGGCGTCAACGAGGTGTCATCGAGCACCATCGGCGAGATGGCCATGGACCGCCTGCGCAACCTGGACCACATCGCTTTCATCCGCTTCATGAGCG
Source organism: Candidatus Limnocylindrales bacterium (assembly GCA_038251965.1). GTDB lineage: Bacteria > Chloroflexota > Limnocylindria > Limnocylindrales > CSP1-4 > JAFMJV01. Next base: position 6,037 of record JBBSAV010000112.1, read on the forward strand.
TGTACCAATCGTTCGACGACATCGAGCAGCTCAAGCATGAGGTGGACACGCTCTACGCCGAGCGTCCCGAACGCGCACCGGGCCAGACGACCCTGCGACTGGTGGCGGAAGATGGCGCCATCACGCCCATCGGGCCGCGTGGCGGGCCGCGGCGGCGACCCACCAAGCGCAAGTAGGGAGTCCATGAGCGTCCTCGCCGACCGCGACATCCGCGCCGCCCTGCAGGAGCGACGCATCCGCATCGACCCCTTTGACGAGGCCTGCCTGCAACCGTCATCGGTCGACCTGCACCTTGACTGCGAGTTTCGCGTCTTCCACAACCACCGCTACCCCTACATCGACCCGCGTGAGGAGCAGCCGGACCTGACCGAGGTGACCACGGTCGAGCGAGACGAGCCATTCATCCTGCACCCGGGTGAGTTCGTGCTGGGCCAGACGCTCGAATGGGTGGAGTTACCCGACGACCTGGTGGCCAGGCTCGAGGGGAAGGCCCTGGCGCTCGACACACACGTCCCTACGCCGACCGGCTGGCGCACCATGGGCGACCTCCGGCCGGGTGACCACGTCTTCGACGAGCTCGGAGCACCCACGCTGGTGGTGGCTGCGACCGAGCCGATGCTCGACCGGCCTTGCCGTGAGGTCATCTTCTCTGACGGCCAGCGCGTCGTCGCGGACGCCTCGCACCAGTGGGTGACGATCGACAAGAACGGCCGGCGCCGTGGACACAAGCGCAGAGTCACCCGGACGACCGACGAGATCGCGGCGACCGTCAGGGTCCGCGGTGAGATGAATCACCATGTCGCGCTGGCGGAGCCCGTCCAGTACCCACACCGGCTCGACCTCCCCATCGCTCCGTACACCCTCGGGGCCTGGCTCGGCGACGGCACCACGACCGCGGCAGCCATCACCTGCTTCGACGAGGAGATGCTCGAACGCATCAGCGGTGACGGCTATGCCGTGCGTCGGCTGACGTATAACCGGGGGCTCTTTGGCATCGGAGGAACGGGGCATACGCGCGACGTGGGGACGGGTCGGTACACCCGCAACGGCTCACTCTCAAGCCAGCTACGCAACCTCGGCCTGATGGAGGGCAAGTTCATCCCACGTCAGTACCTCGAAGCCGGGGTCGAGCAGCGCCAGGCCCTGCTTGAAGGCCTGATGGACTCGGATGGCTTCGTCGACGATGTGGCCGGCCGCTGCGAGTACACCAGTACCCGCGAGACCTTGGCTGACGGCGTCGTCGAGCTGGCTGCCAGCCTCGGTTTCCGGCCGGTCAAGTCGGTCGGCCGCGCGACCCTGAACGGCATCGACCAAGGCCCCAAGTACCGGGTCAAGTTCACGCCCGACCGACCGGTCTTCGGTCTGCCGCGGAAGCTCGCCCGTCAGAAGCCGGCAGACGCCCGGTTCCACCGCTTCAGGGCGATCGATGTCGTTCGCACGGTTCCGTCGGTCCCGGTCCGTTGCATCCAGGTTTCTTCGCCACGCGGACAATTCCTGGTTTCGAAGTCATTCATCCCCACGCACAACAGCTCGTTGGGCCGGCTGGGGCTGCTCATCCACTCGACGGCGGGCTATGTCGATCCCGGCTGGAAGGGCAACCTCACGCTGGAGCTGTCAAACGTGGCCAACCTGCCCATCGCGCTCTACTACGGCATGCGCATCGGCCAAATCTCCTTCTTCGCCATGTCCAGCCCGGTCGAACGACCGTACGGCACCAAGGGCCTGGGCTCCCGCTACCAGGGCCAGTCGACACCGACCGCCTCCGGTGCCTTCCGCGACTTCGAAGCCAACCGGCGCACCTCCAAGGGCGGTCCGCAGGGCTAGCAGGAGAACCCCATGCCCATCGATGCGAGCGCCGACTGGCGCGCTGATCTCGGCGGTGGCACCACCATCGCGCTCATCCAGGCCGGCGTCTTCACCACCGACGCGGGAACAATCCTGGGACCGGTGCCGCGCAAGATGTGGGAGCACCTGGTGGCGGACGAGCTGGATGCCGACCATCGCCTGACCCAGGCGCTCAACTGCCTGCTGATCGAGACGCCATCTGGGCGCGTGCTGGTCGAGACAGGCGTTGGCGAGCGCATGGACGATCATCACAAGGCCCAGCGGGGCGTTCGCGGTGAGCCCATCCTGCCGTCATTGCGGGCTGCCGGCTTCGGTCCGGAGACCGTCGACTTCGTGGCGCTCTCACACCTCCATTTCGACCATGCCGGGGGGCTCTTGACCTCGGCTGGCGAGTACGCCTTCCCCCGCGCACGCATCGTGGCCCAGGCCGATGAATGGGACTTCGCACTGGGCACGAACCCTCGCCTCACCGCCTCCTACGAGCAAGCCGAGCTGCGACTCGCAGAGGCGTGGGCGCGCCCTGGTTCGGCCGATGGCGACGAGGAGCTCATCCCCGGTGTGGGGGTGCGGCGCACCAGCGGGCATTCCGGTGGGCACCAGGCCATCATCGTGCGCGGGCGGGACCATACGGTGGCGTTCTTCGGCGATCTCTGCATGCGCCCCTGGTCGGCAAATCCCAAATGGGTCACCGCCTTCGACGACTTCCCGCTCACGAGCGTGGAGGTGAAGTCGGCCCTCTTCGCCGAGGCAGCAGAGGGGGGCTGGACCGTGGTGCTCTCCCACGAACCGCGCCAGCCGGTGGGGCGACTGATAGGGGAGCGCGGCCGCTACCGCTTCGAGCC
>JBBSAV010000113.1:0-8598 GCA_038251965.1 Candidatus Limnocylindrales bacterium
CCGGGGTCTCGACGGGGATGGCGACAGCGGATCCGACATCCGCGGCACGCTCGACCGGGATGACCGTGGGCGGCTTGATCGTGGCGTCCTCGGCGGCCGGGTGCGCGACGGGGTCGGCAGCCGGGTCGGTGGCCAGGTCGGCTGGGACCGAGGCGATCACGCCGACCGACACGCGGAAACCGGCGCGCCGGTGCGACAGTGGCAGCAGTGTCCCCTGCCCTACCGGCGATTCGCCAGGGAACCAGCGCTGCCATTCCTCGTAGAACGTGTCGAACTCGGATGGCTCGCGCAGGGACCAGTTGGCCCAGACCACGTCTTCGAGCGAGCTGCCGACCGTTTCGAGCCTGGCCTTGAGGTTGGCCAGGCACTGGCGCGTTTGCAGCTTGATATCAGGGTTGCGCACCTGGCCGGTCTCGGGATCGACGGGCCCGATGGCCGACACGTAGGCCATGCCGCCGGCCACGGTGACGCGACCCCGACCCAGCCCTGTCGGCACGAGGGCCGCCACCGGAGCCACACCACCGAAGCCCCAGCGCGACTTGCCCGGGCGCACCGGCTGCTCCGGATCCTGTGGCGGAATGCCGTACTGACCCGGCGGCAGCGTCACGCCACGCGATTCGAACGTGGGCATGAAGGTGGGCCGGATACCAGTCGGCTTCAGGTCGCCCTGGATCTTGCCGTCGACCACGCCGGTCTGTTGGTAGCGGAAGATCTCCTGTGTCAGGATCTCGTCATCCTCGACACCGAAGACCTCGGTGATGCTGGTGATCTTGCGCGAGCCGTCGCGCAGTCGGGCGGTGTGCACCAGCACGTCGACGGCTGAGGCGATCTGCTCACGGATGGCCCGCAGCGGCAGGTCATAACCGGTCATCAGGATCATCGTCTCAAGACGCCGCAGCATGTCCCGCGGCGTGTTGGCATGGCCGGTCGATAGCGAACCATCGTGGCCGGTGGTCATCGCCTGCACCATGTCCAACGCCTCGCCTGAGCGGCACTCACCCACCACGATGCGATCAGGCCGCATGTGCAATGCGTTGCGCAGCAGGTCGCGGATGGTGATCTCGCCGGTCCCCTCCAGGTTGGGCGGGCGCGCTTCCAGGGTGATGACGTGGCGCTGACTGAGCTGCAGCTCGGCGGCATCCTCGATGGTGACGATGCGCTCCGTGTCAGGGATGAACGAGGAGAGCACGTTCAGCGTGGTCGTCTTGCCCGACCCGGTGCCGCCCGAGAGGAAGATGTTCAGTTGCGCTTCCACACAGGCCTTGAGAAAGTCGAACATCTCCGGGCTGGCCGTGCCCAAGCGGAGCAGGTCGTCAACGGTGAAGCGCGTGGCGAACTTGCGCACGGTGATGACGGGGCCGATCAGGCTGAGCGGCTTGATGATGGCATTGACGCGGGAACCGTCGGGGAGACGGGCGTCCACGCGGGGGCTGGTCTCATCGATGTGACGGCCGAGGGGGGTGATGATGCGGTCGATGACATTGAGGACGTGCTCGTCGTCGCGGAACGTGACCGGCACCTTCTCGATGCGCCCAGCACGCTCGATGTACACACGGTTGGGACCATTGACCATGACCTCGGTGATGGTCGAGTCGGCCAGCAGTGGCTCGATGGGCCCAAAGCCGGCGACCTCGTCGATGACGCCCTCGACCAGCCGGTGGCGCTCATCGCGAGTCAGGCTCAGGTCGTTGTCATAGATGAAGTCACCGATGAACTCATCGATCTCGCGGGCCAGGCTGTCTCGAACGCCGATGGGGTTGGAGAGGTCGATCCGCGACGACAACGCATCGGCCACGGCCTCGCCGACGCGGTTGCGGATGTCGCGGAAGCTCAGCTCGCGCGCGGACATCCGGGGCGACACCAGAGGCTGCTGCGGCACCTGGGCCGCGGTCTGGCCTGGGCTGGCAGATACGCCTGGGCCGGCAGATGCGCCTGGGTTGGCGGCACCTGGCGGCAGTCCGGACGCCGGTGGGTGCGGCGCCGGCGCACTCGCTACGGACGCACCAGGTACGGGCGAACTGGGCGTGGGTGCACCGGGTACGGGTGCGGCGATCCCTCGTTTGGCCGCCTCGACACGTTCGAGTAGTGACATCCCCAATCCCCTCTCATCCCGCACGACCAGGACGACAGACTCGGAGCATACCCCGCCGCTGCTAGCCCAGACCCACGGCCAACAGCCCCAAACCGCACTGGTCGCTGCGACGTGTTGCCGATGCGCACCGCATCGGAGCAGCCGGTGCTTGACGTGGCAGTGCTGCAGAATGGGCCGATGAGGATCGGCGATGACTGAGCAGGACGAAGGCCCGCGGCCGACCGACCGCCGGGACATGCCCGAAGCCGCCGTTCGCGACCACCTGGCCAACGAGCGAACGCTGTTGGCCTGGCAGCGCACGGCCCTCGGTGTCGTGGCCATCGGCTTCCTGGTCGACCGATTCGCGCTCGAAGACGGCGGCTCGGTGGCGACGGGCTCGATCATCGGCATCGCCATCGTGGTGCTGGGTGCGGCCGTCTCGATCGTGGGTGCCTACCGCTTCGTTCGTACCGAACGCGAGATCGACACGGGCACCTATCGGCCGGCCATCCTCGCGCACCTGGCCCTGACCGTGGCCATCGTGGTCGGGGCCCTCGCGCTGGTCCTGTTCCTGTATTCGGCGATGGGCTGATCGATTCGCGGGCTGGCCCTTATTCCGCCCTTCGGTAGTGGTAGGCGCAGACCTCGGTGAAACCCATCCGCTCATACAGTCGCAGGGCCTGCAGGTTGCCTCCGCCGACCTGCAAGTACATGCGCTCGGCACCTTGGCTGCTCGCCCATTCGGCCAACGCTGCGAGCACGCTCCGGGCGGCTCCGGTGCCGCGGGCATGAGGCAACGTCGCCATACCGAACATACCCACCCAACCGTCGTCCCTGACCGCACGGCCGACCGAGACGGCCTCGTCGCCACGCATCACGGCGGCATAGGCAGACGGCAGGCTCAGCCGGCCGAGCAGGGCCCACTGGGCATTGGCATCGCCACCAAGGAGATGGACGGCCCGCCATGTCTCGAACCATGCTCGTGTCGGTCGTTCGAACAGTCGAGCCTTTGGCGTGGACCCCGCCGTGTCGCCGATGACGCGCGCAGTCGGAGCCACTTGCAGCGAGACGGGGCCTTGAGGGCGATAGCCGCGCTCGGCCAGGAATGCATCGAGCCCGTCGGGGCAGACCCCGGGGGTGATCTGGAAGCTCACGGACGTGGTGCGGTCGGCATAGAACAGCTCCACCAAGTCGACCCGGCGTGCCATCTCGCCCGGATCGGCTGCGCCATGCGGCAGCACTGTGCCGATCCACCAGGAGCAGCCGGGCGCCAGGCGTAGCTTCCAGCCCCCAAGATCCCTGACGGACTCGGCCGGCTGAGCACGGGCAGCACGCTCCTGCAGGCTCTGAAGTAGATCGGGTTCGCAGGGGACCGATGCCATCGTCACATCTTCGCGGTTCACGCTTGATGGTTTGGCGCGGCGGCCAAGCGCCGAGTGCCAACGGACCCCAGCGGCACAGATGTGGCGTCCCCGGCAGGGTTCGAACCTGCGACCGGCCGCTTAGAAGGCGGCTGCTCTGTCCACTGAGCTACGGGGACGCGTGTGCACAAGTCTACGCACGAAATGGTGGTTTCGGCCATCCCCGTGCTCATCTTGCAGTCGACCGCACGCCGCGGAGCCAGCGACCCACCGTGCGGATTGGCCGACCCTCAGATGATGGAGCGGACGGCGCCACCATCGGCTCGCATGGCCGTCCCATTCTGAGCCGGGTTGGTCATGAACTGGATCAAGGCGCGGCCGTGCAAGCGCGGATCGATGAAGTCCTGCAACAGCGAGTCGGGCATGTCATTCCGGAAGAAGTCGGCGATCGCCGCCTCCGTCGTGGTGCCCCGCTTCTGTGCCATGTCGGCGAAGTACGGCCCCGACGACTCCGTCGCGGTCGGTCCCGGCAGATACGCGTTGACGCGGACGTTGGTGCCACGGGTCAGTTCGGCCAGCGAACGGGAGAGCCCGAGCAGGGCGGTCTTGGTCGTGGAGTAGTGCACCATGTGTGGCAGCGATCGCAACGCCGCCTCGCTGGCGATGAAGGCGACCGATCCGCTGTCGCGAGCGAGCATTTCCCGAAGGACCAGCCTAGTGATCCGGATCCCAGTCATGAGATTGGTCTCGAAGTACTCGAGCCATCGCTCATCACCGATCTCGAAGAAGTCCTCGGGCTCGAAGCGACCGATGTTATTCACCAGGAACTCGATCGGACCGAACTGGGCCGCGAAGGCATGCAGCGCGTCCGCGCCCTCCGGCGTCGTCAGGTCGGCCACGACCCCATGCGCGCGAGGCCCGAGCTTCTGGCACGCGGCGTCGAGCTTCGCCGCGTCGCGACCGTTGATGACGACCTCCGCACCCTCCTCCACGAAGACACGGGAGATCGCAAAGCCGATACCGGTGCTTCCGCCAGTGACGATGGCCAACCGGCCGCCCACACCCATGTCCAATGTGCTACCCATCCTTTCGATCGCCGAAGCCGGCCGGTGTCCGCCGCTCATGTCCGCAGAGCCTGACTCCGCGGACCAAGTATCGCCGTTTGCGACATGCCCGGTTGGCAGGTCGTGGCCCGTGGCCTCATCCACTGGGCGCGACGTCCACCCTCCCTGGTGCCACCTGTCGACGATGAGGACGCGTCGGCCCGAGTCTGTGCCACGACGTCCAGTCAGCAGCACTACACGGTGATGACCAGCTTGCCCTTGGCGCGCTTGTCTTCAAGGTAGCGCAGCGCCTCGGGGACCTGCTCCAGGCTGAAGCTGCGATCGATGCGCGGCTTGAGCTGGCCGGCATCGATGATCCTGGTCAGCTCCGCCATATCTCGCGGGTTCGCCGGCTTCCAGGAGAAGAGGCTCGACTTGCGGCTGCTGACGATCGAGAGGGCGGTCCCGGCGGTCATCACGCCCAGCAGCGACCACATGTCACCGCCGGCCCAGGCGTAGACACCGCCCGGCCGGAGCGAACGGCGTGCTGCGAAGACCGAACGGTGGGCAGCGACGTCCACGATGCGGTCCCAGCGCCGTCCGCTGGCGGTGTAGTCCTCGCGCGTGTAGTCGATGACGTCGTCCACGCCGAGTGATCGCACGAAGTCGACCTTGGCCGTACTGCAGACGCTGGTCACCGCGGCGCCGTGGGCCTGCGCGAGCTGCACAGCGAAGGGGCCGACGTTGCCGGAGGCCCCGTTCACCAGGACCGTTTGCCCAGCCTTGAGCGGCTTCCAGGCACGCAGGCCCTGCAACGCCAGGACAGCCGACTGGGGCACGGTCGCGGCCTCCTCGAACGTCAGCGCGGTGGGCTTGGGAGCGAGTGCATGGTCGGTCGCGATGGCGAACTCGGCGAAGGCGCCATAGCCACACTCGGTGAGGTCACCGAAGACCTCGTCGCCCACCGCGAAGCGGGTCACGCCGGGCCCGACGGATTCCACGACTCCGGCCACATCCAGGCCCAGCCGCTGGCTCTTGGGCCGAAGCAGCCCGATGCCGAGCCTGGTCATGGCCGGGCGGCCGTAGAGGTAGTCGAGGTCGGCCGCGTTCGCCGACGACGCGTGAACCCGCACCAGGACCTCCCCATCGCCCGGCATCGGTGTCTCGACCTCGGCGAGCGTCAGCGACTCAGGCGGTCCGTATCCGCTCCGGACGATGGCCTTCATGCGATCCGCCTCCGACTCACGTTCAGCCGAAGATGGGTGGGGTGTCCGCGGGGTCGACCCGGAACAAGGTCGACAGGTCGGCACCCCGGACCGTACCCCCGCTCATGTAGGCGATGCCCCACTCATCGACGGCGGACTCGTCGGGGAACACGCACATGGCCACGACCTGGTCGTCGGGATCATCGGTGTTGGTCCAGCCGCCGACCGACTCGCAGTATCGCCGGGCGTCCCCCAAGCCGGTGTCGTCCGACGCAGTGCGATCAAGGCGGCGCGAGAATGAAAGGCGGCGTACGGCGTGCATCGGCGAACCTCCTCTGAGCGGACATACGCCAAGGGCTCTGATCGCCCAACGACGCCCCACCACAGGGTACGCGCGCCGTGCAACCGATGGCCCGCCTGCCCCTCGCTCAGGACAGATACGTCTCCGTCAGGGCAAAGCCGCGCTTGCGCAGCTCGGCGGCGTAGTCGGGACCGGAGACCGCCAGCTCGGCGGGGTGGACGCCCCGCGGTGTGCGACCGTGAGCGTTCAGGATCGCCTTCAGCGCGCCGTCCCAGCCGGTGGTGCGTTCCATGGCCGTGAAGCCGGTGGCTTCGTCGAAGCGATCGATCAGTTCGACCTGGACGGCCGCGGCGGCGCCATCCTTGTGTCCCTTCGCCAAGACCCGCACGATGACCAGGTCGGGATCACCTTTCGGCGCCCGGATCTTGGGGTCCAGCACCGCGTGGAGGACATCGCGCGGCACGACCGGCCAGCCGTCCACCTTGATGGGCTCATCTTCCAGCAGCCCGGCGATGGTGTAGGCGCGCCACTCGGCGAAGTGACCAAGCCAACGCAAGGTCTTGTTCCAGAGCGTCTTCAGCTTCCCCTCGAACGTCCAGGGCATGGTGCTGGTGCCGCCGCCGGCGACGAACGCCTCCATCTGCCCGATCTCGCCCCCGAAGTCGACCGTCTCGTAGTCCTCCGGCAGGAGCGTGGGCACCTCCACGCGCTGGCCGTCGCGGATGAAGTGGGCCACGCCGTTGTACTCGTTGGTGAGCCCGGCGATGTTGAAGGTCAGCGTATCGTTGAACGGCGGCACCGGATGGAGGGGGTTGCCGCCATCCCACATCAGCACCTCATCGGTCTCGTCGAGCAGGCTCATGGCGTAGACGCTGAGGCTGGTACCCATGCCCGGCACCTGGGCACAGTCGGGGATGATGGCGATGCCGGCCGCCTCCGAGGACTGCGTACGTATAGGCCATTGCCCTCCCCCTTCATCTGCGTGGATGAGGAGACGCTAGCAGGCCGCCGGTCGGTGGTCCCAGGCTACCAGATCGTCGGCACGGGATACTGCCGAATGGCCTCGTCGGGCGTCAGTATCGTCATCCCCATGGAGATGGCCTGCGAGACGAGCATGCGGTCGAACGGGTCGCCGTGGATGCTCGGCAGTCGGCCGACGAGCAGGACCGTATCTTCACCCAGTGGAAGCGCTTCGACACCCATGCGCTCTCGAGCCATCGGGACCAGCTGATCGGGCGGCATGGGCAGTGCGAGCTTGCCGAGCGCGTGCTTGAGTGCGATCTCCCATGCGGACACGACGCTGAGGAACAACTCGTGATCGGGGTCCGCGATGACTCCTCGAGCGGAAACAGACAGCCGGGTCGTGTTCTCGGTCGCGAAAAGGAATGTGGCCGTGTCGAGGAGGACCCTCATTCCTCGCCGACTTCGCGGCCCTCGAACGCTGCCAGGATGTCCTCAGGCAACGGCTCGAAGAACGCGTCGGTCACCTCGAACTGCCCCCGCATGAAGCCAAGCTCACGCGGCTTGGTCCGTTTCGGCGCGATCGGGCGGATCTCAGCGATGGGCACGTTGCGCTTACAGAGGATGATCGTCTCACCCGCTTCCAGCGCCGGCAGGTAGCGCGAGAGGTGTGTCTTGGCTTCGTGGATGTTGAGCCGAATCATGACTACATAGTAGCCTAACTAGATAGTCATGTCGCAACGGGGGGGGTCGAATGACCGACCTCGGCCTTGATGCGCCGGGGCTTGGCCGGCCGAGCCTGCCGGTTGTGCCCGCGCAGGTACTCCCGGATGGCAGCACCCTGCTGGACATGGCTGACGTTGTCGGAGCCGTTGAGGACGAAACGCCGGAGCGGCGTGAGCTGACACTCGATGGGGTTCAGCCAGCTCGAGCAGGTGGGCAGGTAGACGAGCTCGATGTCATGGTCGGCTGCCCGGGCCCGCAGCTCGCGCACCTCGCGCCAGGTCTTGCGGCCCCGCAGGTGGTCGCACATCCTCCCGCGCGGCTGGCGAGGCGCGCTTGACCGGATCCGCGAGCCAGCCCTCGGTGAGATACAGCCGCCGGTCCACGAGGGTATGGCCGTGCCTGCTGGCATAGCCCAGGAAGACCCCCACCTGGCAGTCGTCGACCCGGCCCAGGGTGCCCGAGTACTGGCGGCCCACCCCGGCCGAGTGGGTACCCTTCTTCGCGAAGCCGGTGTCATCGAGCACGAGCACGCCACAGGGTGTGCCGAGGTGCTCGCCCACGAAACGCTGCAGCTCCCCGATGCAGCCCTCGTCATCCCAGGGCGAGTCGGAGAGGAACTCCTGGAGCTTGCGTGGTGACGCGCCCACCTGCTCGGCGACGTTCTCGGCGTTCTTGCGCTCGATGGGCAGCGTCAGGCCCATGAGGTAGCGCTGGCCCAGGGCTCGTCCCTCGGAGCGAGCGAAGAAGCGGCCGAAGCGCGCGTGGAAGCCCTCCAGTTCCGGCAGCAGTGCCCTGAGATCGTGCTCGTCCATGGCCGTGACCCCTCATCCAGTGGAGCCACCGTGACTCGGCGGCCCTCTGGGCGGTCACTATGCTCGTGTTCGCGTGAGCTGTCTATAACTGGCGTTGTAGTACTAATCGAGCGGCCGGA
>JBBSAV010000114.1:0-8483 GCA_038251965.1 Candidatus Limnocylindrales bacterium
GATCCAGACCATCGGCCGCGACGACTGCAGGTCATTCAATCGCCGCCACAGCTGGGCCTTTTCCCCGTGGACGGGCAGGCTGGCGATCTCGGCCAGCTCTGACGCCAGCGAGCGGAGGATCGCAGCGTCCCGCGTATCGACACTGATCTCGTGCGCGATGGGCGGCGGTTCGTAGTGACTAGGGTCGTGAAGCATGGCGCGAGCGAGGCTCCCTGCAGGCTAGGCTAGGCCGAAACCGGCACTGCCTTCATCACATCGTCGTCGTAGCTCATCACCAGTCTCTCGCCCGGTCGCACGACCAGAAAGTCGTCGTCCCATTCGCCGCCGAGCAGGCGGTCGATGAGGCCCAGGTCACTGAGGACCGATTCGAAGCGCCAGCCGCGCAGCTCCGTCTCCTGGCGCGCCTGCTGCTTGGCCTCGTCGTCGGTGGCCAGGCCGGTCTCCAGGAAGGCGCCACGCTCATAGTGGGACTGCCACTCACCCATCGCCTCCATCAGGTAGTCGGCGTTCTCCTGACCGTACTTCTCGATGTACATCTGGTAGGTGGCGTTGACGCCGTCGGAGCGAGTCGAGTCCCCCAATTGCCAGCCGCTGAGGGCATTGCCGCGCTTGACGTTGTCCTCGGTGAACCAGTAGGTGCCGGGCGACGCGGCGTGCTCCTGCTCGTAGCGCTCGCGGCTGCCCAGGAAGATGGTGGCGCAGTCGTGCGCACGGGGCAGCACCAACGGGCGCGTGCGGGCGACCAGGCCGGCCACCGCTCCGCCGCACAGCCCGTAGCCCAGCAGGATGGCGTCGGCGTCCGGGTCGGCCGCTTCGACGCGGTCGATCTCCTCCTGGATGCGGTCGCGCAGTGGCAGCGGGTCGACATGCAGCGCGGCCGACAGGTCGGAGACGATGACCTCGTGCGGCGACGAGGCCGCCAGGTGCTCCACTGGCACCATGAGCATGTCGCAGGTGATGAGCTGGAGTCGCATGGTTGACCTCGACCTGGCTGTTGGCGGCGAACGCGACGGCGATCGCGCATAGGGGTGTGCGCTGGGCGCCACTGTAGCGCGACTCGCGAGTCTCCGGTCGTGTCAACCGCCGGTCGTGTCAGCCACCATTGGGTCAACCACCGGTCGGATCAACCGTCGGTCGCGTCAGCCACCATTGGCGTCAACCACCGGTCAGGTCAACCGTCGGTCGCGTCAGCCACCATTGGCGTCAACCACCGGTCAGGTCAACCGTCGGTCGCGTCAGCCACCATTGGCGTCAACCACCGGTCAGGTCAACCGCCGCTTGAGCCACCACCCATGCGGCCGGCCTGGATGACGCGATCGAGGAACTGCCGCGTCCGGGCCTCGCGAGGATGGCCGAAGATCTCGTCCGGCGGCCCCTCCTCGAGCAGGCGTCCCGCATCGAGGAAGCACACTCGATCGGCGATGTCACGCGCGAAGCCCATCTCGTGGGTGGCGATGATCATGGTCATGCCGGCCTCGGCCAGTTCGCGGATGACGTCCAGCACCTCTGCCACCAGCTCCGGGTCGAGGGCGGAGGTGATCTCGTCGAGCAGCAACAGGTCCGGCTTCATGGCCAATGCGCGCACGATGGCGACACGCTGCTGCTGCCCGCCGGACAGCCGGTCGGGATACTGGTCGGCCTTTTCCTCCAGTCCGAAGCGCTGCAAGAGGGTGAGCGCCTGCGACTTGGCCTCCGACTTGCTCAGCTTCAGCACCTTGCGCGGCGCCAGCATGACGTTGTCGATCACGCTCATGTGGGGGAAGAGGTTGTAGGCCTGGAAGACGATGCCGATGCGGCGGCGAATGATGTCGATCTTGACACCTCGAGCGGTGATGTCAGCACCCTCGACCACGACTCGACCGGCATCGACCGGCTCCAGCAGGTTCACGCAGCGCAGCAGCGTCGACTTGCCCGATCCCGATGCACCGATGAGACACACGACCTCGTGCTCGGCGACCGCCAGGTCGATGCCCTTGAGCACCTCAAGATCACCGAACGACTTGTAGAGGCCCTCCACGCTCACCGCCTCGCCGCCCAGACGGCGGCCACTGGCGCCGACCATCTCGGGTCGCTCGACCGCCTCCGGTTGCCCGCCCGTGCCCGGACGCTCGATGGTCATCGCTTCGCCCTCATCGCGAGCCCGCCGTCTGACGGCGCCGGCTGCGCTCGACGAGCCAGTCCACGAGGCGTGCCATAGGGATGGTGAGCAGCAGGAAGATCATCGCGGAGACCAGGTAGGGCGTGAAGTTGAACGTCGCAGCAGCGGAGATCTGCGCCCGCCGGAACACCTCGATAGGCCCGATGAACGAGATCAGGGCGGTGTCCTTCATGAGGCCGATGAAGTCGTTGAGGAGTGGCGGGATGACGCGACGGATCGCCTGTGGCAGCACCACGAAGCGCATCGACTGGCTGGCACTGAGGCCCAGCGATCGTGCGGCGGCGTTCTGGCTGGGGTGCACCGATTCGATGCCCGAGCGATAGACCTCCGCCACATACGCGCTCCAGACCATCGTCAGCGCGACCACGGCCCAGATGAACGGATCTTTGGAGACGCCCGCGATGTTGAGTGTGGGGATGCCCAGGCCGAGCATGTAGATGACCAGGATGCTGGGCAGGCCACGCATGATGTCGATGTAGGCGATGGCTGCCAACCGCAGCGGGAAGAAGATGGGGCTCTTCAAGCCCCGCAGCACGGCCAGGAGGAGACCGCCGCCCAGGATCAGGACCTCGGCGGTCACGAAGAGCCGGACGTTCAGAAGGAACGCTTTCGCGATCTCCGGGAGTCGGTCGAAGAACACCTCGCCATCGAGGAAGGCCTTCTGGAACTTGGGCCACCCGGCGGCGTTGACGACCAGGAATCCCACGACGGCCAGCACGATGAACGTGCTGACCGTCGCGATGACGAACGCTGTCAGCCGAGGCCACCGATGCGCCGGAGCGCTGATGGCCTGACGAACCCGCGGGATGCGTGAGGGCGGCGTGCCGCTCACGGCCGGCCCGCGGACCGGGGTTTCATTCGAAGGTGGGGATGTCCTGTGCCGAGGCGATCTCGCGGTCGAAGATCGCCTGCAGCTCGCCAGACTCCTTGACGACGGCGATCGCCTCGTTCACGCACTCGACCAGGGGATTGTCCTTCTCCAGGACCATGCCCATCTGGTCTGCCTGCGCGGAGACGGAGAACTGGCCCACGATGGTGCCCTCGGGCTCCGGCGTGTCCCAGTCCTCGAGCTGCGCATCGCGCATGTAGAAGGCGGTGTTGAGGTCGACGACCAGGCCGTCGACCAGGCCGCCCTCGAGCGCCTGTCGCGCGGCGGCATTGTCGTTGAAGACCTGCGGGTCGGTGTTGGGCTGGATGTAGTCCTCGATGAGCTGCAGGCTGGTGGTCCCGACGGCCGCGCCCAGCTTGAGATCCTTGAGCCCTTCGACCGTGGTGACGCCCATGATGGCGTCGTTGGCGGTCATGGCCAGCAGCGACTGGTTGGCGTCGAAGTAGGGGTCGGAGAAGGTGACGTTCTCAGCTCGCTCGGGACGGATCGAGATCTGGGCCATGTGCCAGTCGAATGGCTTCTCACCCGGCGCGAATGCCAGCTCGAACACGGTGTTCTGGATCCAGTCGACCTGGTCCGGCGTGAAGCCGAGGGCCGCCGCGACGGCGTAGGCGGTGGCGGACTCGTAGCCCTCGCCGGAGTAGGGGTCACTGACCTCCCAGCCACTGCCGCCTTCAGGCTCATTGGGGTACTGCACATCGGGGTCGCCGCCCCACCACGGGCCGTAGGCCGGGATATCTGTGCTGAGCGTCAGGCGACCGGGGTTCTTGAGCATGTCGCCGAGGTTGGCAGCCTGGCACGCTTCACTCACCGAAGTGGCAGCCTGCGACGCGGAGGGCGAGGCCTCCTCATCCTGGGCGACAGCAGCCAGCGGGCTGACGAGAAGCGCGAGGCTGGCGGCGCTGACGGCCAGCACGCTCACCCCTCTACGGTGATCGGACATGTTCACTCTCCTCCTGCTTCCTGGACGGGAGAGCAATAGTCCCACAGCCGAGCAAGGAATGCGGTCACGTGCCAGCATCTACCGCGTGATCGACCCCAGCGCGCCACTGGGCCACCCAGGCTTGCCGCCCCGACCGGCATCGCCGCCTCCGGCGGCGCGACCGCCGTATCCGCCACCACCCGGATACGCACCTCCGCCGGGGTATGTACCGCCACCCGGATATGCGCCACCGCCCGGCCACACACCCCCTCCCGGAAACATACCCCCGCCCGGCCACGCCCAAGCACCGGGATACATGCCACCGCCGGGAACTCCATACCCATCGCCCACCGGTGGCCTACCACCGCTTGCCGGCCCACCACCGCCTGGCGGCCTACCACCTGGCGGCCCGCCGCGACCACTTCCTCCGACCGCGCTGCCGCGCAAGAAACGCAGGCCCCGTCGCGACCCCGGTGGCCTGGTAGCCGGCCTCGTCATCGCCGGTATGGGCCTCTTCTTCCTCGCCGGCCAGCTGGAGCCGGACATCGGGCGGTTCGTGACCTTGTTCATCGGGCTGGCATTGCTGGCGGTGTTCGTGGTGCAGCGCGAGTACGGCTTCCTGGTGCCTGGCTCGATCCTGACGGGTGTCGGCATCGGCATCGTGCTCGACTCGGCCGCCAGTGGCGAAGCCGAGAGTGGCGTGATGATGCTGGCCATCGCCGGCGGGTTCCTTGGTATCTGGGTCATCGGCTCCCTCTACCGCCTACCGCAGAACCACTGGTGGCCGCTCATCCCAGGCGGCATCCTCACGCTCATCGGCCTGGTGCAACTGACCCGCACGGACGTCGCAGGAACTCTCCGCCTGTGGCCCATCATCCTCATCGTGCTGGGGGCGTTCGTGCTGGCCAAGGCCATCACCCGCCGCGACTAAAAGGACGCCGACGCGGCCCTCCGCCCCACGCCAGAGCGGACTCGACTCCACGTCAGAGCGGTCTCGATTCCGGCAAGGGAACGTCGTAGCGTTCCGCCAACGCCTCCAGGCCCTCGAAGTGCTCCGGGTCGAGTGCCACGCCGCGCTGCTCGGCTCGACGCTCCGCCTCCGCCTCGGGCTCGCCCGGGATGAGCACGTGTCCGGGGGCGTTGGGGGCCGTTCGCGCCGCTGCCAGCAGCTCGATCTCATGCTCCATGCGCTTGGCGAACGCACCGGGCTCGTCGAGCGCGTCAGGGTCGATGGCGATGAATGCCTGGCCCAGGTCGCTGGAGCCATGTTTGGGCGAGAAGAGCGGCGCGATCAACGGACCCGCTGTCGACCCACCCAGGATGCCGGTCAGGATGTCGACCACGAGCATCAAACCGTAGCCCTTGTAGCCTCCGGTCTCTTCGCAACCGCCGAGCGGCAGCAGCGCACCGGCGAATGCGGCCTCAGGCGTCATGGCCGGCCGTCCCTCGTGGTCGATGGCCCAGCTCGGCTGCAGTCGGTCGCCACGACGGGCGGCCACCTCGATGCGCCCTCGGGGGATGGTCGAGGTGGCCATGTCCAGGCAGAAGTGGTCGTACTGTCCGGCCGGTGCCGCGACCGCGATGGGGTTGGTGCCGAGGGTCGGATCGAGTGCCCGCGTCGGCGCCACGAGCGGCGAGGTGTTGGTCAGGCTGATGCCGATGAGTCCGGCATCGGCGGCACGCAGTGCGTACCAACCGGCGATACCGTAGTGGTTGGAGTGGCGGACGACTGCCGTGAACGAGCCGGCTTCACGCGCGCCCGAGATCGCCGTGTCCATGGCCACCCGCGAGGCGTGGTGCCCCCAGCCGTTGTGGGCATCGAACAGGGCGATGGCTGACTTCCTGCGGACCTGCTCCGGCCGCGCCAGCGGATCCATGATGCCCTGCTCGATGAGTGCTGCGTAGCGCGGCAGGCGTGCCGTGCCGTGAGATGCGATGCCCCGGCGGTCGCTGGCGACGAGGACCACCGCCACGTCGGCGGCGATGTCGGGGGGTGTGCCGAGCCGCTCCACCAGCGCTGTGGTCCAGGACATGAGGTCATCGGCACCGACGGTGACACCATCGACGGGATCAGCATAGACGGGCATGTCGTCAGCCTATCGGTCGGATGGCTGGCTCGGATGTGTCCTCTGGCCCTCCGTGAGAGGCCGCTGGAAGTGAGCGGCCGCTAGAAGGAGATGACGCAACCCTTGGGCTTGTCGGTGAAGCCAGGCTGGCAGGTGGGCGCCGGGTTGTTTCCACCACCACCGCCGCCGTTGCCGCCACCAGAGCTACCGCCACCGCTATTGCTGCCGCCGTTGCCACCGCCGGAGCTACCACCACCGCCGTTGCCGCCATCAGGACTCGAACCGCCGCCGTTGCTCGAGCCGCCACCCGTGCTGGGACCGCCCGATCCGCCCGAGTAGCAGCCGCCCAAGGCGGTCTTGACCGATCCCCACTGGCTCATGGAGCCGTTCCCTCGCCCGGCCCATGAGTTGACGGCCGCGATCCAACTGGACGGGGCGCCGGGATTCTCGAGCGCGGTGATCGATGTGCCGCAGGAGTAGACCGGGTCCACCTGCTTATTGCCCCCCGGTTGGGTGCCGCGGATGAAGAGCTCCTGCCGGTTGCCACCGGTGACATTGCGGATGGTGGCGGTCACCACGCCGGTCTTGGGCCGCTGGAACTTGGGCACGGGCTTCTTGTTCATGTAGTCACGCACGAAGGCCGCCCACGTCTTGCCGGCGTTGTCAAGCGAGTACACGAGCCGGCCCAGGTTGGGCGGCGTGCTGTCGCTGTTGCCGTACCAGACACCGACCGACAATGCCGGTTGCTTGGGGTTCTTGGGCTGCGGCAGGAAGCCGTAGGTGGAGTAGTCCTTCAGGTTGTTGGTGGTGCCGGTCTTGACGCCAAGCTCGCGGCGGGAACCATTCGTGGTGTTGTACATCGCGAACGTGTCAGCCCAGACCGCGTTCTCAGCCGGATCCGCATTACCCTTCAGCATGTCCGCCATGATGTAGGCGGTCTGCGGGCTCCACACCTGCGTCGTCACCGGCTGGCCGGCATCGTAGATGACCTCACCACCGGGACCCTCGACCTTGAGGATGTAGCGTGGCCGCGTCACCTTGCCGCCGTTGCCGAAGGCGCCGAAGGCCGATGTCATGTCCAGCGGGCGGACCTCGACGGTGCCGATGGCGCCGGCCAGTCCGGCCACATCGAGCGCCTTGTTCCCGTAGCCGTAGGGCGGCTGGATGAACTGGAACCCCGCCTTGACGGCGTACTGGCGCACGGTCTTGACACCGACGCGATCAAGGGCGCGGATGGCGGGGACGTTGAGCGACTGCTGCAACGCGTCACGGACGAGGATGGGTCCCCGATCGCGTGAGTCGGCATCCTTGGGCGCCCAGGTCTTGCCGTCTGCGGTCACACCACCAAAGGGGGTGGTGATATCGAGCAGGACGGTGCCCGCGGTCAGCGCCTTGGTCTCAAGGCCGGTGGCATAGACGATGGGCTTCCAGGCCGAGCCTGGTTGGCGGTTGGCCAATCCGGCATGGTCGTACTTGGGATCGAACTTGGACGTGTTGGATTTGCGATAGTAGCCGGCCGATCCGACGTAGGCCAAGATGTCACCGGTGCGATAGTCCAGTGCCACCATGGCGCCGTTGCGCAGGTTGAGCCCGCGCAGGTTGGCGATCCAGCCGGCGTCGCGGCCGAGCTTGTTCTTCTTGATGGCTTCGTAGTACTTGCTGGCGGGCAGGTTGGGGACGACGGCGCCAGCGTAGATGTACTTCTCACCCAGTTGCTGGGCCTTCCAGTCGAGCGTGGTGGTGACCTTGTAGCCGCCGGTGTTGTAGGGATCGCGGTCACCGAGGATGAGGATCAGCTCCTTCAGGGCCGCCTCAACGAACTGTGGCGCCTTGTAGGTGACCCTCCGTTCCTTCTTGATGACGATCTTCTCGTTGAGCGCCTTCTGGTACTGCTCGTCGGTCAGGCTGGTCCAGCGTCCCTTGCCGTCACGAAGTCGCTGCAGGATGAAGTTGCGGCGGTTGACGAGTTCCGTCTCTGTGCACGAAGGCTTGTCACCACAGGTCTTGATGACCAACCTCGTGGGCTGCTTGCCGGTTCGCTTGGACTTCTTGCCGTACTTCTCCTTGACCACGTTGCTGTACTTACCCTTGTTCTTGCCCTCTTGGTTCACCGCATACGGGTAGAGGTAGCCGGGCTTCTGCGGGATGGCCGCCAGCAACGCGGCCTCACTGAGGGTCAGCTGATCGAGCTTCTTGCCGAAGTAGACGTCAGCAGCAGCGGCCACCCCATAGGCGGCACCATAGGGGATCTGGTTGAGGTAGGCGGTGATGATCTCCTTCTTGCCCTCCTCGCCGGGGAACGCCTGGGTCAGCTTGTAAGCCTGCAGGATCTCCTTGGCCTTGCGCAGGTATTGGCCTTCCTTGGTGCCCTGGTTGTCAATGACGTCCTGCGGCAAGAGGACCGCGCGCACGAGCTGCTGGGTGATGGTCGAACCACCAGGGCCACCA
>JBBSAV010000115.1:0-8317 GCA_038251965.1 Candidatus Limnocylindrales bacterium
CGTGTCGCGATACCGTCGAGCCATGAAGGTCCTGCTTCTAGCAGCGCGTGTCGGTAATCCCGGACCGCCACCGGTCTGGGAGGTCGATCGAACGGGGTCTGCCATGTCCGGACCCAACCCGGGTACGGGCAGGCGGTCGCGAGATCCCCATCAGGCCCATCCGAGGGCCTGCCTGCCCTTGGCCTGACCCTTGGATCCGCCCCAGCCGGGCAGGACCCGGCCGGCCTGGCCACTCCGGAACAGCTTGGCCAGGTTGTGGGTAGCGCAGACGAGGTGCCACTCGGCGGTGACCTTGGTCCTGCCCCGCAGGCTGAAGCGGCGGAACCCCCTGGCCTCCTTGACCTGGCCGAAGACCGGCTCGACGGTGACCTTGCGCCTGGCATAGTGGGCGCGACCCGCCTTGGTGCGCAGCTTGCGGGCCATACGAAGGCGGGGGCTGAGATGGGCGGGGATGCGGCCCCTCGGAGGGGCTGGCGGGGTCTCGGAGTGGCGCTCCCGACCGAGCGCCACGTAGGCGTCGATGCCGCGCTGCGCGAGGTGGGCGAGGTTGGCGTCGGACCCGTAGCCGGCATCAGCGAGCAGGCGCTTGGGTCGACGACCGGTGTTGGTCTCCACCTGGTCGACGAGGGCGGGCAGATGGGTCGTGTCGGTGGCGCTCGTCTCCACGCTCGTGGCCACGATGACCTGGTGGCCGTCGTCCACGACCGCCTGGACGTTGTAGCCGTAGATGAAGCCGTCGGGCTTGCTGAGCATGATGCGGCTGTCGGGATCGGTGAAGTTGCGCTGCGCCTTGGGCTCGGGGACGGCGGTGGGGTCGCCGCTCTTCTCCTTCGCCTCGGCCTCGAGCGCGGCGCGGGCCTCGCGCAGCTTGCGCAGGCGGCTCTCGCGGGTGCGCAACCCGGGCGGCAGCTCATCACCGCGGGCGTCCCCGTATCGGGCGTCCTCGGCCCGGTCGGTCGCCTCGGCCTCATCGAGGATGCGCTTGACCTCGGCCTCGAGCGCGGCCTCGCGCTCGTCCATGCGGCCGTAGCTCATGGCCTTGTGCTTGCTGGCACTGGCCTTCACCTTGGTGCCGTCGAGCGCCACCCGCCCGAGCGAGACCATGCCGGCCGCCTGACAGAGGTGCAGGCTGTCGAGGAAGAGCGCCTCGAAGGTGGCGAGGTGGCGGCGGCGGAACTCGCTGATGGTCTTGTGGTCGGGGCGGGCCTGGCCTGCGAGGTACATGAAGCCGACATCGGAGCGGAGGCGCTCCTCGATACGGCGGGAGCTGCGCACCCCGCTGGCATACCCGTAGAGGAGCACCTTCAGCATCATCGCGGGGTGATAGGGCGGCATGCCCCGGGGCTCGTCATGGGCGGCCAGGAAGACCCCGAGGTCCATGTCCTCGACGAGGTCGTCGATGAACGCTGGCAGGCCGTCGGGATCGACCCAGTCCCGGACCGACGGGGGCATCAAGAGGAGGGTGTCCTGGTCGTAGGGGCGGAAGGTCTTCGTGCGCATGACTGATTCTGACATGTGCCAGACTCGGCCGGTGACCATTACCGACACACGCTGCTAGTTCGTTCCGACCCCAGAGCGGCCCGCTCGGACGCGGGCCGCTCGGTCCATCGCGGCGCATCGGCGCCGCGCTCCTCTGATTAGGGTCACCCGGATCAGAGGACCCACCTCCGGTCCTGCGTCGCTGACTTGCGCCGATGATGCGCGGCGCAGGGTGACTGCGGTCTGCGTTCTTCCTCGCCGCCGCCAACGACCATCGGCACGACGTGGTCGACGTCGGCCGTAGGACGACCGCAG
Organism: Candidatus Limnocylindrales bacterium; assembly: GCA_038251965.1. Lineage (GTDB taxonomy): Bacteria > Chloroflexota > Limnocylindria > Limnocylindrales > CSP1-4 > JAFMJV01. The sequence goes on from JBBSAV010000115.1 coordinate 1,795, forward strand.
GGGTGCAGGTCATCGACGCGTCTTCACAGGACGTACGCTTGCCCGCCATCTCGGTGGTCACCCCGAAGGCTGGATCCGGCCTGGCGCGTCGGACGATGCCGCTCGGCGTATTTCGGCGAAGCTCGGCCGCGCGCGTAACTCGGCCGCGCGCGTAAGTGGCTACGGGGTCCCACGGGCGCCCATGTCAGCGCCCTGTGGGTACCCCGGGGTCAGCGCCGGCGTCTGCACCGTCCGCCGACCACCCAGTGGGCATGGGGATCGCTGCTGGCAGGGACCCCGGGTGTCGGCCCGCCCCGTGACGGCGCCGGCCGACATCTTCGAGCGATCAGCGGCCGAGGTGCTGCCAACTCGCTCCGAAGCTCGCGTCGCCGACGCCATCGATCGTGGCCTGAACGGCCCCACTTCGGTCGATGATGATGAGCTCGCCGTCGGAGTCTTGCCGTTGGGCGACGATGAACTGTCCGTCGGGTGACCACGTGGGAGCCCATGTGCCTTCGGTCAACTCGACAGGCTCAGCCGCACCCTCACGGATCGTCAGACACCCACAGAGACCGTCGCCACCGCGCCACCAGGCGATCGCACCGTCGGGCGCGTAGGTCGGGAAGAGCTGATCGACCAACAATGTTTCGACATCCATCGCTGAGACGTTCGACTCGCGCCCGCCATCGGTCGGAAAGATCCAGATGTCCCACTCGGGATGCCCGGACGTGCCTACGATGCTCGTCCCATCGGGCGACCAGTCGATGCGCAGGAGCGCCCACTGCACGCCCTGGAGATCGCTCACCTGCCGCACGTTCGACCCGTCGGCATCCATCGCGTAGAGCCTGATGTACCCGGCAGCGTCGCCCGCCCCGAAGGCGATGGTCGAGCCGTCCGGTGACCAGGCGGCCGTCCGGGCATCGAGGTCAGGATCGCCGGTCTGTACCGCGTCGGTCTGGCCGTCCGACGCGGCGACGAAGACGCGGCTGCCGCAGAAGCTGCCCTTGAGCGAGCAGTCACCCTCTGTGGTCACCGAGGTCGCAGCGGTGAAGGCCAGGCGGGTGCCATCCGGGGACCAGTCGGGCAGTCCCCAGCCCGTGATCTCCCCGACGTCGGACGCCACCACGATGGGATCGCTGCCGTTAGCGTCGCTGCCGTCAGCGTCGCTGACGATGAGGTCGCTCCCGCGTCGACCCGTCGCGGTGGGCCAGCAAGCCACGCTGCGGCCGTCCGGTGACCATGCCGGTGCGCTGAGGGTGGCGTCAGACTCGACGAGTGGCCGTGGGTCGCTGCCGTCCGGCTCGACCGTCCAAAGGTCGCCCGACGCGTGCTGGTAGACGATGAGGCCATTGGACGACCCAGTCGTCACCGCGGACCCGATGACGATGGTTCCGGCGGTCAGTGCCGCCAGGAGCCCGATGGTGGCGGGGACGATGAGGACGCGGGGAACGGTCCCCAGCAAGGCGCGTGTCTCCATGGAGATCCACCTTTCTGTGGTGGCCCAGCCCGGGAGCGGGCGCGTCCTTGCGACTCTGCCGGTGGCGGACTCCAAGAGCCCGATCGGCGCGTGCATGGCGACCTCTTCGTCGAGCCAGGCAGTGAGGCGCCGGTCCAGGTCGTCGTACGACGTCATGGCGTGCCTCCCGCGGTGAGGGGCAGTCGCGCGTTCGCCTCGAGCGTGGTGCGCATCTGCTGCTTGGTGCGATGCAAGCGGGACTTCACGGTGCGGACCGGTAGCCCCAGGATGAGGGCCGTCTGGTCCATCGGAAGCCCGAGGTGGTAGTGCAGAACGATGAGGGCCCGCTGTTCGGGCGCCAGGATCTCGAGGGCCCCGGCCAACTCGTCCCGGTCGGCCGACTGCAGAGCCGGATCGGGCGTCGCGATGTCGATGGAGCGGACCCGCCCCTCGACCTTGGCGCGTCGCGACGCACTGCGGGATTCTTGGTAGCAGGCGTTGACGAGCAGTCGTCGCAGCCACGGCTCGAACTTGTCCGGATCGCGCAGGCCCCCGAGGCGTCGCCAGGCGGCGATGTACGCCTCCTGGGTGGCATCCTGGGCACGATCGCCATCCCGGAGGATCAGCCGTGCGATGGCGTAGAGCTTATCGATCGTGGCGCGTTGAAGCTCCGTGAACGCGTCTCGATCGCCCGCCATCGCTGATCGACGAGTTCCCGCTGCATGGGGACTCCTCAGGTGGCGGCCCACTTGGCCGCTCTCGAACCATGGATGGCGCTCCAAGCGGCAGTGTTCCCAAATCGCTTACCTGAGCGACGGAACGCCTGAGCGCCGTGCATCTGGAGGCGATGCTCCGTTGGTGCGACTGGTCGCTCACTCCGCTGAGGCCATCGCGGGCAGTGCTCCCGTTCCGGGGGCGGATGGACACCGACAAGGGCCAGTGACTCATGTCGCCAGCCCTGTGAGACCAGTAGGGGACGGCCCTCCTCAGCGCCGTCGCTGACTCAACCCCTTGCGCGCGTTGCAGCGCCAGCAGAGCACGCCGGGCCGAGCCGGTAGCGGCTCGCCACCGAGGACCAGCGGCACCGGATGGTCGGCCGCGAGCTCGCCGGGCCGGACCGGGTGCGGTGGGTGAAGCCAGCCGGGGCAGCTCCAACCGTGGCGTACGACGTGCGCCTCGACGGTCCGCTTCGCCAGCCGGCGCCACGCTGACCTTCGTCGCACGGGTTGATCGCGCGTCTTGCGGAACCGGTTGGCGAAGCCAAGACGCCCGCAGCGGTCGCAGCGCCGTTCGTTCGTCGTCGGCCAGCCGCAGGAGCCGGTATGGCACTCGCAGCCGCGACAGGCGCGATGGGCCGGATCGGTGGACCTCTGCCCGTGATGATGGCGTGTCAATGGGGGTGGACGATCAGACTCATCGCGTCCTTGGTGGCTGTCATCGTCCTGAGCGGCCTTACATCCATCGACGTCCGCCCTGTCGGTGCCTTCAGCGACCGGGGGTTCAATCAGGCGGCGGCACTGGCTGACTCGGCGGTCCGGGATGAAGCGGCTTGGCCGGTAAAACCACGCTGCCCCGGCTACCAGGCCGACAGGGACCGTCCTGGGACGCCCCTGGGCGATACGGTGATGGTCGTGAGGGACCGGCACGCCTTGCACTAGGCCCTTCCTTGCGGTACGCCATCGCGCCGAGTAGCGCGTACAGGAGCTCAACATGGCACGAGCCTGTGCCGCCTGCGGACAGGGATCGGGCGGCGAGCATCGATGAGCGACACCGGAGCCGAAGGCTTCCGGTACCCCGAGCGCCACATCGCCCGCCGGGTCGAGCCGCGCAACGCGGCGGAGATGCTGAACCTGATGACGCTCGACGCGCTCATCACGACGTACGGCATGGACGCGGATGAGCTCTCCGACCTCATGCTCCAGGTGCGCGACTTCTAGCGAGGCGGCCATGCGACCGAGCGCCAGGCGGCGTTCCTCGATGACTTGGCCCGGTCACTCGACGATCTCACCATCGACGCTCGGCTGCTTACGAGGCCTCCGGCGCGAACACGATGGAAAGTGTGTCCATCGCTGGCGTCCGAGGCGCACCTCGGCCTCGGACGCCAGCGACTCCACGGGGTCATCAAGTCCCCGTCGTGCCCGAGGGAGTGGCGCCAGGCCGGCTTGCCGGAAGCCTTTCGATCAAGCGCGCTCGAATATCAGCGTTTGCGCGATGCCATTCAGGCCGGTGATTGTGAGCGTGTCGCCATCGACCGTCCAGGTGGCGTCGTCGGCCGAACTGATCGGCTCAGATACCTTCAGCAGAACGGTATGGTCAAAGGCGTCCAGACCGCTCGGCGCACAGCCCCCCTTCGGCCCTTCAGCATCGGACGTCGTCATGACTTTGTCACCCTCGACGAAGTACAGGCTCGTGTCCTTGAGTGGCTTCTCGCCCTTCCGCTGACAGTCGAGCGTGCTCGTGACCATTCCCGCATCGTCGAATGTGAATGTCACCGTGGCCACATTCGGCAGCTCAAAGGGAGCACCGACCCAGCTCGATAGCGTCCACGAGCCAAGGAGCGCCATGGCGGACTCGCCGGGAGCGGCGGCAAGGGGTGCACCGCTGGGCGTCGCTCCCGAGCGGACGGTCGTGGCGACGTCCTCCAGTGCGGCGACATCGAGGACGTCGCTGTCAAGACTGACCCAGCGGTCTGCGAACGCCTTGCCATGCCTGACCCATTGGGACCACGTGACGTTCGGGTGACCTGGGTAGTAGCCCTGTTCGGAACCGGGGTCGGAGTACGCGGCATCTCCGGGGCCTGCCAGCTTGGTTTGGTCCGGGCTATAGCCACGATCGTTGGCGTCCCAGAGGTCCTTCGTCTTCGGCTTGCCCTTGCCGCGCCATTCGCGCTCATCCACCTTCAGCCAGACCGTTCCGCCGTCGATGGACCAGCCGCAGTCGAGCCCGACGAACCCAGCGCGGTCGCTGTCTGGCGCGACAAGTCCACCGCTGACGCCGGTGACCGTGACGCCAACGATCGAGGACAGCTCGGCGGCAGAAAGGAAGGGATCGCAGGCCTGCGTCGCGAACCCGGCCTCTATGGCGGCCAATCCGCTCGGTGTGCTGGCCTCGGTGGCAGGGGCGACCGAAACTGCTGGCGCCGCACTCGCATCCGACGACTGCGCGACAACGGGACTCACGAACATGAATGCGGCTCCGACCGTGACGATGGCGCTCAGTGCACGGCGGGCGGCCATCCGCCGCGCGGTCCCGACGAGAGTAGCTGTCTTCATTGCCTCACCTTGTACTTGACATGTAGGTACACGCACACGAGGGAGACACCCAGGGGGTGCTCACAAGCCGTCATGGTCCTGGCCGCTCCACCCCCGCCAGAAGCGCCGATGATGACGAGTGGGTGGTCCGGATGCAAGCAGGAAAGTCAGGCGTGCCGCGCGGTGCGTCAGGTAGCCCAGCGCCCGGCGACAACCCGCCGCCCCACTGATCGACCATCAGGGCGAAAAGCGTCACTGAGCGCAACAACTACAGCGCACTTGGCCCTTGACAACACGCGTAAACTGCCTCGACACGACAGGAAGCCGGACCTCGCGCCGCCCACTGCTGACGAGCGCGCAGGTCCCCGGCGCCTCCTTCATCGTGCCAGGCATCAAGGACCGGCAGATCGGTTGGCCTGCCGCGACAGGAGGAGACACCTAGTGGACCAATCCCGCACCCCCCGGCCGTGGTTGGCCCTGCTCGGCGCTCTCGCGTTGCTCGCGGTCGCCGTCCCGGTCACGGCGCAGGAGAGCTCGCCGGAGACAAGCACGGACCCCGCGGCGAACGCCGCAGCGTTCTCCTGGCAGCGGGCGACGCTGCCAGATGCTGCCTGGTCCGCTCCCACCTACCTTGGTTCTCTGGCGCTGGATGCTGGCGGTGCCATGACCATGGTGGCCCGGCCACAGAGGCCCACCGATCCATCGATGAACGCCTGGCGCTCCGTAGATGGTGTCACGTGGCAATCGGTCAAGCCGGCCAATGCGCGGCAGAAGCAACAGGTGTGGGCATGGACCGGTGTCGGAACGGCTGGCAATCAGTTCATCGCGGTCGGCGTGGGTGGAACCACCTTCCTCTCCGATACGGGCGCCAAGTGGAAGATGACCAAGCAAGGCATCAAGGGCGCCCGACCAGGAGTCGTGATCTCGACACCGACCGGCGTCGCGGTAGCCGGTGCGGATGCCACCGCACAGGCCGTGTGGACCACCACCGACGGCAAGGCGTGGAGCCACGCCCCCCTGCCAGAAAGTGCCTTGCCGATCTCGACGATGACGGCGACACCCTCGGGCCTCCTGGCGGCCGCGTCCTGGTCGGTCCCGGAGTTGTGGCTCGCGCCCGACGGCGCCACGTGGCAGACCATTCCGCTGCCCTTCATGGATGAGAACTCCAGGATACCGGCGCTGACCGCGGTCGCTGGCGGCCTGCTGCTGGTGGTCGTGCAGGTCGATGAGAACCAGGTCCCGGTCAGCTCGACCATCTGGTCGTCGGTGGACGGGCTCGCCTGGGAGCAGGTGTTCAGCGTGGACTCACCGGTGACCGCTTCCAGCTTCGGACCGCTGGGTGTGGTCATGGCCACACGGACGGACCTTCTGACCTCTGCTGATGATGGCGTGACCTGGACGCAGACGCCGTTGCCGGCAGAACTCGACGGGTCCATGGTTACCCTCCTGGCCCAGACGCCAGAAGAGCAGCTCCTCGCCGGGTCCCTCGACCAGGCCAGCGGAGCGGTCGCCATGTCGGTGGGCACGCCTGCGCCGTGACCGTCGCGGCGTTTGCGAGACGGGGCATTGCCCGGCTAGCGGGCCGATCGGTAATGGTCTGAGGTCGGATCTAAACCCAATACCGATAACTTAGGGTGGACCAAGGATCCGGATGGCCTCGGCCGGCGGCAGGATCGGGTGTGGCCAGGCACGATGGGCGGCGCGCTTGACGCCGAAGTTCGACATCTTGCGCTTGACCACCCGGGCCGCCGCGCGCAGCCGGCGTGGCGGGAGCAGCCCGGCGAGGATCTCGCCGATGGCGCGCCGCAGGGCCCGCGCGAGCAGGGCACCCGTGGAC
>JBBSAV010000116.1:0-8300 GCA_038251965.1 Candidatus Limnocylindrales bacterium
CATCGTGCGCGGTGTGGATGGACCAGCTCGGTCGGCGAGGCTCCTGCTCGCCGAGATGTTCGGGTCGATCCATCGGCAAGGAGGCGGCATAGCGTCCGTATCGGCGAGCGAGGCCCGTGGCGCTGAAGCCGTGGAGGATGACCGACAGTGTCACCGTCCATGCCACGACGGGCCCCAGCGGATCGCTGGCCACCCCCGCGGCATCGAGCGATCCGATGGCCAGGATGACGAAGACGACCGAGGCCAGACCCCGCGGCCCGAACCAGCCCATGAAGCCGACGGTCACCCGATCGAAGCCCGTCCCCACCAGCGCCAGCGCGACCGGCAGCATGCGCAGGAGCGTCAACGCCAGAACGGCATAGACGATGACCATGGGGTCGCGTAGCCCGAACACGTCCTCCCCGATGACCACCAGTCCGAACACCAGCCACACGACGATCGAGAGCAACGTCGACTGCGCTTCGGTGAAGGAGATGGCCGAAGCCACCCGCGACTTGTCACCGAGGCCGAAGGCGAGCCCGGCCACGAAAGCCGCGATGAAGCCGCTCGAGTCGAGGCCGGCGGCGATGGCGTAGGCGCCGATGGCCAGCGCCAGCGTGGCGATCTGGCGTGAGCCCGTGGTCGCCGTCTGGTGCTCGTCCGCGCGCTTGATGAGCCAATGCCCGGCCCCACCCACCAGCAGACCCACACCGGCGGCCACACCGAGGTCGCGCAGGGCGTCCGCGAGGACCCAGGCGCCGCCCAGGTCTCCCGCCGTCGCGAGCAGGATTCCGATGCTCACGACCGGCGCGGCGATGCCGTCATTCAGGCCACTCTCGACATTGAGGAGCCGCCGCACCCGCGCCGGCACCGATCGATCGGTGATGACCTGGTGGCCCAGGTCGGCATCGGTGGGCGCGAGGATGGCGCCCATCAGCAGTGCCACCCCGAGCGAGATGCCGGGGAACAGTCCCAGGGCGAGCACCGTTCCCAGCGCGATGGTGAGTGGCAAGCCGACGGCCAGCAGCCGCAGGACGATGGGCGAATCCATCTCCAGGCGCCTGAGCCGGATGGTGGAGGCCGCACCGAAGAGCACGATGGCCAGGGTGAGCTCGGCGAGGAAGCCGAGCACATCAGGGTCGGGCGTTTCGCGCAGGATGATGCCGATGCCGACGCCTCCGATCGCGGCACCGATGACCATGAAGGCGAAGGGCGCCGATACCGAGCGACGAGACAGGGTCGCCGCGGTCAGCCCGTAAGCCGCGACGGCCAGCGCCAGCAGGCCGACGCTCAGATCGATCTCGATGGCCAGATCCACGACCATGGAGTCTACGGAGCCAGCGAGCGCAGCGTGGCTCGAGGGCGCCGCCTCGGAGCGCCGTGGGGCTCGTCCACGTCAGCTCTCGTGCGCGTCGCGCTCGCGCAGGAAGCGCTCGATCTCCCCGATGAGCTCATCCCCTGACGGCAGTTTGGCTTCGTCAGACATGGCTTCAAGGCGGCCAACGTATGCCCTGGTCGAATCGTCGGAGGACGCGGCGATGTCCAGCTTGGCGGCGATGGAGCGAGCCTCCAGCTCCAGGACGGACGTCGTGATGGCCTCGCCGATGTGGCGTTCGACGGCCCGGATCAGCGCGATCGCCGCGGCCGGGTACTCGCCGCTGATGTAGTGCGGGACCTGCGCGAAGTAGCCGAACGTGGGGATGCCGGCTTGCGCGACCACGAGGTCGATGACCGAGACGGCGGCCGAGGGAACCCGCATGCTGCCGATCGGCCCAGCTTCGACTCCGCCCTTGAGCAGTCCGTCAGCCGAGGCGATGCCCAGGATGCTCACGGGTCGGGTGTGTGGCACCGCAGCGGGGATGGAACCCAGCGACATCCACTCGCTGACTCCCAGGTCCTGTGCCAGCATGACCAGATCGCCCGAAAGCTCCCGCCAGCGATAGTCGGGCTCGGGTCCGATCAGCATCAGGACATCGCGCCGCTCAAAGCGCCGATGCAGGACGCGCAGCTCTGGCCAATCGAGCGACACCAGGCTGCCGTCGTCGATGTGCAACGTGGGCCGCCTGGCGCGGTAGTCGTACAGCAGGTCGACCTCGATGCCTGCGATGGGCATGGCGTCTCCGGCCAGCAGCGTGGCTGCCGTGGTGGCAGCGGATCCGGCATCCACCCAGCCATCGAGCGCGACGACCATCAGGGGGTCTTCCAGGTCGGGATGGTCGAGCAGGTGGTACAGCGTCACGGGCACAGGATATGGGCTGCGCCCCCATGCCGCTGCCGTACACTCGAGCGGTGCTGCCGTGTGGCAGCGATGGGTAGCCCGGCCACAAGGAGATGAAGATGAACTCGACACGAACGCGAGCGCTCGCCCTGGGTGCTTCGATGACGCTGCTGCTGAGCGCGGCCAGCGTTGCCCCGGTGACGGCGCAGGAGATGGCCGCTGACGAGACGGCGGTGACGATCCCTTCGGATGGACGCGACATCACGGGCACGCTGGCGATGCCCTCCGGGGCAGATGGTGCGGTCCCGGCGGTGCTGATGCTGCACGGTTACGGCAGCTCCGCTGATGAAGTGGGGGACATGTACGCGCGTCTCGCAGAGTCGTTGGCGGCGCAGGGGGTCGCTTCGTTGCGCATCGACTTCGCCGGCATGGGCGCCAGCGAGGCTTCCACGCTCGACTACACGTATGACTCGCAGATCACCGACGCGGCGACGGCGCTGGACTGGCTGGTCGGGCAGGAAGGCGTGGATCCCGAGCGCATCGGTGTGCAGGGTTTCAGCAACGGCTCGTTCATCGGATCGCACCTGGTGGGCACCGACGAGCGACCGGTGGCCTTCAGCTCCTGGTCGGGCGCGATCTACAACGGTGACCCTGAGGCGTACCAGGCGTCACTTGAGGCGTGCAAGGCCACGGGTGAGGGGCATCTGGAGGTCGATCTCGGCTTCCGCATGCTTGACCACAGCTGCGCCTACTTCGAGTCGATGGCGGCCGCGACACCTCTCGATGATCTCGCGTCCTACGATGGCGCGCTCCTCCTGGTCGCGGGCAGCGAGGACACCACCGTGCTGCCCAGCGTCTCGGAGAACGCCGCCACGGCCAGCGCGAGCGAAGACGTCACTCTCCAGATGATCGAGGGTGCAGACCACATCTACCTCGTCCTCTCCGAGGATCAGACCCTGGCCGACCAGGTCATCGGCCTGACCGCCGACTGGATCGCTCAGAAGCTGTAGCTTCGAGGTAACGGGAGGCTTGGGCCGGGCGGCTCGAGCCACACGGCTCGGCCCAAGCTCGGGCTGGTCTTCGCGGCGAGTCGCATTTGGTGCGTGCGTTGCAGCAGATGCAACATCTCGACGAGTGGACGCTCATCCGTGTCGGTTCCTTGCACTGGATGAAGACGTTTGCCAGGGGCTTGCAGCCGAGGCACAGGAGCTGCGATCTCGCCGTTCCGCACGTCGAGATGGTGCATCTCCTGCAAGGGCCACCGCGTCGGCGGTGATGAAGGGCCCTCCGCATCGGCGGTCGTGCTAGGTCGACCTCGTTCGTTTGCTGACGCGGGCCAAAGCACTTTCCCAACCAGCATCGATGGGCTTGCCAGGCTCATCGAGGTCGATCAGGACGGGGGCGTGGTCCGATGGCGTCGGTGGACCCTTGCGCGCCTCGCGGTCGATCTCTGCCCAGATGACGCGGTCGGCCACGGACGGGGTGCCGTACAACAAGTCGATGCGCATGCCCATGTTCTTGTGGAACATGCCGGCGCGATAGTCGTACCAGCTATAGCGGTCGGTGGCCGGTTGGCGCTTCCGATAGAGGTCGATCAGGCCCCAGTCACGCAATCGGGCGAGTGTCGCCCGCTCGGGCTCGGACACGTGCGTCGTCCCATGGGCCGCCGCAGCATCCCAGATGTCGTCATCGGTGGGCGTCACGTTGAGGTCCCCGCCGAGCAGCAGCGCCCCGGACGGATCGGCCACCTCGCTGAGCCAGTCCGACAGTCGCTCGAACCAGCGAAGCTTGCCGGCATACCAGGGTGAGTCCACGATGCGGCCGTTGGGCGCGTAGAGGCTGGCCACGCGAATGCCACCGCAGACGGCGCTGACCATACGAGCCTCGGTCAGCGGGTCGAAGGCCTCCGCATCCGGCGCTTCCTGCGTGCTCCGACTGCTGCGCACGGGGCCGTCGCCGAAGTTGCTGATGGCGGACTCGATACCGACTCGGCTGGCGATGGCGACACCGTTCCAGCGGCCCTCGCCGTGGTGCAGGACCTCATAGCCGGCCATCCGAAACGGCATCTCGGGGACATCGTCATCGGCCAGCTTCGTCTCTTGCAGCAGCAGGATGTCCGGGGCAGCTCGTTCCAACCACTGCTCGACGGCGTCGAGCCGTGCCTTCAGGGAGTTGACATTCCAGGTGGCGATCCGCATCGAGGGCAGGGTACCCGCTCAGCCGCTCAGCTGGTGCCGAAGGAACGTCCAAGTGACCGGCCGATCAACTACAGCCGCTGGTGGCACCGCAGTTGAGGCACTTGTAGCAACTGCCGTTGCGGACCATGATGCTGCCGCAGTCCATGCAGGAGGGCGAGTCGGCACTGACCGAGAAGGCGATGCGTTGCCCGGCTCCCAAGGAGGCCACGACCTTGGCGTTGCTGCTGCCGTTCCTACTGGCAACGGCGCCTTCGGACGCTCCAGGTGCGAGGTTCGACGGCCGCTCCCCGCCTCCTCCCTCGGAGGAGGTCGAAGAAGCGAGCGGGGCCGCAGCCGCGGTGGAGTCGGAGGCGTCGTCGGCCAGGTCGAAAGCACCCAGCTGCGGCGAAGACACGGCCGCTGGCCCGCTGACGATCTCGCCACCCATGATCCCGAGGGCGTCGCGATCGTCCTTGCTGAGGAACCGGGAGCCCATCCAGCGGAAGACGTAGTCCACGATCGACTTGGCGATAGGCACTTCGGGGTTACCGGTGAAGCCGGACGGCTCGAAGCGGACGTGGGCGAACTTGTTCACCAGGTCGCGCAGCGGAACGCCGTACTGGAGGGCGATGGAGGTCATCGTGGCCAGCGTATCCATGAGGCCGCTGACCGTGGAACCCTCCTTGGCCATCTTGAGGAAGATCTCCCCGGGCTGTCCATCGGGATAGAGGCCCACCGTGATGTAGCCCTCGTGACCCGCCACCTGGTACTTGTGCGTGACGGCGCGGCGCTCATCCGGCAGGCGGCGACGGTATGGCTTGGGCTCCCCAGTGAGCTCAAACACCGTCGCCTCGCCTGCCGTCGAGGTGTTCGCAGCGCTGTCGTCCTTCTTCTTGCCTGTCGAGAGCGGCTGGCTGCGCTTGGAGCCGTCGCGGTAGATGGCGATGGCCTTCAGGCCCAGCTTCCACCCTTGCATGTAGACATCCTCGATGTCCTCGGCCGTGGCCGCTTCAGGCATGTTGACGGTCTTGCTGATGGCGCCCGAGAGGAAGGGCTGGGTGGCGCTCATCATGCGCAGATGGCCCATGTGCCCGATGGAACGCTCGCCGTTGACCGGCTTGAAGGCGCAATCGAAGACCGACAGGTGTTCCGGCCGGAGGTCGGGCGCGCCCTCGATGGTCTCGAACTCATCGATGTACTCGACGATGGACTCGACCGCGTCAGGGCCGTAGCCGAGTCGCTTGAGCGCCACCGGTACCGTGCCGTTGACGATCTTGAGGAAGCCCTCGCCGACGAGCTTCTTGTACTTGATCAATGCGATATCCGGCTCGATGCCGGTGGTGTCGCAATCCATCATGAAGGCGATGGTGCCGGTGGGCGCCAGCACGGTCACCTGGGCGTTACGGTAGCCATGCTTCTCACCTAGCTCGAGCGCGTCGTTCCAGGCAGCGCAGGCCTCAGCAACGAGCGTCCCGGGGGCGTCTGCGAGCTGGTAGGCAGCGTCACGATGCTTGCTGATGACACGCAGGAATGGACCCTCGTTGACGGCATAGTCGCTGAAGGGGCCGCCATGGTCGCGGGCGATGATGGCTGACTGGCGATAGGCCTCGCCCGTCATGATGGCCGTGAGGGCGCCAGCGAACGCGCGGCCCTCGTCCGAGTCATAGGCCAGTCCCCGGCTCATCAGCAAGGCGCCGAGATTGGCATAGCCGAGACCCAGCGGCCGGAAGCGGTGGGAGTTCTCCTCGATCTGAGCGGTCGGATAGGACGCGTTGTCGACGAGGATCTCCTGGGCCGTGATGGTCAGGCGAGCCGCATAGCGGAGCGCCTCCGCGTCGAACTCACCCTCGGCATCGACGAACTTCATCAGGTTCAGCGAGGCCAGGTTGCAGGAGGTGTCGTTGATGAACGAGAACTCCGAGCATGGATTGGTGGCGTGCTGGCGGTCGGTGTTAGCGACCGGATTCCAGTCGTTGATGGTGGTGTCGTACTGGATGCCCGGGTCACCACAGATCCAGGCGGCTTCTGCCATGTGACGCAGGATGGTGCGGGCCTTGTGCGTGTCCGCCGGGTCGCCGCTGGTGACCTCGTAGGTCGTCCAATCGTCATCGTTCTCGACCGCACGCATGAACTGATCGGAGGCGCGCACACTGTGATTGGCGTTCTGGAAGAACACCGAGCCGTAGGCCTCACCAGTGAAGGAGGGGTCGTACCCGGCCTCGATGAGCGCCCAAGCCTTGCGCTCTTCGTGGGCCTTGGAGTCGACGAAGTCGAGGATGTCAGGATGGCCGGTGTTGAGGATGACCATCTTGGCCGCACGCCGGGTCTTGCCGCCCGACTTGACCACGCCCGCGAAGGCATCAAAGCCCTTCATGAAGCTCACTGGTCCTGAGGCCACGCCGCCGCCGGACATCTTCTCCTTCGATCCCCGGATGGGGGAGAGGTTGACGCCCGCGCCGGAGCCGTACTTGAAGAGCATCGCCTCAGTCTTGGCCAGGTCCATGATCGAGGACATGGAGTCGGTCACGGAGTTGATGAAGCAGGCCGAGCACTGCGGCTTGGCCTCTACGCCGACGTTGAACCAGACGGGGCTGTTGAAGGCCATCTTCTGGTGCAACAACAGGTACGTCAGCTCTGCCTTGAACGTGGCCAGATCCTCGTCACTGGCGAAGTACTGTTGCGTGGCTGCCCAGCCGGCGATGGTATCGACCACACGATCGATGAGCTGCTTCACGCTCCATTCGCGGCCGGGGGTGCCGATATGGCCGCGAAAGTACTTGCTGACGACGACGTTGGTGGCCAGCTGGCTCCAGGACTCGGGCACCTCGACGTCGGTCTGTTCGAAGACGGACTTGCCCGACTCATTGGCGATGCTGGCGTCTCGCAACTCCCAGGTGACCTCGTCGTAGGGATGCGACCCCGGCGTGGTCCAACGGCGCTCGAAGGTGAGTCCCGCCGACACGACGCCGGTGAAGCGGTACTGGTCGTCCATGGCTGCCGCGGCGATGGTGCGCTTGGCGCGCCGATCGCGTGCCCTGGATCGTGCTGCCGCCCCCTCGCCGATGATGGTGTTGCGCACGTTGGCGACAGCCTCAGCCATGACCTCTCCTCTCCTTGCCTACCGCGCCGACGACGACAGCGGCGCCTTTGGGATGCTCACGAGGGTCGCTCCAACGACCCGACGATGCCATCGCCCCACCTGACTCGGTGACCTAGCCCAGCGCGCCCTCCCCGGGGCTCGCACGGGAGGGCAAAAACCCTCCGGCGACAGTCGGCCGATTGTGGACCTGACCTACTCCGCTGTCAAGCCCGAGACACTACATGTTGGGGTAACGCAACAGGCCACTACACTACATGTTGCGGTCACGTCGTCGCCATGGCCGACGGTGTGGACGAATGGTGCACACCTGTCGTGGATGGTCTGCGGACGGACTCAGTATAGAACACACGTTCGATGCCGTCCAGTCTGACGGGGCTCCCTGTCGGAGCTCAACCATCCCGTCACGCCCAACGTCACAGCTGACCGGACAGCGACGTCGTCACGCTCGGGTCAATGGATACGAGGGAGACCAGGAGCTTGGACGGCCCGGCGCAGCGACGCCTCACCGTCCGCACCCGTCTGTTGGCCGGTGGACTGACGCCCGAGGCGGCAGTGACCGACTCAGGAGTGCTCGGCCGACCCATCGGGTGGGTCATCCGACTGAGCCGCACCCATCGCGCTGCTGTCTCACCCTTGGGGCGGGTGAAACGACAGGGCATCGGTCCTCCTACCCACCGGATGCATGGAATGACCGCGCCGTGGGCGCCTGCCGTCCTCGGGCTCCGCTGATTCACCCATGGGGCGGGTCACAGGTGACACCTTGGCACCAGGGTGCGCTGGTTCCGCGCCTCGGGCTCCGCAGGACGAGGGCGCTGCGCCGTACCAG
>JBBSAV010000117.1:0-8299 GCA_038251965.1 Candidatus Limnocylindrales bacterium
GAAGGCGCGCACGACCCCGTCCGCATCGATGAAGAACGAGGTCGGCATCCCCACGCCGAGGTAGTCGTTCCAGGCGACCTGGTCGGGATCGAGTAGTAACGGCCACGTCGCGCCCTTGTCAGCAGCGAAGGCGCGCGCGCCCTCGGCCGCATCCTTGTGGAGGACCCCGAGGATCTCCAGTCCGGCATCTGCGTGTGCCGCATAAGCATCGACCATCAGCGAGAACTCTTCTCGGCAGGGTCCGCACCAAGTGGCCCAGAAGTTGACCAGCACGGGTCGGCCGCGCAACGATGCGAGCGACACCGGCTCACCATCGATGGAGACCAAGTCGATCTCCGGCGCTGGTTTCCCGAATAGCGGATGACCACCCACGGCTACCGCGTCGCTGTCGCCGTCACCTCCGCCCAGCTGCCCCACGAGCAGCAGCGAGACCGCGAGGATGGCCACGACCGCGATCGCCACCAACAGGATCGCCCGCTGCGGCCGACGATCGGATGTGTCAGCCACCGCTGCCCGGCAACAACGAGAACAGCCACGGCAGTAGCGTCAGCACGATGGCCGAACCGCCCACGATGAAGTAGACCGGGATGAGCCGGTACGGCCAGGCCATCTCCGGGTCACGGTCGGCCTGCGAGGGGTGGCCATGCTCCTCGACGTCATCGAGCTCCTTGTTGGCATCGAGCAACCAGCCGATGATGGCGATGGCGGCCATGATGGCGCCACCGATGAGCATCGCGGGGCCGAAGATGAGCCCCGAGGCGAGGAACAGCAGGCCGGCCGGCGCCAGCATCGGCCACGCCGACGGACCCGGCAGATGCATGCCCGCAGGCGGCGTCAAAGCCCAGCCGGGCAACTCGCCCGCTGTCTCGCCGCCGCTGCCGTGCCCACCGGCCTCGACCTGGGCGTACTCACGATTGGCGTCGAAGTACCAGCCCATGATCCCGCCCACCGCGATCGCCAGGCCGAGCCCGAGGATGGCCGTGTTGGCCACCGAGTCAAATGGCCCGATGGCCAGGCTGAACGCGATCAACAGCAGGCCAGCCGGTGCCACCAGCGGCCACGCTGATGGGCCCGGCAGGTGCATATCGTCCGGTTTGCGACCCGCCGGGATAGGCCGTGGAACGCGTGGTCGGTTGCCCTCGGCGTTGCGCATCCACATCCAGAGCACCAGGCCCACGATGGCTAGGAGGCCCAGGGCGAGCAGCAGCGGGAGGTATTGGATCAGGTCATTCCAGACCGGGTTGATGATCCCGGCGATGACCTCGAGGATGGCGCTCCAGAGTTCGTTCAGCATCAGCTGGTCCGTCCGCTAGGGCAGGGTCGCTGCAGCAATCCTACTGCCCGCCCTACAGGTCGCGTGCGCCACGCAGGATGACGAGCATGCCGAAGCCCATCGCCAGCCCGAGCGCGACCAGCAGGACGAAGCCTGATGCCTCCTGTGCGGCGGTGCCGGTCGTGAGCATGGGCCAGACGACATAGATGAGGCCCACCACCACCGGGAAGGCGCCCAGCATAAGGGCGCCACGGGTACCGTTCATCTGGAGCCCTCCTACTTGAGGATGTAGATGGTGAGGAACAGCAGCACCCACACCACGTCCACGAAGTGCCAGTAGTAGTGCACCGCTTCCACGGCCACGTGGTGCTGGCGGGTGAACTGCCCGGCCAGACCGCGTGAGAGGATGACCGCCAGGCCGACGACGCCGCCGATGACGTGGGCGCCGTGGAAGCCGGTGAGCGTGTAGAACAGCGTTCCGTAGATGCCGCTATCGATGCCGAAATCGTGCTCGGATAGCAGCAGTGCGTATTCCGAAGCCCACAACACGAGGAAGCCCACACCCAGGAGGAACGTCAGCGCGATAGCCCGGTTCATGCCGGTTCGATCGCCACGCCGGATGCGCATCGTGGCCCACTGCATCGTCAGTGAGCTGGTGATCAGGATGATCGTCATGAACACCGGCAGGAAGGGGAACTTGAAGGCGTTGATGAACTCGGCGCCTTCCGGCGGAAAGACCGGCAGCGTCGCCTTGGCGTTGAAGTAGGCCGCGAACAGCGCGGCGAAGAACATCACCTCGCTGGCGATGAACAGCATCATCCCGAGGAGCGCTGGGTCCATGCCGCCGCGCTTGGCGTCGTGGACGGAGACGTCCTCCTGGACGCGCGGGTCCATGGATTCGGTGCTGACCGTCATGACGAGGCCCCCTCGGTCTGCGGTGTCGGTTCAGGTGTGGGCCCGTGGCCGACGCCCGGATACTTCTCGTCGAACCAGGGTCGCTCCGAGTGGATCTCCGGCAGTGAGTCGAAGTTCCACGGCGGCGGCGGGCTGGTGGTGGCCCACTCGAGCGAGTTGGCGTCCCAGGGGTCGCTGTCATGCTCCATGGGCTTGCGCAGCGTGGTGAAGACGTTCCACAGGAACGGCAGCATGCTCGTGGCGATGAGGAAGGCGCCGATGGTGGAGATGAAGTTCAGCTCCGCCCAGCCGGCATTGCCCGAATAGTCGGGGATACGACGGACCATGCCGTCGAGGCCGAGCATATGCTGCGGGAAGAATGCCACGTTGGTGCCCACGAACAGGAGCACGAACTGGAGTTTCCCGAGGCCCTCGCCAAGACGGCGTCCGGCCATCTTGGGGAACCAGAAATAGAGGGCCGCGAAGATGGCGAACACCGCGCCGGCCACCAGCACGTAATGGATGTGCGAGACCACCCAGTAGGTGTCCTGCACCATGAAGTCGAAGGGCACCACGGCGAGGAAGGCACCGTCGAGGCCACCGATGAGGAAGAGCGCGATGAAGCCGACCGCGAAAAGCATCGGCGTGTCGAAGCGCAGGTGGCCGCCCCACATGGTGGCCAGCCAGTTGAAGAACTTGACACCGGTGGGGATCGCGATGAGGAAGCTGAAGAAGCTGAAGAAGGGCAGGAACACCTGTCCGGTGGTGAACATGTGGTGGGCCCAGACGGTGAAGCCGAGGGCGCCGATCGAGGCGGTGGCGATGATGAAGGCCTTGTACCCGAACAGCGGCTTGCGGCTGAAGACCGGCAGGATCTCACTGATGACGCCGAAGGCGGGCAGGATCAGGATGTAGACCTCGGGGTGCCCGAAGAACCAGAAGACGTGCTGCCACAGGATGGGACTACCACCGGCGGCCGGATCGAAGAAGCCGCCACCGTAGTTGCGGTCGATGAAGATCATGATCAGGCCGGCCGCCACGACCGGCAGCGAGAAGAGCAGCAGGACCGCGGTCACCAGGGTGGCCCAGGTGAACATGGGCATGCGCAACAGGCCCATGCCGGGCGCGCGCATCTTGAAGATGGTGACCATGAAGTTGATGGCGCCGAAGATGGAGCTGAAGCCCAGCACCACCAGGCCCAGCAGCAACAGGTCCACACCGGTGGCCTGGACCTTTACCGAGAGCGGCACGTACAACGTCCAGCCCGTGGGCGCCCCGCCGAAGGCGAAGGCGCTGAGGATCAACAGCGCACCGGTCACGAGCATCCAGAACGAGAGGGCATTGATCCGCGGGAAGGCCATGTCGGCAGCACCCAGCTGCAGCGGCACGATGTAGTTGGCGAGGCCCGTGGTCATGGGCATGACGAACAGGAAGATCATCATCACCGCATGCATGCCGAAGAGCTGGTTGTACGTGGACTCGTCGATGAACTGCAGACCCGGTACGGCCAGTTCGGAGCGGATGCCCAGTGCCAGCACGCCGCCGAGCATGAAGAAGCTGAAGGCGGTGACGATGTACATCACGCCGATCTTCTTGTGGTCGGTCGTGGTCAGCCACTCGAGCACGGTAGAGCGGCGGCTCGCGTAGGTGCCCGCATGGGCGGTGGCGCTGCCCATCAGGCTGCCTCCTCCCCACCGGCCATGTTTGCCATCGCTCCGCTGCTAACTGCCGGGTTACGCAAAGAATCTCCCCCGTCTCCAGCCGTTCTACTTTGGACTGGCCATATCATAGCGGCACGCTACGACAAAAGTGCCCTGTCTGACGAGTCACGCCATCTGGGCTCATATCGCCGGATGACCCGGTCCGGGGTCGCTTCGCGCCGTATCATGGCGCTAGCGTGGGAGCCCCGCTCCGGCGCGAGTCTCGATAGGAGGAGTCCCGATGGTCAAGACACGGAGCCCGATCATGGGCGCCATGGTCCTCGCCACTCTTGTACTTGCCGGTGCGTCAGTGTCGGCCCAAGAGGCCGAGAGTAGCAGCGAGCCTGCGCCGGCAGACGCCATCGTCAACGTGACGCTGCAGGAATTCGCCGTCATCCCGGATACCCTGAGTGTGCCTGCGGGGGACATCACCTTCAACGCCACCAACATCGGCCCGATGGACGCGCACGAACTGGTCATCGTCAGGACGGACCTCCCCGCCAGCGATCTGCCCACCCGCGAGGACGGCGCCTTCGACGAGGATGCCGATGGAGCCGAGGTCATCGGCGAGATCGAGGAGTTAGCGGTCGGCGCGACCGAGTCGGGCACGTGGGCGCTTGAGCCAGGCCACTACGTACTCCTCTGCAACCTCGTCCAGATGGAGGATGGCGAGTCCGAAGCGCACTATCAGATGGGTATGTGGATCGACTTCGAGGTCACTGCCTGACCAGGCTGCTGCTGTAGCCAGCCCCTTGGATTGGCCCGGACCGTGATGGCGGCCTGCGCATTGCAGGCCGCCTCTTTCTTGCCGCAGGCCGGTATGCGCCGCCGGCAAGAAGCTCCACACTCCGTCGGAGGCTCGATCGACAGCGGAACTACGACACCACTGTGAGGGTTCCGGTCATTTGGAGCGGATGGAGTTCGCAGCGGAAGAAGTATGTGCCGGGCGTCTCTGGAGCGGTAAAGGTCACCTCGCCGATAGCGTCGGGACCGGTGACGGTGCCGATCTGAGCGAGCAAGGGAGCATCCGCGTCCGCGCCCTCATAGAACGAGACGTTGTGCGGCACCTTCGACTCGTTCGTATACCGCACGGTCACCTGCTGGCCGGCCTCTACCTCGAGCTCTGTCGAGGCGAAGGAGATGGGCTTGTCGCTGGGGGTGGAAAGCTCGAGCACCACAGCCTCGGTCGCTGGAGGCACTGTCGCCGCGGCGTCGGGGCTGGCAGCGGGGCTGGCGTCGGGGCTGGCAGCGGCCACGACTCCAGCGCCATCCGCTTCGGCCGTGGCCGGCGCGGCACCGGTCTGCTCGGCCACCCAGGTGTCATATTCGGCTTGTTCGACGGCGCGTATGGTGAAGAACATGCGGCCATGGTTGAGGCCGCAGAACTCCGCACACTGACCGCCATACACGCCCGGCTCTTCGATGGTCAGCTCGAATTCGTTGATGCGGCCGGGGAACGCATCGCGCTTGAAGAAGAACGCGGGCACGTAGAACGAGTGGATGACATCGAGCGCCTGCAGCCTGAAGCGGATGGGCACGTTCACCGGCAGGAGCGCCTCCTGCTTGACCGGGGGCACGTCTTCTGATGACGCCAGCGAGGGGCTGAACGGGATGACGATGCCGGTCTCGGCGTACTTCTGCGTGATGGGGTCGTAGCTGGCCGGATCCATGTACTTGAAAGTCCAACCGAACTGATACGCCTCGATGTTCAGGACGACGGCGGGATCGTCGCTCTCCGTCTCGATGTCGGCCAGCACGACCGCAGAGCCGATGAACAGCACCGTCACGATGAGTGCCGGGATGGCGGTCCAGATGAACTCGAGCTTGTTGTTGCCATGGACCTGCCGAGGCAGCTCGCCCCCCTGGTCCGTGTCCTTGCGCCGGAAGCGCAAGGCCGTGTACAGCAGCAGGCCTTCGACAAGGATGAAGATGACGACCGCGATGATGAAGATGGGTAGGTACAGCCCAGCTGAGGCGATACCCTGCGTGGTCACGACATCATGCGGGAAGCCGATGCCGTTGGCGGTTTCGCCGAACAGGCTCGGGCCGACCGCGTCACTGGTGGCATTGTTGTTCGCCCGCTCCCCGCAGGCGGCCAGTATCAGACCGGCTGCAGGGACCATCGCGAGCTTGGCAAGACGGCCACGCCAGCCGCCGGACGCCGGGATGCGCAAGGAATCTCCCCCTGTGAATGCTCCCTCTTCAGGACCGGGATACTATAGCGGCCCAATGCACATTCGCGTGCGCCCGTTCGGTGCCCAGGCACATGGTCACGGGGCGCGCCGAGAGACCCCCCGTCTCGGACTCCGACGCCTCTCGCCGCTGCTGGCCTCGGCGGCCGTTCCGCTGGCGCCCGCGGCGGCATTTGCGCATGGGCAAGCGCCCGTCGAGCCCACGCCCGCCATCCTCCTAGAGGGCTGGACGTTCCTCGTCGATGTGTGGCTGCCGGTCATCCTGGCGGCGCTGGTCTACTGGCAGGCCCGCAACATGGTCGACCGGCGCCATCCGGGCAACCCGGTGCCGCGTTGGCGACTGTGGTCCTGGCTGGGCGGGCTGGGCGCCATCATCCTGGCCCTGGCGTCGCCGATCGAGTTCTACGACACCACGCTCTTCTCGGTCCACATGATCCAGCACCTGCTGCTCGCGTTCGTGGCGGCGCCGCTGCTGGTGCTGGCGGCACCCATCACGTTGCTGCTGCGCGTCTCGTCGCCCGAAGCTCGCCGACGCTGGATCCTGCCCGTATTGAACTCGCGAGTGGTGAAGACCATCTCGCAGCCAGTGGTGGCCTGGGGGCTCTTCGCAGCCGTCATGTGGTTCACCCACTTCTCGCCGCTGTTCGACGCTGCCCTCGAGGACTTCACGTTGCATCGGCTGGAGCATGCGCTCTTCCTGGGTTCGGCGATGCTCTTCTGGTGGCCGGTCATCGGCGCCGATCCCAGTCCGCACCGGATCGGGTTCGGTGGCCGCATCCTGTACCTCGCGGTGGGCATGCCGCTGTCTTCGTTCCTGGGTCTGGTCATCTTCTCCGCCTCCAACGTGCTGTACGACCACTACGCCACCCTCGTACGTGATTGGGGCCCCACGCCGCTGGCGGACCAGCAGCTGGCCGGAGGCATCATGTGGGGCGGCGGGGATGCCGCGTTCGTGCTGGCGCTGCTGCTGACCGTCGGCGCCTGGCTCCGTCATGAGGAGCGCGAATCGGTGCGCGAGGATGCGCGCCTGGCTCGGGCCAAGGCGCTTCGAGAAGCGACCGCGACTGCCGGGGGCAGCGGGGCAGGGGACCGCGGCGACTGACCCGCGCCCGCTGGGCGCCTGCGAACGACTCGCGCGCGCCGAGCGACTGACCTTGACGGCAGAGCGCCTGACCTTGACGGCAGAGCGCCTGATCGTCCGTTCGCGCCGCCTTCTTGGCCACATGCCACTCCCTGTGGCGCGAGGACATGAATCGGGCAAGATGCGCAGACCAGACTTACCCACGCCACGCTTGCGAGTCCCGATTCCGGGGCTCGTCCACCTCCCGTCAGGCTCTCAAGGCGGTGTTCAGGGCCTCGTAGTTGTCCTTGCGCTACAGGGAGTAGCGTCTGGCTATGTTGTGGGCGCTATGCGTGCGCCGGGGGCGGCGGGGCAGGGGACAGCGGCGACTGACGACGCGCAGGCCGAATGACTGACCCACGCCCGACCAGCGGCGACTGACGACGCGCAGGCCGAATGACTGACCCGCGCCCGAACAGCTGAACCTGCGACGGCAGAGCGACCGTCTACACCCCTGGAGGTCCCGCACGGTTTGCATCCACTGCACGATCTCGACGTGTGGACCGCCGCATGCGCAGGTTTCTTGCAGCCACTGCACAGCAGTGTCAGGCACGTGCATCCAATGCAAGGAACCTGCAAGTCGTGTTCCCGACACGTTGAGATCGTGCAGTGGATGCAAACAGCTGGATGCAAACGGCCGGGCCGGGGGTCACGCCACGCTTGCGGACCTGATGTCGACCGCCCGCCGGCTCAGTGGCCAGGGCCGCCGGCGTCGTCGAGCTGTGTCACCACCAGTCGATCTCCGTCCTGCTTATAGGTGATGACGATGCGGTCGCCGATGATCTGGTGCTCGGCAAGGTGGGCCGCCGGGAACTCGGAGCGGAATCGCAACGACGAAGTGTCGAACGTCAAGGTCTCGCCCCCGCTCGTGAGCAGCTGGAAGCTGTCCACTCGACCGAGGCCGGGTGAGTCCACGCCGACCACGATGCCCGTCTGCTGTCGCAGTGTCGGCTCGCAGGCCACCACGAGCAGGGACAAGGTGGCCATGAGTATCGCCAGCAGGAGCGCGCCGACACGGAGCCGGCCGCCGACAGAGCGCTGGCCGCCGACTGCGCCGACACGGAGCCGGCCGCCGACTGCGCCGACACGGAGCCGGCCGCCGACTGCGCCGACACGGAGC
>JBBSAV010000118.1:0-8259 GCA_038251965.1 Candidatus Limnocylindrales bacterium
ATCGTGGCGGCGGAAACGAACGTGCTCATGGGCAGCCACAGCTCGAAGGCGGGTTTGGGGACCTGCAGCGGGGCCGTGGCATAGCTCCAAACGCCATCGCTGACCAGGCCATGGCCGGCCAGGACGTTCTGGGCAACGTCCACGTAGTAGGCACTGGGCTCGGTGGCCGGGAACGGTACGTCGCCTACCGCGATGAGGCGGATGATCAGAGCGACCAGATAGAGTGCGGCTGGGATGATGATGTTCATCGGTCGCACCGCGTGTCGGTCTCCGAGAGGCACACCGCATACAGCGCGGCCCTGGGCATGGAGTCAGTTGGCTCGGTCCCGTCGGCCTCCGTCGGCAGTGGCGGCACCACGACCAGCGGGGCTGACAGCCAGTCGGGCTGGATCTCACCTCGGAGCACAGGCTCGAGACCGGTCGTGATGTGGGCGCCCTCGAGTGCCAGCCAGCGTACGTCGTACAGTGCCAACGCCTGCCTCACGGTCGCGAGCGGATCGTCCGGTGTCACCACTCCCGCCCAGTCGCCGTAGTACTGGTACGCGCCGGCGTCGGGACTCATGACGACATCGCCGCGATCAGCCCGCTCCGAGAGCATCGCGAGGACCGCGGCGCGACCGTCGCGCTCGCGCTTCCAGGCACTGACCGTCGAGGTGGTCGCGAAGATCGATACCACCGCGATCACGCCAACCAGCATGAAGCTGAAGTTTCGGCTGGCTCGCGGTGCGTTCCACGATGGGCGACGCGAAGCGATCGCGCCTACGACGGCCGCAACCCCCAGCATCACTAAGAGGTAGGCGTGGGGAAGCAGTGCCACCGCGGAGTGGATGAAGGTGCCATACGGCACGTGGATCGCGGAGACGACGGCGGTGAACAGGAAGAGGGCGAGGGCGTAGACGAACCACGGCGTGAAGTCCCGTCTGTGGCGACCGACCCACGAGCCGAGGAGCAGGAACGGCAGCAGTAGCAGCAGCAGAGGCATGGCCACGAAGATCAGCACGGCATCCCACAACCCGGTCAGGCGGCTCTCGATGATGGGGCCGGCACCCTGCGCCAGGAACGAGGTCAGCGTGGTCTCGGTCGTGACGCTGTAGAGCTCGCGATACGTGCTGATGAAGAGGATGCGTCCACCGGCTGACGACGGTGAGATGGAGCCGAACACGTCCAGTTGTCGCAGCAGCCAGGGGGCAGTGACGACGAGAAAGCCGCCAGCGCAGAGCAGGGCGGGCCACCAGCCGATTCGAGAGCCGTGGGGTCGCCGCACCATGTCGTACAGGAAGGCCAGCGCGAAGGGCACGCCCAGCAGTGCACCATCATTGCGGGAGAGGACTGCCAGACCGACCACGACCCCGCCTACCGCGAAGGAGCGCCGGTCGCCACGCAGCCCACGTCCACACAACCACAGTGCCAACGCACCCAGGAACATGAAGATGGCGAAATTGTCAGGCTGTCCCAAGAACGGCGATACGCCGGCCGGCATCGCCACCAGCAGCCCTGCCGCAGCCGACTGCCACGAGGGCATGCCAGCGTCGCGCCCGATGAACCAGGTCAACGGCGCGACGGCAGCAGCGGCAAGCCAGAACGGCAGGCCTGAGGCCACGCTGGTCGGTCCCAGCAACCAGATGAACGGCACTTGCACCAGCGCGGCCAGTGGCATCCAGTGGGCATTCGAAGGGATGGGCAAGACGCCCACGTCCGGGAGCACCCCGCCGACCTCGATGAAGTTCCAGATGTAGTCGACCGAAAAGCCACCCCCGGCCGCGAGCTCCCGTGCCAGGTTGGCGTAGTAGTAGGCGTCGGGATAGGCAGGTTCGGCGAATAGCGCCGCGGTGAGCATGCGCGCGCCAAGGGCGATCGCGAAGAGCAGGATGGGGATCGCCATATCGCTGACACACTGCCACGGACGGCGTCACGCCCCGGTAGTACGAAAGGGCCAGGCCCCGGGGGTCATCGTGTTGGAACAGGTGCGCTGCGGTGCCTTCAAGATGGGACCAAGGAGCCATCTGCGTGGGCGGCGTGGGACCGCTAGCCTCTCATGGTGATATCTGGCGACCTGGGACATGTCCACCTGACCATCGTGCTGCCGGCGTTCAACGAGGCTGAGCGTATCGAGCCTGCACTCGACGAGCTCTTCGGCTGGCTCTATCGCGGTGGCCTGCCCCGAAGCGGTGGCCGTTCGTCCGATGAGATCGGTACCTGGGAGGTGCTCGTCGTCGACGATGGCTCGGAAGACGAGACCGCCGACATCGTGGAGGCCCGCCCAGAGGCGCAGCCAGGACTCGATGGCTCGCCAGCCCGGCTGCGAGTGCTCCGCCGCCACCACGCCGGCAAAGGCGCCGCGGTGACCGCCGGCGTGATGGCGGCGCAGGGTGACCTCATCATCTTCGCCGATGCTGACATGGCCACGCCTCCCGACCAGATCCCCCTGTTGGCGCAGGCGCTGCAGACCGCCGACGTCGCGCTCGGCAGCCGCATCCAGCCCGACGGCTCCGACCGACGCGCCAGCCAGCCCGCGTATCGCCGCACCCTGGGCCGCCTCTACCGGTGGCTGGCAGGGCTGTGGGTCACGGGCGACATCCCTGACACGCAGTGCGGCTTCAAAGGCTTCAGGCGAGCCGCCGGACTCGACCTCTTCGGTCGCCTCAAGACGAGTGGCATCGTGTTTGACGCGGAGGTCATCTTCCTGGCCCGCCGCCTCGGCTATCGCTTCGCGATCGTGCCCGTCATGTGGCTCGACATCCATGGCTCGCGCATGCGGGTGCGGCCGCGGCTGGCGCTGAGCGTGCTCTGGGACCTGTTTCGCATCCCCATCATCCACCGCAGCGTGGCGCCGTCTCGTGCTGCCTCAAGGCCGGACGACAACGCCTGACCGGTCACCCCGTTCTGGGAACCCCGTGTTTGGCTACGCTCGAACGACGCCCCAGTAGCGTTCAGCCGCCCCAGTCCGCACGCCACCAGCATCGGCGACACGAGCGGCGTAGCCGGTAACAGCGTCGAACATGCCCTGCTCGCCATCGAACAGCCGCTGGACCTGCCCGGCATACATCTTCAGGCCGGCGTTCTTGCGCTCCAGCTGGTCGCTGATGTCGGCGTAGCGTGCCTCGAGTCCCAGGCCGGGGGGTACCTCGATGTCCTGGCCTGCCAGATCGGCCAGTCCGGAGAATCCGCTCCACCAGGCGTACGGGAAGTCCTCGTAGAACGAGAGCCGCCCGGTCATGTCGGGCGCCGGCATCACCCAGGCGGGTGAGTCTGCCAGCAGCGCCAGTCCGGCATCGCGGCACAGCCGGTGATCGACGTGGCCACCGATGCCCAACGGGAAATAGACCTGTTGTGGTTCCAAACGCAGGATCTCGCGGCGCAGGATGTCGGTCGGCGGTTCGTCATCGAGCGACGGGTGCCCCAGGAGTGCGTCATCACCCTCGTAGCCACGATGGATCGCGGCGGGCAGATCGAGATCCACGATGGCCGCCTCGATGAAGTAGGCCCAACGCTCGTCTTCCGCCTTGCGCCGTGTCGTCGTGTCGGCGCTGGCCAGGTCATATGCCATCAGCGTGCCATAGCCGGGCAGGTCGTCGGCCAGTTGCCGGTCCTCATGCGCGTCGTTGGTGACGTTGGCGCTGCGAGACCAGGCGGCCCGCTGCCAGAACTGGCGAGCCTGTGTGTTGGCGCGGTCCTGGGTCGCCCCGATACGTGCTGGATCGGCCTGCCAGGGGGCGCCCGAGCCGATCGTCGTCGCGACTGGGTACTCGGCGGCGATGTTCCCGCGGTTGAACGCTTGCGTGTTCGGGGCCAGAGCCTTGGTGCCGAAACCCAGCGCTTGACGCTGTCTGTCCTCGTAGTCGGTCCCGGCCCCAGGCCCTCCGGAATAGACGGTCAGGATGGTGACCGACTGGCCGAGTTCCCGCAGGCTGGCGACGAGGCCGCCACACGAGAGCGCGACATCGTCTGGATGGGGGGCAACGAAGACGTGTGTCATCGCGGGCGAGGATAGCACCGGCCCGGTGGGCCGATCAGTCGGGATGGCCGTAGGTGCCCCGCAGCGGCACGAAGACGCAGCCGTCCGCGACCGTCGTGTACGTGCGCTGGCCACTCCGGTGCACCACCGTGAGACGCTGTGACCGGCGTGACCCCACCGGCACCACCAAGCGAGCTCCGTCAGCCAATTGGTCCACCAGCGGCCCGGGCACCCGCGGGCTAGCCGCAGCCACCACGATGCCGGCATAGGGCGCAGCCGGCGGATAGCCGGCACCTCCGTCACCGACGACCACCTCGACCTCGTAGCCAAGACGCGCCAAGCGCTCACGTGCGGCCGCGGCCAGGTCTGGGTCGCGCTCGATCGAGATCACCCGGGCGCCCGTCTGCGCTAGCACCGCCGCTTGGTATCCCGAGCCGGTCCCGACATCAAGGATGGACGGAGGTGCGTCGTTCCAAGGCCAGCCCTGGGCGGGTAGCTCCAGGAGGGCGGTCATGCGGCCCACGATGTACGGCTGCGAGATGGTCTGTCCACGTCCGATGGGCATGGCGCCGTCAGCGTATGCGTCGCCGATCTGCTCCTCCGATACGAAGGCTTCCCGGGGCACGTTCGCCATCGCGCTGAGCGTCGCAGGGTCGTGGATGCCACGCGCCTCCAGTTGGTCGCGCACCATGGCCGTACGCTCGGCCGCGAAGGGGTCGGTCGAGGGCGGCCCGTCAGGCTTCCGGTTCACCCCATGGCGTCAGCTACCTGGGCTAGTGGCGGGTTTCTCGCTGGTTTCCGGCGCCACCGATACCTCTGGCTTGGCCGTCGGCTCGAGCGTCGGCCGCTTGGTGGGCTGCGGCTTGGTGGTCGGTTCTGCCGTGGCCTCAGAACCGGGCGCCTCCGTGGCAGATGGTTCTGCCGTGGCCCCCGGCGATACGCTCGGCGCTGCTGTCACCGCTGGCCCCATGGAAGCCACAAGCGTGGCCTCCGGCGACGGGGTCGTGTCCCCGGAGTCGAACAGGCCATCGAACAGGCCGCCGGAGCCGAGCAGGATCGCCCCAGCGAAGATGAGCACGAACACCGCCGCGATGAGCACGATCCACCACTTGCTCACCGGATCGTCGATGTAGGGCAACTCGTCGGGGCTCTCGGGACCCTTCGCGGCTGGCTTCGACGAGCTCTTCGCGGCTCGCTTCGTCGAGCCGTCGGCGGTCGGCTTGGACCCACCCACCGATGGTGCTGGCGCAGCCGCCTCGGGCGCAGCCGCCTCCTCGATCGGCTCGGCCTCCTCGACCGGCGGATCCTCAGTGATGGCGTCTTTCGGTTCGTACTGGTCGGTCATGCGGCAGAGCTCTCCCTCGTCCTTGCGTTGCACTGATTATCGCGGGCACAGGCCGCTCTTGCCTGAGAGACGCGTCGGCCGCCGTGCGAAGGCACCGCGCGCTGTTCTAGGCGTCACGCACGGCCGGTAGCCAGGCCGCGACGACAGCGGATAGCACGGTGAGCACACCGGTCGCGGCGATGATCACCCCAGCATCGACACGATCAGCCAGTCCCGCGCTCACGGCCATCGCCCCACTGAGCGCACCCATGACGATGCTGGAGCGGATGGCCACGACTCGCCCCATCATGCCTGCCGGAGTGCGCTCGGCGAAGAGCGTCTGACTGGGGATGACGTAGACGAGGTTGAAGACGCCGATCACCACAGCCGCGACGACCGCCAACAGCTCGTTGGAGGTCAGGCCAAGCACGATGGTCGCCAGGCCCATGACGGCGAAGCCGATGATGACCAGCCAGCCCTTGTGAAAGCGCGCTCCGATGGCGCCGACGACGAACCCACCGACGAGGTTGCCGACCCCGATAGCTGCCTCGATGATGGCGTAGTTCTCGGGATATGGGATCACGTCGCCGTCGAGCGATCGCTGCGCATAGACGACCATCAATGCCAGCGTGGCACCGACCGAGAGCTGCGCCATCACGCTCACCATCGTGTTCTGGAACAGCGCTGCATCGCCCCGCAGAAAACGCCATCCGTCGTGCAACTCCGCGATGAAGGCCGCCATCGCGCCACTGACATGGGTCGCAGCCAACCGCGCGGCGGGTGGGATCACAAGTCCGGCGAGCAGCACGGCGCTGACGACGTAGGTGGCCGCGTCGATCCAGAACGCCAGCGCCAGGTTGGTGCCCAGCAGGGCCACGAACACCCCCGCCAGGGGGTAGCCAGCGATGTCGGCGACCGTCTCACCAGTCCACATCGCGCCGTTTGCCGGAGTCAGGTCCTCGCGCCGCACGATGCGCGGGACGATGGCAGCCTTGGCTGGACGGAAGAACAGGCTGATGGTGGTGATGACGAAGACGGCTGGGTAGACGAGCCAGATGTGTACCTCAGCCAGGAACGGCAGCGTCAGCACCAGCGCGGCGCGCAGCAGGTCGGTCGCGACCATCACGCGCTTCTGGTCCCAGCGATCGACGAAAGTACCGGCGATCGGCCCCAGTACCAGATTGGGCAAGGTCGCGGCCAGGAAGACCAAGCCTGTTTGCATGGCCGAGCCAGTAACGGCCAGGACCATCACGCCCAATGCGATCTGGTGCAGGCGGTCTCCGAACAGGCTGATCGTCCCGGCCAGCCAGAAGGCGGAGAAGCGTGCGTCGTGTGCCAAGCGCACATAGGGGTGCTCCCGGACGCGCTGGCCGAGGCTCGGGACAGATGCGCCCGGCCCTGCCGGTGGTGCCCCGACCGTGACTTCTGGCCTTGTCGGGCTGAGCCCCGGACCCATACCAGAGCCGATGACGATCGGTCGGTCCAGGCCAGCACGGGTCGGCTTTGGATCTCCAGTCGCCTCTGTTCGCGCTTTCGCACTCCACATCGAGACCACCCCGCGGTCGGGGTCGGATGAACCACGCGCGACGGCCGAGAACAGGAACCAGGCGATGCCTGCCGCCAGCAGCACATCACCCAGGCTGATGACATTGGTCAGGAGGGGGATGCCGATGGGCAGCACATCACCCAGCGGACCTCCAGCCAGCAGGAAATCCCAGCCGATGTCGGTCGGAAGCGGTGTGTTGAACGTGGGAGAGAGATCACTGACGCTGAGACCGACCAACTCCACGGCCGGCAGGTATACCGGCATGTAGCCGCCGTTGAGGATGATCACGAGTCCGTTGGCAGCGACACCGACCATCGCCAGCAGGAGCCCCGGCTGCGAACGGTTGAGCCACAGCGCCACCACGACCAGGCCGAACGACGATGCGAACAGCGGCAGGCGCATCTGCTCGACGATGTCGATGCCTTGGTCGATGAGCCACTGCGTCACCACGCGCAGCAACAGCCCCGCGACGATGAGCGCACCGAAGCGGAGGCGGGCCGACAGGAGGTTGCTCAGCCGCCCACCCGCTGCCAAGCCGGCAATGATGCCTAGGATGACTGCGACCAGCAGCATCAGGTGTGGTTCGGGCGTGGTTCCACGTGTGGCACCGCGCGCGCTCGGGTTTGCGGGGACCGGCCCGCCATGTGCTCGGAGAACTCCGTCTAGGTTTCGGCCGAAGCAGAGCTCGTAGGCAGGGCGCCCTTGGCTCGCGCCGCCGCGACCTGGCCCAGCGTCGGCACTGGCGCGAGATGCTGTTCTGGCTCACCTGGGTCGTCGTGATCTTGCGTTGTCTGCATCGCCGTTCTGGTCCGTGCGAAAGCCTTCACCACGTTGGGATCGAACTGGATGCCCGCGTAACGGTCCAGTTCCGCGATGGCCTCGGCGTTGCTCAAGGGAATGGGGCGATAGGGGCGCGAGGCAGTCATCGCCTCGAATGCGTCGGCGACATGGAGAACGCGCGCCAGCAGCGGGATCTCCTCACCGATCAGTCGGTCAGGATACCCGGAGCCGTTGTACCACTCGTGGTGGTGCCGGATGAGTGGGCGCTCGGCGGCCAGTCGATCGACGTCCTTGAGGATCTCTTCGCCCTTGGCTGGATGCTCGTTCATCAGCATCCGTTCCTCACGTGTCAACTTCTCTGGCTTCAACAGGACGGCGTCCCGGATGCCGATCTTGCCGATGTCGTGCAGGAGACCGGCCCATTCGAGCTGTTCCAGCTCGGTTTCACTCAGGCTCATAACCTGGCCGATCTCGACCGCGATGCCCGACACGTGCTCGGAGTGCTTCTTCGTGCTGGGATCTCGAGCATCGATGGCGGACGCGAGTGCCCGTACGGTCTGGGTGAACATCTCTCGAATGTCCACGACCACCTTGAACGCCGCCCGAGTCGTGTAAAGCGGCACCGCGAACACGAGCGCCACCAGTGGGCCCACG
>JBBSAV010000119.1:0-8130 GCA_038251965.1 Candidatus Limnocylindrales bacterium
ACCGCCGTCGCCAGTGCAGCGGTCGCAGTCGCTGTGACAGACTCGTCGAATGATGGCGCGATCCAACACGAACCATCTCGCAACAACGCCGCGCTCTCCGGGATCCATAGTCCCACCTGCTTCACGAAGTCCTCGCTCTCGGTGCGGATGGTGTGGCGGATGATCTGGTCGCGATTCCGTCCTCCCCCGCGCGGCCGATGCGCATCTCCGGCGAGACCCGGGCCGCGACGCCGTCGAAGGACGTCCGGGAGGCCTGCAGCAGCGTGATCCCGCGTTGGAGCTCCGCCTCGCCCATCGGTCGCTGCCCGGCCGCGGAGGGTGAGAAGGAGATGCCCAGAAGTCGGTCGAGCCCGAGCCGACCTTGTCCTCCACGATCTCGAGGCGGCCAGCGGGCCCCGCGAAGCCTGCCCTGCCCGGTGGCTTGTGCCTAAGGCCGGAACGGCAGGGTCGGGCATGACTTCCGGCAGTTCACCGCTCCTAGCCTCGTCCCTAGGCTGGATAAGAGTGAACGCGAGTGTCCTCCTGCGCACGTTCTGCATTGCGAGCGGGGTCCATTTCGTGTCTCACAGTCGCCACTCTGGAACAACCCCGGATCGGCCCCCCATGCCAAGACTGAGACACTACCGGTATCAGGTCTGACTTGACAGAACAGATGAACCCCCAACATGGGACAAGGAACGCCGCGCCTAGGCGACAGGCTCGGGTTGCCGCGCGCCTCGGGGTCACAGCCGAGCGCGTGCTGGACGGGAGTCCAGACCCCGTGATCGTGGTCGACGCTCGGGGTCGGATCGTCTACGCCAACCCGCTGGTTGAGGAGGCGTTCGGTTGGCCGCCGGACGAGCTGCACGGCTCGCACATCGAACAGCTCGTCCCCGAGCGCTTTGCCGCGCGTCATCAGGCCCACCGGGCCCACTTCGCTCGACAGCCGAGCGCCCGGCCGATGGGCAGCGGCCTCGAGTTGTCCGTTCGCCGCCGGGATGGAACGGAGTTGGCGGCCGAGATTAGCCTGGCGCCGGTGTCGTCGCCACGCGGCCCGCTCGTGATCACCACCATCGTCGACATCACGGCGCGCGTCGAGTTGCAGTCGCGGCTCGAGTCCGCGAACGAGCAGCTCCAGCTGCACGCGGAGGAGCTGGAGCGGCGCAACCACGAGTTCGCGCTGTTCGCCCAGCTCGGCGAACTGCTCGAATCCTGCCAGACGCTCGATGAGGCGTATGGCGTGATCGGCGGGATCGCAGTGCAGGCCTTCCCCGGTGACACAGGGGCGCTGTATGCGCTGGTCCCGTCGCTGGCAGATGCGGAGGCCGTCGTCACGTGGGGCAGTGCACCGCCGGCGCGGACCGCCTTTGCGCCGAACGAGTGCTGGGCCCTGCGGCGTGGCCGCCTGCACGTGGTCGCCGACGGAGAGCCGGAGCTGTCCTGCCCGCACGTCGACGAGGCCATCGCGACCGGGTCCATCTGCGAGCCGCTGACTGCGCAGACGGACACGCTGGGCGTGCTCCACCTCCGGGTGCATCGCCAGGCGTCGGCCGGGGCGCGCGGGGCACTGCTGGCCGATCGGGTGCGGCTGGTGCAGACACTGGGCGCGCGGGTGGCGTTGGCGCTCGCAAATATCAGGTTGCGCGAGACGCTCCGCGAGCAGTCGTCGCGGGATGGGCTGACCGGACTTCTCAACCGGCGATCGATGGAGGACGCGCTCGAGAGGGAGCTTCGGCGCGCAGAGCGCGAAGACTATGCCGTCAGCATCCTCTTTGCCGACCTCGACCATTTCAAGGATCTTAACGATTCGTTCGGCCATGCCGCCGGCGACGCGGTGCTGCGGGGGCTGGGAGAGTACCTCGCGGGAGCGGTGCGAGGTGGCGATGTTGCCTGTCGCTTTGGTGGTGAGGAATTCGTGGTCATCCTGCCCACGGCCTCGCTCGCGGACGCGGCGCGCCGCGCAGATGTGCTGCGGGAGGGGGTCAAGAGTCGCCAGGACGATGGGTTGCCGCGCGCATATCCGATGACCATGTCGATCGGCGTGGCCGCCTACCCGGGTCACGGGACCACCGCTCAGGTGCTGCTGCTCGCCGCCGATGCCGCCATGTACCGGGCCAAGGAGCTGGGTCGTGACCGCGTCGTCGTCGCGGGGGCCGCGGAAGGGCGCCCGATCGAGGTGTCAACTGGCTAGGTGTAGTTCCTGGGGTTTGTGAGACATCGGCGTTCGGGTCCCCGCTAGCGTGGCCGCATGGCCTGCAGGCGACATGACCACCCGTCCGCTCGGCATCGCAGACCGCTCCGCCACACATACCAAAAGGGTCCGGACTTCCTCTTCCTCACGACGCAGGGTGGACGGCCACCGGATCGCTTCGACGCGAGGACCTGAGCCCCTTCCGGTTCCCGATGTCGACCCTGACACCGACAGAGCCTCCGCGAAAAGCACGCAACCCTCTATCGATCCTGATGGACCAGCGGACTCTACTCCCCTGTTGGTGCCTGCGGGCGCGCCTCCGTCAGGTTGCGGTGCCCTGGCTCGCGGGTGTGCCCTTTGCCTTCCTCGTCATGGTCGTGTCGTACCTCGTCATGGTCGTGTTGTACCTCGACCTCGTGTCGCTCCTCATTCTGCTGCCCTTGCTGCTGTAGGTGCTGCTCGTGCTGTGGGTGCCCGTCGTCACCACCACCACCGCCGACCTTCCTCGCGTCGCCCTTGCCACGTGATCAGCTCGAGCTCTGGCCCGCGATCCTCGCCTCGCATTTCGCCACGAGGTCGAATAGCTCCTTCGCCGCGTACTGACGATCCCAGGTACCCCGACTGATCTGGGACAGGACGCCGGCGGATTCCAGCCGCTTGAGGCCATCGAGCGTCCGCTGGGGGCTCGCGCCGATCGTCTTGCTCGCAGTCGATGCCGAGAGGATCGGAGTAGCCGGGATGATCTCGAGGAGCCGCGCTGCTGACGAACCGCGACGCGGCCGGCCGCTGCGCTCGAACCATTTCGCTCGGAGCTCGACCACGTCCGTAGCCATGGTGAGGCCTTCGGTCGCGGCCTGGTTGACAGCTCCCGCGAAGGAGGCGATCCATGGTCCGATCCCGCCCTCTCGGAACTCGATGAGACCACCGACGTAGCTCCGCGGCCGCGCAGCAAGCACGATGGAGACAGGCGGCACGAACGCCGGCGTCAACCGGGCGCGCCTGAAGATGGCATGGATGAGACAGCGGCCGACACGACCATTGCCATCCACGAACGGATGGATGGTCTCGAGCTGGGCGTGAGCGATCGCAGCCATCGCGATGGGCGGGCTGTCATCGCGCGCCAGAAAGGCAACGAGGTCGTCGAGGAGGCCTGGCACCGCATCCTCGGGCGGCGGGATGTAGTCCGCTCCGAGAGGGCTCGCAGCCCGACCACCGATCCAGCCCTGAGTGGCTCGGAACTCGCCCGGAAGCGCGTCTGGCTCGCCCTGCATGAGCACACGG
Organism: Candidatus Limnocylindrales bacterium; assembly: GCA_038251965.1. GTDB lineage: Bacteria > Chloroflexota > Limnocylindria > Limnocylindrales > CSP1-4 > JAFMJV01. The sequence continues at coordinate 3,452 of JBBSAV010000119.1, forward strand.
TGGATGTCGAGCAGGCTGCCGACTGTCAGCTCCCCGCGCTCACCGATGGCGATCGCTTCTTGCATGGCGTCGATGTTGCGCGCGATGGTTCGAGCGGCTCCGCGCCCCGCAGCAGGGTCGAGAAGGGCCCGGGCCACGTTGAGGGATGACGCCCGGTATCCCTCGATACGCGAGGACGCGGCGGCCTCGGAACGCAGGAATAGGGGCCCGACGGTCTTGAGATCGGCGCCACCAGCACGTGAGTTCAGCTCGTGGATCGCGTTCTCGGCCAGCAGTGTCAGCTCAGCTGCCTCGAAGGTGACCTGCGGGTCGATGTCCGCGATCCGGTCGGGCATGAACGCTTGATAGCGGAACGAGCGCTTGTCTTTGCGCCCACCCATCGCGACAAGGTCCCCGGTCCAGGTTCGTTCGATGGTAGTCGGCATCACTAATCGTTCAAGCCTGCGTCTTCTTTGAACACTTACACCACGCTATTGCCATAAGTGTTCAAAGTCAAGGGTAGATCGAACGATTGGATCACAATGGGCCCAGAAGTGTTCAAGCGCGTCACAGACTGAACGGATCGGTCACCATACGGACACGTCTCTCGGGGCTCCTTGCCCCTGGCCCGCCAGGTTGATCTCGGTCGGCGGACGCCAACGCTCGAGGGTCCCCAGGCCCGGTCTTGGGGACGTGAGTTTCAGGTAGGCCGCAGTGGCCCATCAGAGGCGAACGAACGTCGACGGTCAGTCCCCTTCCGCCTCCAGGTGGCCGTCGGCACTCCAGGAAGTGATCCCGTCGAGTTCGATGCGGATCAGCGGGCGATCCTCGAGCGCGTGGCTCCGGTACTGCGGGTACTTGTCACGCAGCGCCTCGAGCAAGCGCCGGTGCGCAGCGGCGTCCTCGCCCGGTTCCCAGAGGGTGGCGGTTCCCCGCGCTCGCACCCAGGCCAGCGCGGTCCAATCCTCGCTCCAGTGATCGAATAGCAGAGTCACACGGGGACGAATGAGGATGTCTCGCACGCGGGCCAGCTCACGTACGTCGCTGCCTCGCTTGGGCTTCTCGTCCAGCGGCACATGCAAGATGGTCCTGAGCTCGGTGGCGTCGTCGGGGACGAAACAGATCGGCAGTAGCCGTGGTTGCCCAGCAGGGTCGAGCGTGGCCAGGACCGCAGACCGTCGGCTGATGATGAATGAGCGCTGGGAACGGCTGGGCGCGGCAGATCGTGGCATGTCAGAAGGACTACGGTAGCCCGCCCGGACGATGGGCATGCGCTGCGCGCGGCGCGCCCCGTCGAGTGCCATCATCAGGACCGTGGACGAGACCAGGCTGGTGCTGGCAGGGCTGTGGGTCGCGCTGATGCTGACGTACCTGCTCGGTGACGTGCTGCGCATCTTTGCCGGTCACGCCGAACCCGGAAAGATGGCCGGCCGGCCGGTGACGCAGTCGATGTGGGTCATCGCGGCGCTGGTGATGCTCGTGCCCATCGTGATGCTCGTGCTCACCCTGACCGTGGACCATGTGCTGATCCGCTGGCTCAACATCATCACCGCCGGCTTCCTGGTGGTCTTCAACATCGCCGGGCTGCCGTACAAGGGTGCCTACGACAACCTGCTCATCGGCGTCAGCTTCGTCTTCAATGCGATGACGATCTGGTACGCGTGGAACTGGGCGCTCTACACCTGAGCGCGGCGTAAGCCTGCTACGGTCGAGGAGAAGGACTACGACTGGAGGAGACGCCATGACGCACTCGATCATCGGCTTGTGGCAAGTGGAGATCGATATCGACGGGCGGCGGACGCATGTCACCCACGCCTACCATCCCGATGGCTTCATGCACCTCGATGCGGGCGAGCACGGTGCCTGCTTCCTGTGGGAGGCGACCGGCGACCGGACCTTCCGCATCCGCGGCTCGCGACCCGTGGAGCCGGCAATCCACCGCTTCATCGGCTGGCAGCTCGCGGACGGCGAGGGCGAGGTCGGCGAGGATGGTGATACGTTCCGAGGCGACGAGTCCACGCACGCCCCACAGCCCGATGAGGAATCGGTCACCCGTCGTGCGCGCCTGACCGGGTGCTCGGCCTCGAGGTCCACACCCCATCTCACGCGGGATAAGCAGTAACCCCTTCAGCGAGCAGCCGGCCGCTGACACGCGCCTGCAACCCGCTCGAGCACCCCGCATGATGCGCTGCTGTCGCCCCTTGGACGACCCTGGGAGAGAAAAGGACTTCCACTTGAAGGAGGCTGAACCATGGCACACGATCTGCGTGGCAAGCGCATCGCCGTACTGGCAACGGACGGCGTCGAGCAGGTGGAGCTGACCGAGCCCATGCGGGCAGCGCGCGACGCGGGAGCGCGCGTCGACCTCATCTCGCTCGGTGCTGATTCGATCCAGGGTGTGCGGGGCATCGACAAGGCTGACACCTTCCGCGTGGACCGCACCGTGAGCGAGGTCTCCGCCGATGACTACGACGGCCTCATCCTCCCGGGTGGGGTGAAGAACCCCGACAAGTTGCGGATGGACGAGTCGGCCGTGTCCCTGGTGCGCTCGTTCTTCGACCAGGGCAAGCCGGTGGCGGCGATCTGCCATGGGCCCTGGATGCTGGTCGAAGCCGACGTCATCCGCGGACGCACCCTGACGTCGTACCCGAGCATCAGGACCGACATCCGCAACGCCGGCGGCACCTGGGTGGACGAGGAGGTCCACGTGGAGCAGGGCCTCATCACGAGCCGTCGCCCCGATGATCTGGAGGCCTTCAACGCCAAGATGCTCGAGGGGTTCGCCGAGGGGGCGGACCCGAGATCGTCGCTCATACGACGCTGACGTCAGACCTTTGTCGGCAATGTCGTCCTGGAAGGAGCTTCCCCTCAAGTGCTGGCAGCAACGCGTTGCTTTGCTGCTGGCGCGGTCGTCGCGTCACTGGCGACCGAGGTGTTTCCCAAGGCCTACCGGAAAGACCACCATCTTGCCGGCGTGGCCACCGTCCTGGGTCTCGTCCTCGCCGTTCTCCTGGCGTCGCTCGGCGGAAGCTGATCCGTCAGCAGCAGCTGAGTCAGGCGTCTGGCAGGGTGCGGGGCACTGCTGGCCGATCGGGTGCGGCTGGTGCGGACCCGCCGCGCGACTGGCGGTGGCATCTGGCGTCTCGCTCGCGGGCTGACGCCTCGTTTGGCAGCTGGCCGCCGGGGGCCGCGTCAGGCGCCTGGTGTCAGTGTTCCGGCCGGGTGAAGCCGTGCCACGTCCCGGCATCGTGATCTGCGTGCAGCTGACGCCGCAGCGAGACCCGGTGGGCCTCGGGCATCTCCGGATAGAGCCGGCCGAGCACGAACATCGCTTCTTCCACGGGTGTCATCGCGGGCGCCCGATCGACCTGGTCCCAGACCAGGAGGAAGCCGCGTCGACGCAGCTCGGCCCCGATGCGCGCACGCTCGTCAGCCCCGGCGTCCCGCAGGATGCCCTCAAGCACATCCAGCCCCGGATCGGGCTTCATCAGCGGCCCGGCTCGAGGACGTCACGGAGCAGCTGCCCCACGCCGAGGCCAGGGGCCCAGTGCGCGAGATACGTCCGGTCGACGGCCTCTGCGTTCATGCGCAGCAGCATGCGACAGTCGCGCAGCTGTAGCTCTGAGGTGCCCTCGGACCACTCGAGCTTGGCCAGCACGAGATCCTCGAGGCTGGACACCCATGCGGGGCCCCATGCGGGGTGGTCCCAGGGTCGTCGCCGAGCCATCGCTTCGCGGCTCCAGGGATCCCCGTCGCGGACGATGAGGTCGACCTTGCCAGCACCCGAACGCTCGACCAGGGACGCCATCACCCGCGACCCGAATCGCAACGGCTCAGCGAAGTAGTAGTCCCGGCCCAGTGCCGCACCGAGCTCGCGCAGTCCGGGCTCAGTGGTGTCGACCAGCACGTCGGTGTCGAGCGTCTGGCGCGGCGTACCGTATGCGGCGAGCGCCTCTGAGCCGGTGAGGTACCACGCTGGAGCGTGGCGGTCCAGGGCTTCGATGACGTCGCGCATGAGCTGAGGATAGGTCACGCTGGAGCGGCAGACGGCAGGCCGATGCCGCGACCAGCCCGCCGTGGCATCATCGGGCGAGCCGAAAGGATACGGGTCCATGGTCGTTCGCCTCCGAGCCCCCCGCCGCCGGCCCACCCTGGCGCCGCTCCTCGCGGTGCTACTGGTCGTCGTGACGCTCAGCATGGCTGCGCTCCCGGACACGGCGGACGCCGCCCTCCCCCGCTGGCGCGGCGGGGTCGACCTCTACCGACCGGGCGTGTTCAGCACCCAGAAGACCTGGTACTGGTGCACGGCGGCGGACGTCCAGATCATGCGCAACATCGTGCATCACAAGACGAAGCATTCGAAGGCCCAGCAGCGCCGCTTCTTCGGCTACATGCGGGTGCACGACCGCTACCGGATCCCGCTGCGTGACGGCGTGGACCCGGCCGGCTGGACGGCCGGCCTCCGCCAGTTCGTCGACGCGCGCTACCGCCTGGTGTCTAGCGGCAGCTTCAAGGCCGCGCTGCGCTCGGCGGTCCGCAACCTGCGGCTCACCGAGCTGCCGGTGGCCATCGCCGTGGCGCACGGCAACCACGCCTGGGTGCTGACCGGCTTCACCGCCACCGCCGATCCCGCCGTGACCGACCGCTTCAAGGTCACCAGCGTGCGGGTGACCGGTCCGCTCTGGGGTCTCCAGAACCGC
>JBBSAV010000120.1:0-8085 GCA_038251965.1 Candidatus Limnocylindrales bacterium
GCGCCAGCGGCGGATGATGAGGCCGGTGGCGCCATACATCATGGCCAGCCCGGCCACGGTGCCCAGGAGGCGCACCGGGTACCACAGCGGCACCGGGGTGCCGGTCTCGCGGACACCGATGACCTCCAGCCCGAAGTCGAGCGTGGTGGCGGCCAGCAGGCCCAGGAAGCCGAGCATGGTGGCGGCGTGCATGACCCAGGGGCGGCGATACCAGACCAGCTGCACCTCGTCGTTCTCGCAGTCTTCGCGGTAGCGCTTCTGTCCCAGCGATTCGATCGCCAGCGACGACCACAGGGCGCCACCGATAGCCTTCAGGCCGTCTCGGTTCATGAGGCCCTTCCAGTCGATGCCGCTGGCAGGGGCGACCTTGCCGATCATCGTCAGCACGCCCGCGAGACCGGCCACGAAGACCAGGATCATCAACACGATGCCCATGTCGTGGACGAGGCCGGCCGGGATGAAGTCGAAGAAGGCCATCTCCCCCGCGGGCGCGGGGCCGGCGCGATTGACGTACATGAAGAGGCCCAGGAAGACCGCCAGCACGACAGCCACGATGGTGCCCAGCAACGGCTGCAGGAACAGGAACCTGGCCAAGCGCGTGCGGTCATAGGCGGCGATGGCGTAGCGACGTGAGGCCGCCATGAACTCGGACGGCTCCGCTTGTCGCGGACACGTCTCCGAACACTGGCCGCAGGCGTAGCAGGTCCACAGCTCCTTGCTGCTGAGCAACTCATCGCGCATACCCACCTGGGCGTAACGGATGATGCGCCGCGGGAACGTGGTATCGCCTTCCGAGAGTGGACAGACGGCGGTGCAGTTGCCGCAGTTGAAGCAGGCATCCACGTCGAAGCCACCGTACTGCTTGATCTGGGGCAGCAGCGCCGGATCGACCCGGACCGTCATCGCTTCACTTCCTTCTCCGGTAGCGCGTAGGTGGGGTAGTCGCCATCGACCCCGTCCTCGACCGCGAGGCCGTACTTGCGCATGGCCGTCACCGACCACAGCACGTCGGCGGGGTCAAGCTCGGTCGCAGCCGCCAGCTGCGGCACGGTCAGGGGACCGTCCTTGAGCGCCTTCTTGATGGCGCTGCGGCGTTTGTTCAGATCCTTGACGCGACCGAGCAGCTCGTCGGAAGCACCACCCTGGCGCTCCTTGAAGATCTCCAGTCGCGTCTGGCCCCCCTCGGCGGGGCGGGCACCGGCCACGCTCACGCGGGCGCCGGTCGCGCTCATGCTGGCACCTCGACGGCGACCGCCTCGGGTGGCGAGCTGGTGAGCGCGTCGATCATGGCTCGGTATTGATCCATCTCCCAGCCCTGCACGTCGATGGCCTCACTGGCACAGGCGGCCACACAGGCACCGCAACCGACGCAGGCGACGGGGTTGACGTAAGCCTTCGCGGCGAAGACCCCCTCCTCCACCTCGACCTCGGTCATGCTGATGGCGCCGTCGTACTGGCAAACCTCGACGCACGTTCCGGCACCGGTGCAGCGCGACAGGTCGACGCGAGCTACGAAGGGCTCCATCTCGACATAGTCCTTGGCCAGCACGGTAGCCGCCTTGACCGACGCTGCCGACGCCGACGAGGTCGACTCGGTGATGTCCTTGGGTCCCTGGCTGGCACCCGCGAGGTAGATGCCCGGGATGGCCGTCTCCACCGGACGCAGCTTGGGGTGCACCTCCAGCAGGAAGCCATCGTTGCCGACCGGGTTCTTGGTCATGTCCACGATGTCGCTGACATCGCGCGGCTCCATGCCCACGCCGAGCACGACCAGATCGGCCGGCACCTCCAGCTCCGCCCCGAAGGTGAGCGTGTCAGTGACCCTGACGATGAGCGGATAGTCGTCGCCGGGGTCGGCAGGCAGCACCTGCGGTCGGCTCATCTCGTCGAAGCGCAGGAAGCGCACGCCCAGCTTGGAGGCCTGCACGTAGTAGCGCTCCTGCTCCTTCTGATAAGTGCGGATGTCCCGATACAGGTCGTAGACGGCGGTGTCAGGCAGGCGGCGGCGAACCTCGTTGGTGGCCTGCAGGGTCGCGGTGCAGCACACGCGCGAGCAGTACTCGTTGAGCTCGCAGCCCGGCTTGGGCTCGTCGACGCCGGCGATCTGGCGGCTGCCAACGCAGTGGATGAAGGCCACGCTGCGCGGTGTCGTCCCATCGATCAGCAGCTTGCCCGCGGTGGGACCCTCGGGATCCAGCAGCCGCTCCAGCTGGGGCAGTGTGATGACACGCTCGGAGGTCTTGTAGCCGTACTCACCCTCGGCCGGCTCGTAGTGGTCGTAGCCGGTGGCCACGATGACCGCGCCGACCTCGATGACCTCATCCTCGGGCACGCCGTCGATCTCGATGCCAGCGCCCGCGGCCAGCACACACTCGCCGCAGCGCGTGCAGTTGGCCCAGTCGATGGCCGGCAGCTCCGGCACGGCCTCAGGGTGTGGTTTGTAGAACGCCTTGCGCGTGGTCAGCGCCGCCTGGAACTCATCGGGCACGATGGTGGGGCAGGCCGCCATGGCCGCGGCCGCGTCGGTCAGCGCGGCATCGACGCCGCGCGGCTCGGTCGTCAGCGTGACACTGAAGTCGCCCAGGAAACCGGTGAGCGCGGTCAGACGCGTGCAGGTGCGAACCTCGATGCGCTCGTCGGCCATGACCTCGTCGATGAGGCGGCGCACCAGCGGTACGGCCGGCTCGTCGGTGGGATAGACCGTGCCCAGCATCATCGAACGGCCACCCAGGAAGGGCGACTTCTCGATGAGGGTCACGGCCTGGCCCATGGCCGCCGTGTCCAGCGCGGCGCGCAACCCGGCCACACCTGCGCCAACCACGAGGATGCGATGGACGGCATCGACGCGCACCGCCTGCAGCGGCTCCAGCAGACGCGACTTGCCGACCGCGGCGCGGACGATCGAGACCGCTTTGTCCGTGGCCGCCTTGGTGTCATGCGGATGCGCCCAGCTGACCTGCTCGCGGATGTTGGCAGGCAGGAACAGGTAGGGGTTCATGCCGGCACGGATGACGGCCTTGCGGAAGGTGGTCTCGTGCAGCGAAGGGGTGCAGGCCGCGACGATGACGCGGTCGAGCTTGAGCTCCTTGATGTCCTCGGTGATCTTCTGCTGGCCTTCGTCAGAGCACATGAAGGCGACGTGGCGCGCGATGGTCACGCCCTCTTCACGGCTGAGCACGTCGGCGACGTGGTCAACGTCCACGACGTCGCTGATATTGCCGCCACAGTGGCAGACATAGACACCCAGGCGCTCGCCGGGCCCGGCGTTACTGTCGGACGCGCCGAGGTCGATCTGGTCGGACCCGGTGACGGGCCCGGGGTCGCCGGCCGGCTCGGGGCAGTCGGGCTGCTCGGCCGCAGGCCACTCCTGGCTAACCATGGTGCACCTCCTCCAGGACGCCGGCCGCGGCCAGCTCGTCGGGACCCATCTCCCGGACCGAGACGAACGGCTTGGCCCGCTGCGTGCGGGGCCCGGTGGTCACGGCCAGGTAGCCCTCCACCTTGGCGGCAGCAGCACTGGCCTCGACGACGCTGTCGACGATGTCCTTGGGGCCGATAGCGGTGCCGGTGGCGAACAAGCCGGGCATGCGGGTGAGGGTGGTATCAAGCTTGGGGTCGGCGGGGGCGATGAACCCATCACTATCCAGATCCACGCCCACGAACGAACGCGGGTCCGTACCGGGTCGCATGCCCACCGAGAGCACCACCAGGTCGTGGAGCGGCTCGTCGACCGAGCCGTCGCCCTCCATGCGCTCGATGCGCAACTTCAGGTCGCCATCGGCCTCCTCGTCGATGCGGGCCACCTTGGCCTTGACGAACTCGATGCCCATGGCGCGCGCGGTCTGGTAGAACTGCTCGTAGCCCTTGCCGAAGGCGCGGATATCCATGTAGTAGATGGTGATATCCGCCAGCGGCAGCGCACCTGCCAGCAGCATGGCCTGTTTGATGGCGTACATGCAGCAGACGCGCGAGCAGTAGGGCACGCCCAGCGTCTCATCACGCGAGCCGGCACATTGGACGTAGGCGACGCGATCGGGGATCTTGCCGTCCGACGGTCGCAGCACGCGCCCATAGGGGCCGTTGGGCGAGAGCAGCCGCTCCATGTCCAGGCCGCCGATGACGTTCGAGGCCTCACCGTGGTACTCGGCCTTGGCATCGACCGGGGTGGTCTGGTAGCCGGTGGCCAGCACGGCGGCATCGAAATGCAGCTGCTCCGTCCGTGGCAGCTGTGCGAAGTCGATGGCCGTGGGGGTGGTGGGGCAGACCTTCTCGCACTTGCCGCAGAAGATGCAGTCGTCGGCGTTGATGATGGCGTTCTGCGGGATGGCCGTGCCGAAGGGGATGTAGACCGCGCGCCGGACGCCCATGTTGCCCTCGAACTCGTGGGGTACATCCACCGGGCAGGCGTACTCGCACAGACGGCAGCCGATGCAGACGTCTTCGTCGACATAGGTGGCCTTGCGCGTGATGGTGGCGTCGAAGCCGCCCCCGTCGCTCGGCTGCAGTTGGTCGACCTCCGAGTAGACCCAGATATCGACGTTGTCGTGGTGGGCGGCGCTGGACATGCGCGGCGTGGTGATGCAGGAGGCGCAGTCCATGGTGGGGAAGACCTTCGACAGCGCGATCATCTTGCCGCCGATGCTGGGCTCCTTCTCGACGATGAGGACCTTGCGTCCGCGGTCAGCGAGATCGAGTGCCGTCTGCAGGCCGGCGATGCCGCCACCGACCACCAGGACGTCGTAGTCGTTGGCTTGTGGAACTGCCGTGCTCATGCCGCCACCTCGGCCGCGGGGTCATCCGCCGCGGGGCCGACGGGGCCGATAGGGCCGATAGGGCCAAGGTCGTCGAGCACCTTCTCCATGTCCGCGATCTCCTTGATGAAGGCCTTGGTGCAGACGCTGCAGATGGCGGTCAACTTGAGCCGACGGATGTCGATGTCTCGCGCCCGCATCAGCGCGTAGGTGCGGTCGATCTGCTTGGCCAGCTGATCGAAGGAACCCTTGTAGGGGCTGTCCGTACCACAGGAGGCGATGAGGATGGCATCTACGCCACGCTCGAAGCAGTACAGGTAGAACGACTCAGGGAACATCACCGGGTCAGGCGTGGGGATGACGTACGTGTTGGGCGGGTACTCCATGTGTGCCTGGCCCGTGGCATCGATGCCCGGATACGAGCACAGCAGTGTGGCGATGACGAGCATGCGTGTGGGCCGGGTGGCCGACTCCAGCACTGCACTCGTCGCGACGTCCGTCATGATCCCGCTCGTCCTCCTGCGATCAGCCCGGCTGGCGGTCAGCTCGCCGGGCAGTCAGCTGGTCGGCGTGCCTACTTGGCCCGCTTGACGTAGACGCGCTCATAGCCGTCCGCGTCGGCGACACCGAGGAAGCCGTGGCCCACCTTGTTGCACCAGGCGCCGATGTCCGACTTGGTCTGTGGGTCGGTGGTCAGGATCTCCAGCACGCCGCCGACGGGAACGCCGCCGATGCCCTTCTTGGCTTCCAGCAGCGGGCCAGGGCAGGAGCTGCCGCGGGCGTCGGCGACTTTGGCGGCTTCCAGGGTGGCCAGTCCGGCCTGATCGAGCTGAGCTTCCATGTCGTTGCTTCCTTCTTTTCGTGGTTGGCGAGGAGTTGGCTGGTGGTCGGCTGGTGGTCGGCTAGTAGTTGAGTGTGGCCGTGGCCGAGGTGATCTCGGTCACCAGGCGAGCCGCGCCGATGACCTCGACACCGTCAAGCATCTGGTCCTCGGTGATGCCGCGGCTCTCCAGGCACGGTGAGCACGGCATCAGCAGGCCGCCGATCTCAGCGACGGTGCCGATAAGCTCGGCCAGTGGTGGGAAGCTGTCGGCGTGGACGTCATCAGCGCCACCCTTGGTGATGAGGCGCACACCCTCGGCCTGGAAGGCGATGACGACCTCGACGTCGGAAACCAGCGCGCCGGCGGCCATCACGAACGGGAGCGTCGCCAGCTCGGGCTCGTCGGGTCCGTGGGTGACGATGATGACCAGCTTCTCAGGTGCGTCCATGCGCGCGTGCATCCTCCGGGTGGTTGGGCTTTCGGGTGGTTGGGCTTTCGGGTGGTTGGGCTGTCCCTACTATCTAGATGGCTCATCCATCTATATGCGTGGGCCATATTGTACCGACGTTGCGGGCCAGATGGACCTTCTGATGCCCGCAAGCGCATGTGGGCATGTGGGTTGGCGACCGGGGCTGGCCGACACCGCCCATGGAGGAACCCAGATCGTCGCAGCGGTCCCACGCCGTGTTCTCCATACTGGCGAGACAAGCCCGAGCAGGAGGACCAGCCGATTGACCTCGGTATCGATGGCCGGACATGAGCAGCACGAGCGCATCCACGCGATGCTGGACGGGCTCCCCGAACTGGCCGACATGCTCGACGAGCGACCCCGGCCGGCGACCTTCGAGGCACGCTATGGCGAGTTGTACGCGTTCGTGACCGAGATGCTCGTGCCACACATGGAGGTCGTGGAGAGCCATCTCTACCCCGAGTTGGACCGCCTCATGCAGAACCGCCACTCGATGGTGCAGATGCGCCGCGAGCATGACGATCTGCGAGGGCTCGTGTCGCGACTCCGCGCGTTCGGCGACGCTATCGAGGAGGACGCACTCGGTCCCGCCGGCTCCATCGGGCTGCGACGCGTGCTGTACCGCCTCTACGCCGTGCTCAAGGTGCACATTGCGGAGGAGGAGGAATACCTGCGAGTCCTGGACCACAACCTCTCGGCCGAAGAACAGGCCGAACTGGCCAGGGGGCTGGAGCACGCCACCGCCGAGCCGGTCTGAGCGCGCCCAGCGAGCGGACTGAGAGGCTGTGAAGATCAGCCCCGTTATCAACCCCGGCTGCGTCGAGGCTTGCTCACTCCCTCAAGGTAGTCGGCGTTGAACTCGCCGATAAGCCGGGCGCGCTCGCGCATCACGACGGCCCAGTCGTCGAGCGCACCCAGGCCGGTTGCGGTCAGCTCATAGGCACGGCGTCGAGGTCCCGCCGATTCCTCCGCCCAGGACGAGCTCACCAGCCCGTCGCGCTCAAGGTCCCGAAGCGTGCGGTAGACGAGCCCCACGTCAAGGGGGCCGTTGCTGATGTGCATCTCCTCCAGTCGGCCGAGGATGGCATACCCGTACGTGTCACCCCGCGCGAGCATGGCCAACACGAACGGCTCGATCCAGCGGCGCCGACCGGCGAGCGGCATCCAGCCGCGGTGGATCGCATCTGGCGTGTCGACTCCCTCGATGGTCGATCCGATACTGGTCTCAGACATATGCTTCGAGTGCGATGGCACAGGGCCAGTCTACCGTCGGCGCTGGGCGTATGCCGGTCGAGTCCTCAGTAGAGACTGGGGAAGCGGCTGTGATAGCGCCGCAGGACGCCGTTGCCCATCTCCGCCCGGAACGCCTCCAGCAGGCGGGCGTCGCTGCCCAGGCCAAAGCGATGATCCTGCGTGTAGGCACGGACGGCAGCCTTGTACTTGCCACCGCCGAAGTCCTTCCGCAACTTGTCGAGGAAGCGCGACCCCTGGATGTAGATGACCTCGAAGTAGCAGGTATCGGAGTACGAGCGGATCTCGCGATCGAGCCGATCGATGCGACAGCGCGAGGAACGGATCGAGAGGTGCGCCTTGCGTGAGAAGTAGTCGGCCAGGGCCTCGTCGGCGAAAGCATCGGTGGACTGGTCATTGCCCACCGTCGAGTACCACCACTGATGGGCGGTCTCGTGCGAGACGAGATAGGGGTGGTCGTACGCCGGTCGTGCCGCCGGGATCCAAATCAGCGCCGGCGACTCCATGGCCGGACCACCGCCGGTCTCGGCGATGCCATAGGTGGCGTACGGGTACGGCACACCGGTGATGCGCTGATAGCGTGCCAGCTCTTCCTTGGCGAGGGCCACGAGGCGGCGGGCGACGTGTTTGCGCGTGTACGCGACGATGGTGGTGCGGCCGTCGTGTGACATGCTGCGAGCCGTCTTCCAGCCCGGACTCGCGGCCACGTTGAAGTCGCGCACGTCGGTAGCCACGAAGCGGGAGGTCTTGGCGTCGATCTTTGCCACCCGGTGTCCGCTGCTGGCCCACAC
>JBBSAV010000121.1:0-7997 GCA_038251965.1 Candidatus Limnocylindrales bacterium
ACCGCGAGGATGACGACCACACCCGTCACGATGACCCGCCAGTTGTCGGTCACGCCCAGCAGGACGAGTCCGGTGCTCAGGACCTGCAACAGGCACACGCCGAAGAAGGTGCCGATGACCGAGCCCTTGCCGCCGGTGAAGCTGGTGCCGCCGATGATGACCGCGGCGATGGCGGTGAGCTCATACCCGACCGCCGCGATGGGGCTGCCGACGTTGAGGCGCAGGAGCCAGACCAAGCCGGCGAGGCCGGCCAGTGTGCCGCAGATGACGAAGGCGCTGATCTTGTAGGGCACCGGGTTGTGGCCTGACAGCCGCACGGCCTCCTCGTTGTTGCCGATGGCGTAGATGAAGCGGCCGAAGATGGTGAAGCGCAGCACGAACCAGGCGATGGCCACGGTGGCGATGGCGATCAGGAAGTAGACCGGGATCTGGACGATGCCGAGGTCGATGAGGATGTTGCCGAAGTCGATGAGCACGCGCGGCAGGCCATTGATCGTCGCGTTGTCGCTGACGACTTGTGAGGCTCCGCGAGCTATGGACATCATGCCCAGGGTGACGATGAACGAAGGCACCCGCCAGCGCTCGGAGATGAAGCCGTTGATGAAGCCCGCCAGCGCGCCCACCAGCAGCATCAGCACGATGGCTAGCGGGATGGAGAGGATCGGGTCGAGCCCGACCCCCACCCAGCGTGCCAGGAAGTCGGGGACCATGATGGTGGCGCCCACCACGGTGGCGAGAGCGAGGACCGAACCGACCGAGAGGTCGATGCCGCCGATGAGGATGACGAAGGTCATGCCCACCGCCAGCACGGTGTTGATCGCCACCTGGCCGAACATGCGCGTGAAGTTGTCGCTCGTGGCGAAGTACGGGGCGAAGACCATGAAGAGGATGACCAGGACGATCAATGCCAGGCCGACGCCGGCCTCCCGCAGCGAAAAGGCGATGGCGCGGTTCGCCAGCGACATCTGACCCGCGCCCCGGGGCGCGGTCGGCGTCGGTGCTGCGCTCATGCGATCCCTCCTGTGCTGGCTCGGTCGGCCCGGGTAGCCACGGTCGCGGGATCCAGGTAGTTCTTGTACGCCAGTTCCAGCACGGCTTTCTCGCTGAACTGCTCCCGCAGGAGCTCACCCACCACCGCGCCCTTGCTGAAGACGATGATGCGGTGGCAGATGCCCAGCAGCTCGGGCAGGTCGGACGAGACCACGATGGCGCCCTTGCCGCCTTCGACCAGGTCCCAGATGAGGTTGTAGATCTCGAACTTGGCTCCGACATCGATGCCGCGGGTGGGTTCGTCGAAGATGAGGATGCGGGACTCTGCGAAGAGCCACTTGGCCACGACCACTTTCTGCTGATTGCCACCCGACAGGTAGCGCGCCAACTGCGATGGCGACTGCGCCTTGATGCTGAGCGCATCGATGAGCTCCTGCGCAGCGTCATTCTCCGCCTGTGGCTGCAGCAACCATCGTCGGGTGATCGACTCGGGCTTGGTGATGGTCGTGTTCTGGGCCACGCTCATGTCCAGCATCAGGCCCTGCGTCTTACGATCCTCCGTGAGCAGACAGATGCCGGCTGTGACCGCGTCGCTGGGTGTGTCGATGCGCACGACCTCAGCGTTGACCTTGATGACACCGGAGCGGGCCTTGTCCGCGCCGAAGATGGCGCGCATGGCTTCCGTCCGGCCCGAGCCGACCAGCCCAGCCACGCCCAGGATCTCCCCCACGCGCAGCTCGAAGGAGACCGGCTGCGTGTTGCCCCGATACGACAGGTTCTCGACCGAGAACAGCTCGCCTCCCAGGGCGACCGAAGCACGAAATGGGTAGGCCTCGGTCATGGCTCGTCCCACCATCAACTCGATGATCTGCGGCACCGTGACGTCCGCCACATCCTCGGTGGCGACCCACTGGCCATTTCGAAGGACCGTGACACGGTCCCCGATCTCCACCACCTCATCGAGATGGTGCGAAATGAAAAGGATGCCGATGCCGCGCCCGGCGAGCTTGCGGATGATGCCGAATAGCTGGTCGGTCTCACGCGGCGTCAACGTCGCGGTAGGCTCATCAAGGATGAGCACCTTGGCGTCGGTCAGCAGCGCCCGGGCGACCTCGACCATCTGCATCTGGGCGATGCCGAGGTCCTCGACCACCGTATCGGGCGGGACGTCCAAACCCACTTCCGCCATGAGTCGTTGGGCACGCTCGCGCAGTACCCGGCGGTCCAGGAGTCCACGCCGGGATGGGAGCGATTCGAAGGAGAGGTTTTCCTCGACGGTCAGGTACGTCAGGAGGTTCAGCTCCTGGTAAACCACCCGGATGCCGCTGGCGATCGCCTGTTGTGGATCGTGCGCCAAGTACGGCCGGCCGTTCAGGAGCATCTCTCCGCCATCGGGACGCTGGACGCCCGAGAGGACCTTGACCAGGGTGGACTTGCCGGCGCCATTCTCGCCGACCAGAGCGTGGATCTCTCCGGGCATGACGGTCAGGCTGACACGGTCCAACGCGAGGACCCCTGGAAACTCCTTGGTCAGCGCGCGAACCTCGATGAGTGGGGTCCCGCCAAGCAGCGCTGCGGCCGCGATCGGCAGTCCGGTCTCGATCGAAGCGTCGTTTGTAGGTGCGGTCATCAGCGCGGGCTCCGAACCGGGTGACTGGAGTCTAAAGAAAAGGTCAGCCGCCGGAGGAGGCCAGCGGCTGACCCTGGTTTCGCCTACGACGAAGTGCTAGTCGACGACCACGTTCTCAGCGGTGACGAGATCGATGGGGGTCTTCTGCCAACCGCAGAAGGTCTCACCAGCCAACTCACGCAGGCCGAACTCGATACCGAACACGGCCATGTTCGCGCCGAACTGCTCCACGGTGGCAAGCATCGCGCCGTCGGCGATGAGCGGTCGCACACCGGGGATGTTGTCGAAGCCGACGAACTGGATCTCGCCGGTCTTGCCGGCGGCGTCCAGTGCCTTGGCAACTCCCAGAGCCATGCTGTCGTTGGCAGCCATGACGCCCTGGATGTCGGGGTACTGGGTCAGGAAGTTGGTCATCAACTGGTTGGCCTCTTCGGTCTCCCAGTGCGCGGTACGCGAGTCGAGGAGATCGAGCCCGTACTCGGCCACGGAATCTTCGAAGCCAGCCTTGCGCTGGTTGGCATTGTCGGCCTCGGGGTTGCCCTCCAGGATGACGACCTTGCCGCCCTCGCCGAGGGCCTGGCCGAGCGCATCGCCAGCCAGCTTCGCGCCGGCGCGGTTGTCCGGACCGAAGAAGGCGAGATCGATGCCGGCGTCAGCCATGGCCCCAGGGTCCAGGGCGACGTCGATGTTGATGACCTTGATGCCCGCGTCGAGCGCCTTCTTGATGGGCTCGACCATGGCCTTGGAGTCGGCCGGGGCGATGACGATGACGTCGAACTGCTGGGTGATGTAGTTCTCGACGGCCGCGACCTGGGCGGCGAAGTCGCGCTCGTCCTTCATGCCCACGGTCTGGAACTCGAAGAGGTCCGTGTTCTGGTCTGCGAAGGCCTTGGCCCCGGCATCCATCTGCTGGAAGAACTCGTTGGCCAGGGACTTCATGACGAGGCCGACCTTGGGCGTGTGACCCAGCTGTTCGGTCAAGTCGGGCATCACGCCGGTCACTTCTGCAGGCGGGCAGTCCTCTGCGGCCGGACTGGCCGCTGCGGGGCTCTCATCCTGCGCGAAGGCGGCCGCGCTCGAACCGACGACCAAACCGGCCGCCATGATGGTGGTGAGGCCGGCGGTGAGCCAGCGGCTCTTGGTGATTCCAACCATGCGGTGGATCCCTCCTTGTGGCCCCCTCCAGGGCCTGCTACTGATCGTGGCCGGCGCTGGAAGCCGGCTTTCACGCAAGTTGCGCAACCGTTTGCGCAACCGTTTACGAAGCGAGTCTACTGCGCTCTGACAGGCAAGTCAACGTCTGTGGCTTGCGCTGTCTGTGGCTTGCGCGAGACGCTAGAGCCGCCCGACGTGGAGTGGAGCGGCCCTGGCGTCATGTTGCGACTACTCCTTGGCGGGATCGACCGTCAGCGGTACGACGACGTCGTTCCAGAACTTCGCCTCATCGATGAAGTTCTCGATGGCGGCCTTGTGGGTCCCCACCGGACCGACCTCCTCGGAGAAGGCGGTGCTGCGGCCGTAGTCGATGCCCATGTCGGAGTTGACGTCGACATAGACGCCGCTGAGCGGCTGCGCCACGCCGTCCTCGGGTCGGGGGGCATCGTTCCAGGAGAGCACGATGGACGGATCGATGACCCAGGCTGCGGCGAAGAGGTCCCAGATGTTGCTGGGGGCGACGTCCCTGCCGGCTGCGATACGGGCTTCGTCGCGAGCGTGGAACAGCTCTTGCATTCCGGGCCACGTGTTCTCGACCATCTGGTTGTAGAGATCCTCGGGCATGCCACCGGTGTTGGCGTTGGCTTCAAGGCCGGCGATCACCTGGTTGCCGTAGGTCTGGTAGCTCTCCGACTCAGGGTCACCCCACGGCTGGCGGACGCTAATCTTGGCGGCGTCCGGATCGGCCCACCAGTTGAACTCCGCACTGGCCGACGAGTTGCCGGGCAGATAGAAGGATCCGCCCATGTAGACGATCTGCTTGACCTTCGAGGGGAAGGTCGGGTCGGCCATGATGGCGCGAGCGATGTTGGTCAGTGGGCCGATGGCCACGATGGTGACCTCGCCCGGATACTCATTGACGGTGTCGACCAGGAAGTCGACGGCCTCCTCGTTGCCGTTGGGGTCGGCGGTGCCGGAACCGTAGACGTACGGATAGGACGGTGCTTCGCCGTAAAGGAAATCGTAGACGTCGATCCAATCGGCCATCGGATCGGCGTCGATATCTTCGCTACGGGGGAGGCGCAAGTATCCACCCCACGAAGTGATCGGGCTGATGGCCAGCTCCGCCTCCAACACCTCCGGGATGGTGCGCCAGTTGCGGATGCCCATGCGACTGCCTTCGTAGATCGGCGTGTCCGAGCCGATGGCCTCCAGCTGCCGAACACCCGTGGCGACGCCTCGCGGCATCGGCGTATTGCCGGCCACGACGGTCACCCCCAGCAGGTCGATGTTGGGGGCCTTGTCCAGCAGGATCATGGCCATACCGTCATCGAACATCTCGACCATGTCCGTGTCGAGGATGACCTTCTGGACGTCGTTGGTCGCCCCTGCTTCGTCCTGTGCGGCCGTGATGCCGCCCATGGCAAGCACCATCGTGGCACTCATCCCGATGGCCAGCACGCGGCCCATCGCTATACGTTCGGTCATGCGACGAATCCTCCTTCTCGGCCCCCTGGCGGGGCCGTGCGGGTGGCGACATATCACGTTCACGTCCGGCCGGCGCGGGCACGCAAACGTTTGCGCAACCGTTTCCTCGGCGATGGTACCGGGCGTACGACGCCATGTCAATCAACACGGAGAACCCCGGTCCGAGGACGAAGAGGCCATCTGCTCGTGGCCAGCCGGGGCATCTCAGCAGGCGACGCCAATCAGCTCAGCAGGCGAAGCCAAGCGGCTGCGGCATGCCCGCCTCAGGTCGGCGGTTTGGTTGGCGCCGCTCAGCTCAAGCGGGCGCTGATGGCCTCGCGGTCGGGCAGCCCGGCCTGTGCGCCAGCCTTGGTCGTCTTCAGCGCCGCTCCCGCCATGGCCCATCGCAAGGCCTCACGCAACGTCGCGCCGGCAGCCAACTCGGCAGCCAGGATGCCATTGAGCGCATCGCCGGCACCGGTGGTATCGATCGGATCGACCGGCGTCGCGGGCAGATGTTCCGCCTGGCCGGTCAGCCACAACAGCGCCCCTTCAGCGCCGAGCGTGACCACGACCGGCGCTCCACTTCGATCGGAGAGCACGCGCGCAGCAGCAGTCGGGTCGGACTCTCCTGTGAGCATCTCGGCTTCGGTCTCGTTGGGCGTGAGGATGGGAGCCAGGGCGTAGAGCTCATCGAGGATGGGGCGTGCCGGTGCTGGATTGAGGATGATCCGCAACCCTGCTGCAGAAGCCCAGCGGGCGGTGGCCAGCACGGCGTCATCCCCGACCTCGAAGCCGAGCAAGCAGACGGCACCCGGAGCGCATCGCAGCTGAGCCACCTCCGCCTCGACGATGGCCGCGTCCAGGCGAGCGTTGGCACCCGGCGCCACAGCGATCTGGTTCTCACCGCGACCGTCGACCACGATGAGAGCCAAACCGGTGTGTTCGCCGGCCACGATGCGGCACGAGGACACATCGACGCCGGCCTCCTCCAGGCCCGCGAGAGCACTCCGCCCAAGGTCGTCGTCACCCACCGCACCGAGCATGCTGACGGCCGCGCCGACCTTGCTGGCGGCCACGGCCTGGTTGGCGCTCTTGCCGCCGTTCTGCTGCACGAAGCCGTTGCCGAGGACGGTCTCGCCTGCACCCGGCAATCTCGAAACGCCCACGATAAGGTCGACGTTGATGGAGCCGGCGACCACGACGGCGGCGTTCGTGTCTGACATGGCCCTCAGGATGGCGGATGTCCGGCCGCGACCAGCCTCCCGGCGAAACCGATTGCGCAACCGATTGCGTGAGCGTATCCTGCGGCGGATGGTCGTGTCAACGTTCTTCAGGTCGGGCGGCACCTCATGGCCATGACCACCATCCGGGATGTCGCCGAGCATGCCGGCGTCTCGACCACCACCGTCTCGCACGTCGTCAACCGCACACGCAAGGTCGATCCTGGTACCGCTGCTCGGGTGGAGGCGGCCATCGAGGCACTGGGCTACCGACCCAACGCGCTGGCACGTTCGATGCGTCGCGGCCGCACCCACACCGTGGGGATCATCATCCCCGACATCGCCAACCCCTTCTTCAGTGACTTGGCACGCAGTCTCGAGGACCACCTTTTCGAGGCAGGTTATAGCGCCATCATCTGCAACTCCGATGGCGAGGAGCACAAGGAAGCCAGCTACCTCGACGTGCTGCTCTCCAAGAAGGTAGACGGGCTGGTATTGATCGCGGCCAGCCAGCCCACAGAAGGGCTGCGACGACTGGTAGAGCTGGGACCGCCGACCGTTGTGGTTGACCGGGAGCTGGGTGACTTGCCTGTCCCACAGGTGCTGGTCGAGAACCACCGCGGCGGCTACCTCGCCGGTCGGCACCTCCTGGAACTGGGGCATCGTGACATCGCGGTCATCGCCGGTCCCAGTAGCACCGGCACCAGCGCCAGGCGCTTCGAGGGGTTCCTGAGCGCCATCGATGAGGCCGCCATTACCATCACCGAGGGGCGCATCTTCCGCGGTGACTTCCGCGCTGCCAGTGGGCGTGCCGCCATGGCTGGGTGGCTGGGTGGCGGGTCCAGGCCGACGGCGGTGTTTGCTGAGAACGACCTCATGGCCGTGGGGGCCTTGAGCGCGGCCCATGCGGCCGGTATCGACGTGCCAGGAGACCTCTCGGTCGTGGGCTTCGATGGCATCGCCTTCGGCGCTGATGTGATGCCTCCCCTGACGACGGTGGCGCAGTCTCCCAATGATGTGGCCGCGACAGCGGTCGAGATGTTGTTCGAGCGACTACGCGACCGCGATGCTCCCCCACGGCGGGTCGAGCTGCCGGTCGAGCTGCTGGTGCGCGGGTCTTCCGGCCCTCCGCCCACACGCCAGCAGTAGCCGCGCGCCCGCGTCGACGGGGCACGTGGCGCCGCGGAAGTCTGAGGGAGCCCCGCCAGCCCCTGTCGAGGGACAGCGACGTTGTCCGCCGAGCGGACCGCGATCCTGTCACGTCGGTCTGGCCTTCGTGCCGCGCTTCCTGGGATGGCTGGCCTCCTGCTTTGGCCGGCCGCCGGCATGTCCCCGCGAGAGCCCGAGGCGCGGATCCAGCGCACCCTGGTGCCAAGGCATCACCTGCGACCCGCCCCATGGGTGAGTCAGCGGAGCCGGGGACCGCAGCAACCCACCGAACCGTCATTTCATGCACCCGGTGGGTAGGAAGATCGATTCTCCGCTGTCTCACCCACCCCATGGGTGAGACAGCAGCGCGATGGGTGAGGCTC
>JBBSAV010000122.1:0-7971 GCA_038251965.1 Candidatus Limnocylindrales bacterium
CCCTTCGCCGGTACGAACCGGATCAGGTTCCGAGGGTCTGCGGTGGTCCCGCACTCTCAGCGCCGCCTGGGCGCTCCCCTGTCCCATATGTGATTGTGTTCCCGAATCCTACACCCGCGCGAAGGATCAGCGATGTCCTAGACTCGCAGCCATGCCAACAACCGCCCATCCAGCCCACGAACGCCTCCGCGAGGCGGCCCGCCGGCACGGCGTCGAGATCGAGATCGTGACCTTCGACGAATCGACCCACACCGCCCAGGAAGCCGCCGATGCCATCGGTGTGCGACTCGGCCAGATCGTCAAGAGCCTCGTCTTCATGGCGCCAGCGGATCCCGCCCGCGACGATGGCGAGTTGGAGCCGGTCATCGCCCTGGTGCGCGGCACCGATCGGGTCGACATCGCCAAACTGGCGAGCGTCAGCGGCCGTCCGCGCCTGCGGCGCGCCAATGCCAAGGAGGCCAATGCCGCGACCGGCTTCCCCATCGGCGGCATCCCGCCATTCGGCCACCCACGACGCATCCCGGTGGTCATGGACCCGGCCCTCGATGACTACGCAGAGGTGTGGGCCGCTGCCGGCACCCCCAACGCGGTGTTCGCCATCGCACCGGCCACGCTGGCGCTGCTCTCCGACGCACTGGTGGCATCCTGCGCCGAGGACCCCGACCCGGCACCGGCACCGTCGCCAGCCACGGCTGAGGCGACAGCCACGGCTGAGGCGCCGTGAACGAGGTCCAACGCCTGAGCGTGGGCTATCCCGGTGGCCTCGCGGCGCGCTATCGCTGGGGTGGATCCGGCTCTGGGGAGGCGGTCTTCGCGCTCAGCGAGAGCGGTGGTGACCTGACCGACCACGCCGAGCTCGCCGGCGGCGACCCGGTCCGCATGTGCCGGGCCGAGCTGCGCGTGGAGGGTCCGCTTGGCACCTGGACCGCGCGCTTCGCGTCGCCGGTGTTCGATGAGCCGACGGGCCTCTTCTGGGATGCCGAAGCCCAGCTCGTCGTCAAGTACGGTTTCGTTGTCTACGGCCTTGCTGGTCGCAGTGGCGAGCTGGGCTGGTCATACCGCTCGGGAACGCCCGTCGTGACGGTGCTGGGCTCCTCGCGCTTGTCGCACGTGATCGTGCAGAGCGAGGTGGAGACACTGGCACTCGATGGGGAAGGCGCGGTACGTTGGCGGGTAGCCCACAGCGACGTCATCGCAGGCGCCGAGCTGGTGGCTGGCACCCTCACGCTGCTGAGCTATGGCGGTGACGTGGTCGCCTTCGATCCGGGCACCGGGCGAGCGTTGGCGTGACCGCTGTGGTTGGCGTGACCGCTGTGGACGAACGGTGGATAGCTCGGTGCGTACCGACACCACATACCCCATCCGTACCGTTGACCGGCGACCATCGCCACGCCTACCGTCGGCCTCGACCCGAAGGGGCCCTGGAACCGACTAACGGCCAAGATGACATCACGGCCCACGTCGCGTGGAAGGTTCCTTCGGGTCGCTGCACGCCTGCCATTGCCGCGGGGTGTGCATGATCGGCCCTGCGCTCATCGTCCTCGGCCTGACCGCTGGCGTGCTGGGCTGGATCCTGTTGCGCCGCGACGGCTCCGGTTGGCGGATCGGCCGCTTGCTGGCAGCGGCACCGCAGCGGAGTCTCAGCGAAGCTGCCGGCATCGCCGCCAGCGGTGAAGCCGCGTACATCCGTCTCCACGGTCGCATCGATAGTGCCGAGGAGTTCCCCGGTCATGACGGCAAGCCCCTCGTGTTTCGCCGACGCCGACTGCAGCAACGCAGCGGCCGCTCAGGCTGGCAGACGTTCGACGACGAACGCCTGGCGGTGCCGTTCGGTCTGGCCGAGCGTGGCGAGCGCGTGGCCATCGATGCCGGATCGCTCGGCGACGGCCTCGTGGTCGTTCCCCGCGAATCGGTGGGCGTGGCGGCCGACCTCACCGAGGAGGCCCTCGCCGGGCCACTGCCGCAGCTCCCCCCGGACAGGCCGGTGCGCCTTCGCATCGAGCAGATCTCGGCGACCGAGCACGCCACGGCCGCGGGTGTCCCCGTCACCGGCCCTGATGGCTCGGTCATGCTCGGCCCGGGCCTCTCGCGCCCGCTACTGCTGACGACCCTGGAACTCGACGAGGCCATGCGCGTGCTGGGGTCGGAGCGGCGAACCGAGCTGCTGGCGGCCTCGGGCCTGCTGGTGGCGACGCCCATCCTCATCGGGATCGGCCTCATCGCCGTGGCGCTGGGCGTATGAACCGCGGCTCGGTCGTGGTGGCGCTTGGCTGCGCCCTCCTCGTCATCGGCCTCTGCACGGCCGTGGCCTTCGGCGCGGATCCATCGACCCTCCCGACCGCGACGTCCTCGCCCACGACCCTTCTCACGAGTGGCGACCTTCGCTCGGATGGCGCGGGCCCGGGGCTGGTGGGCAACCCCCTGCTCATCCTCGTCGCGGTGGTGGCGCTGGCCATCGTCACGGTACTCGTCACGCTGCTCATCGTGCGACTGACGACTCGTGGCAGGACAAACGTGGACTGACGCACCGCGGTGCCGGCTGGCACCGGGGCACTGCGGGCCCGGTACAGAACTCCCATATGAGGAGTTGTGAGGTTCGAACACCATCGGGTCAGCGGACCTGCCTACGTCCCGCCCATGAACGAGCACCATGACCGACCCAACAGCCCCACCCTCCTCGCTGCCCATCACCAAGGCCGCTCGCCTGCTCGGCGTGCATCCAAACACGTTGCGCACGTGGGCCGACCAGGGGCGTGTGCGTTGCCTGCGAGTGAACCGCCGTGGCGACCGCCGCTTCCTGGTCGACGACTTGCGCACCTTCATGTCGACAGCCGAGAACGCGCCGTCGCCCGAAGTGGCCCGCGAGGCCCAGATCGAGTCCATCGCCAAGCTGGGCACCAGGCTCAATCACCTCAGCACGGTCACCGAGATCGGTGCCGCCATCTGTCTCGAGTTGCGGCAGCTCATCGACTATCACAACGTGCGTGTCTATCGCGTCGAGGACAAGGACGTGGTGCCGGTCGCGTGGCGCGGCGAGGTCGGCACCTACACCGGTGAGGTGGTCGAGCAGCTTCGGCTGCGTGTCGGCCATGGCATCACCGGCTGGGTCGCTGAGCACGGCGTCGCTCAGTATCTGCCCGATGCTGCGCATGATCCGCGCGGCGCCCAGATCCCAGGCACCGAGGAGGACCTGCCCGAGTCCCTGCTGCTGGCACCGATGATCTACGAGGGCGAGACCATCGGCGTCATCGTGCTGGCCAAGCTGGGACTCGATCGCTTCACGCCCGACGACCTGCGCTATCTCGGCATCTACGCCGCGATCGCGGCACAGGCGATGGCCAATGCGGACATCAGTGAACGGTTGCAGGCACAGGCACGCACCCTCGACCGGCAGCTGCGAAGCCAGGCCGAGCTACTGCGCGTGACCGAGCGCATCCTGACCAACCTCGATCCAGCCGCAGTGGTGGCCGAGATCGCTGAGAGCCTGGTCGGTCTGATCCCGGTGGACACACTAGGCATCTATGTCCACGAGCCGTCCCGGCGCAGCCTCAGCCCGCTGTTGGCCCGGGGCGTCGGCGCATCCGCCTTCCTGTCCCGACGCCTGCCCGATTCGGGTGCGGTGGTGTCGGAGGTCCTGGCCACCGGCGAGGCGCGCAGCGTCAGTCGTGGTGGTCGTGGCAGCCGCAGTGGCGTTCCGCCGGCCGCTCTGATCCTGGCGCCGCTCCAGGGTCGTGAGCGCGTGCTGGGCATCCTCCACCTCAAGCGCATGGGCGAAGGCGCGGTCTTCGAACCGCGCGAGCTCGACCTGGTACGGCTCTTTGCGGCGCATGTGTCGATCGCGCTGCAGAACGCGCTGGCACATCGCGTCGTGGAGCTGCGAGCGCAGACCGATGCACTTACGGGACTGCGCAATCACGGCACCTTCCGCGAGGACCTGTTGATGGCGGTCGCCGGGGGGCACCCCTTCGCATTGTTGATGCTCGACCTTGACGACTTCAAGTCCTACAACGACCGACACGGCCACGAAGCCGGCAACGCCCTGCTGGTGGGCATCGCCACGGCGGTCGGCCACGCCTGCCGCGAAGGCGACCGCGTCTACCGCTACGGCGGTGACGAGTTCTGCCTCATCCTGCCGCGTGCGACGGTGACCGACGCCGGCGATGTGGCCGAACGAGTCCGTGGCGCCGTCCGAGCCGTCCACGGCAACGATGGGCTGGCGGCGGCCATGCGCTGTTCGGTGGGTGTCGCCGCCTACCCGGCTGACGCCGCTGACCGCGATGGACTGCTGCTCGCGGCCGACCGCGCGCTCTACGCCGCCAAGCGAGCCGGTCGCGACCGGATCGCGACCGCCGACGACGGTCTGGCGCTGGCGGCCGAGTTCGTGCCGCCGCGGACGCCGGTGGACGAGACCAGCCTGTCCACGATCCGGGCGGGCGCACTCCTCAGGGACGTGACCGAGGCGGCCCAGGGGGCGGAGGTGGCTGGAGGGAGCGCGAGGATGGCGCTGGCATAGCTGGCGGTCGAACGGCTGGCGGTCGAACAGGCGGCGGGGCCGGTCGCACCGGACGCGCCACATCGATGCACGAATCGAGCGTCACGCCATAGCGGTCCACGGCCGAGCCCTGGTGCACCGAGAGCGCCACTCGTCCATATGAATCGGCCGTCAGCAACGGCGCTCCCTCGGGCACGTCGCCAAACGTCCGCGCCCATGTGGCCGGCACCTCGCGCGCATCCGGGCCATCGCCGACGCGCAGCAGCAGCGGTTCACCCAACGCCAGACCGGGCAGCGCCGCCAGTAGATCATCGGCCAGAGCGGAGAGCTTGACGTTGCCGAAGGTGTCCAGGTAGATCGCCTGCGCCCGCAATCGGCCGGGGCGGATGTCAGGCCGCGGCCAGTCCAGGTCCAGCAGTCGCCGTGGGTCGACGGCCCGACCCAGCTCCTCGATGGGCACGCCGTCAGCCAGGTGGGCGGCGGCCGGCGCGAACACGTCACGTCCATGGAATGAGCTGGAGATGTCGGGCAGCGCATAGCGCGGGTTCTCGAGCAGGTGAACCCGCGTGATGCCGCCCAGGCGCGCGGCGGCCGGCATGAGCAATCCGTTGTCGGGGCCGACCAGGTAGTCACCGCGCAGGGTCGCGATGGCGATACCCTGGCGCGCCGTGCCGACCCCGGGGTCGACCACCGCCACGTGCGCGCCGATGGGCAGGTACGGGACCGCGCTCCACAGCAGGAGCGCGCCATCCCGGATCGCGAACTTGTGCACGTCGTGGGCAAGGTCGACGACGTTGGCCAGCGGACAGATCCGCGTCACCACCGCGCGCATGATCCCGGCCGATGGGTCACGCAACCCGAAATCGCTCAGCAGGCTCACGAACGGTGGCGCCCCGGCCCGACCGGCATCGGTCGCGGCCGGCGTGGTGACGGTGCGGGTGTAGGTGTGGGCCATGGCGCCACGATGGTACGCGCGCGGGCAAGGTCGTGGCGGCAGTATGCTGCCGTCGGGATGACCCAGCACGCTGCCGACCGCCGCCTCATGCGCTCCCTGGCAGCCACGCTGGTGGTCCTGTGGGCGGCCATCGCCATCGCCATCGCCACCGCCTATCGGCCCGGCGGACCACTCGACGTCGTGGTCGCCCTCGCCTGCTTCATCCCGGTGTTCGTCGCCGACGCCGGCTTCGTCTGGCCCGTGACAGGCCTCAGCCAGCGCCACCGCGTGGCGATGGTGTGGGTGTGGATCACCGCGGTGCTCCTCGCCATCCCTATCCTCTATGGCGTTGCCAGCACCCTCGTGGCGGACGGCCCTCAGAGCCTCGTGCCGTCATTCGAAGAGGGCTACGCGGCGGCCCTGGCACTGATCGCGATGGCCTTCTTCAGCGTCGTCGGACTCGTCCATCGCCGGCGTGCTGTCGCTCCGCTGGAGCGAAACGCGACCTGGGCCGCGACGGGTCTGGCCGTCGTGTTGACGCTGGTCGTAGGCCTCGCCTTCGTGTTCGTGGCGGTCGTCAACGACCAGTCGCTGCGACGCGCCGAGGTGAGCGCCTCACGCTTCGGTCCGACCGACCCAGACATCGAGCCACCCTTCTGCAACGAACCCATCGCCCTTGGCCCAGGTGCCACCATCTCGGTGGAAGCCACCTCCAGCCTGGACAACGAGGTGCGCGGCCGTGCCCGCATGGATGGCCAGCGAAGGGGTCTCGATGAGAGCTGGGGTGGATCCTGGGACGGCCCTGACGGCAGCGGCCGGCTGGCCTACCGGCGGTTGGGCGGGCGAGCCTGGCTGAATCCGTCGAGCGACGATCCCCGGTCGCCCGGGACAACATGGCAACAGACCGAGCCTGACCCCTTCGCCCTGTTGGGCCGGCGTGCGTTGACGATGGACGGGCCGCCACACGCGGTCGCGGACGTCCCCCGCGGCAGCATCGTCGCCGAGGACTTGGGGTTGGTCGTCATCGAGGGCGCGCGTGCCCGGCACTGTCGCACCTTCATCGACGGCAACACCGCCCTGGACACGTTCCTGCCGTTACGCTGGCTGCTGTACGACAGTTACCAGGCTGCCGACAACGCCATCGGTCGCTGGCGCGGAGAGATGGACTGGTGGGTCTTTGCCGACGGCGAGCTGGGCATGGCCACGGTCGAGGTCTCCGGCTCGCGTGCCGAGACCGAGTGGGATGCCGAGGGTGTGCGCGTGGTGCTGCAGGCACGCTTGGAGGCGACCGACCGGACGGGTGACATGGACGTCGCCGCACCGATGACGCTGGATGCGACGCCGACTCCCCGGCCCTCGCGGTCACCGGATGTCACGACGGCGCCGGGTGTCACGCACGCGCCGGGTGCCACGACTGCGCCGGGTGTCACGGATGGGGCCGCGCTACAGTCGCAGGCACCATGACGACCTACGACGACCGCGGCGGCTCCAAGTGGGACCGTGCCGCGCGCTATCTCAAGATCGCCCAGGTGCTGCGAGCCCACGGTGAGGCCGGCATCTCCGCGGTCGCGCTGGCCGACCAGGTCGGCGTCTCGCGGCGAACCATCTACCGCGACCTGGAGGCCATGGACCTCGATGCCGGCCTGCCCATCTGGAACGACCGTGGCAAGTTCGGCCTTGATGCCGATGCCTTTCTGCCACCGCTGGCATTGACGCCATACGAGGCGATGGCCTTCTTCCTGGCCGCGCGCCTGCTGACCAAGGCCACTGACGAGCTGGATACCGAGATCATCGGTGCCTTCGTGAAGCTGGCCCAGGTGCTGCCGCCGGTGCTGGCCGAGCAACTGCACGAAACGGCCGATGCCTTCGCCGACACACCGCGCGTCGATGCCTTCACGCGCGTGCTGCGCGGCCTGACCGATGCGCTCGCCGAGCGACGCATCGTGGAGATGGAATACGAATCCGGCGTGTACGACGCCAGCCGCCCGGTGCGGCGCGTGCGGCTCCACCCCTACGCCATCGAGCCGTCGGCGAACACGCGCGCGCTCTACGTCATCGGCTTCGACGAAGAGCGACAGGACCGCCGCACCTTCAAGGTGGAGCGCATCGGGTCGGTATCGCTGACGCCGGACACCTTCGCGCCACCGGGCGCCTCGGTCGCGCGCGAGATGCGCGATGCCTGGGACGTCATCGGCGACGACACGCCGGTGGAGATCGTCATCCGCTTCGACCCCTCCGTCACGCAGCGCGTGCACGAGACCCGCTGGCACCCCAGCCAGGTGGAGGAGCTGGAGGACGACGGCTCGCTGCTGTGGCGCGCGCGTGTCTCCGGTGTTCTGGAGATCCGCGCCTGGATCCTCGGCTGGGGGCCGGCTGCAGAAGTGCTGGAGCCGCCGGAGCTTCGTGCCTGGATCGCCGAGCAGCACACGGCCGCGGCGGCGCGCTACCGCGACTGAACCAGGCGCGTCGCCTGCCGCGCAGAGTCGCCTGCCGCGCGCGGGTCGCCTGCCGGGGCAGGCCGCCTGCCGCGCGCGTGTCGCCTACC
>JBBSAV010000123.1:0-7882 GCA_038251965.1 Candidatus Limnocylindrales bacterium
CTGCCGCCATCTTGTCCATGTCCGCCCCGTAGTCGTCGCCGACATACTCGAAGTAGGCGAACAGCAGGCCGTCGTGGTGGAAGATCGAGTAGTTGCGGATGTTGCACGCATGGATCATCGCCAGCACGCCGGGCCACACCTCCGCATGAGCCTTGGTGTACTCCTCGAAGTGCTCGGGCTTCAGCCCGATGACCTGTGCGTAGCGTTGCATGTGGTTCCTCCCCTTCCCTGACTCCCGAACAGTCATCCTGCTGCTCGCTCAGTGACCCAAGCGTAGTAGTCGCTTGCGCACGCGTTCGGTGGCGGCTGCATCGGCACAAGCGACGAAGAGCGTGTCATCACCAGCGATGGTGCCAAGCACGTCCTCCCAGTGTGCGCGGTCAAGGGCCGCGGCGATGGCGTGGGCCGTACCCGGCACCGCCCGGATGACCAGCATCGTGCCCGAGCGACGGACATCGATGGGCAGATCCAGCAGTAGCCCGCGCAGGCGTTGCTCGCCGCTTTGCTCGACGGACACCTCCGCCGAGGGCAAGGCGTAGACCTGTGTGCCATCGATGCGTACCTTGACCAGACCCATCTCGGTGATATCACGGCTGACGGTCGCTTGCGTGACCAGGAAGCCCTTGTCGTGGAGGGCGGCCACCAATTCGCGCTGTGTGCGGGGGCGACGGTCATGGACCACGTCGGTGATGGCTTGCTGCCGAGCCCGCTTGAGTAATTCCGAGGTCCCGCTATTAGCCATCGTCAACCATCATCAGCCGTCGTCAACCATCATCAGCCGTCGTCAGCCATTCAGCAGCAGCAGCACGAGGAAGACGGCGGCCGCCACCAGTCGGTAGGCGATGAAGATGAAGGTGCTGTGTGTGCGCAGGTAGCGGAGCAGGATGCCGATGGCCAGCCAGCCGGCCACGGCCGCGGCGATGACGCCCGCGGCCAACGCGGCGATATCCAGATCGCCGACCTCGCCGGTCACGAAGTGGCGGGCCTTCCAGAGCCCGGCGCCGGCGATGATGGGGATGCCCATGAGGAACGCGAACCGTGCTGCGGATTCTCGCTCCAGCCCACGGAACAGGCCGGCGGCCAGGGTGATGCCAGAGCGGCTGATGCCGGGGAAGAGCGCCAGAGCCTGGGCTCCACCGATGAGCGCGGCGTCGGCCCAATCGACGTGATCGAGGTCCCGATCCCGAGTCCCGAGCCGCTCGGCCAGCCACAGGAGGGCTGCGCCGATGACCAGCATCAGCGGGATGACGATCATCGATTCACGAAAGAACGAATCGATGAAGCCCTCGAGGAGCACGCCCATCAGGGCCGCCGGGATGACCGTGAGCAGGAGCACGAGGGCCAGCTTGCGCCTGGGGTCGCCGGCCAGTGATCGCTCGCGCAGCGCGGCCCAACCGGCCGAGATGAGCTCAAGCACGTCACGCCAGAAATAGACCAACAGCGCCGCAAGCGTGCCCATGTGCAGCATGACCACGAACTCGGCGCTGTTGATGAAGGCATCATCCCAACCCAGCACCTCCGGCAGCAGGATGAGGTGCGCCGATGATGAGATGGGCAGGAATTCCGTTAGCCCCTGGACCACCCCGATGATGATGGCCTGGACGATCTGATCCAATCGGACCTCCGTTTGACCGGCGAGTCAGCGCCCGCCGGTCGGAGGTCGGGAACTGGTTTAGCGGATGAAGAGCGGCGCGAACACCAGCGTGAGGGTCGCGAGCATCTTCACCAACACATGCAGCGAGGGGCCGGCAGTGTCCTTGAACGGGTCACCGACGGTATCGCCGACGACAGCCGCAGCGTGGGCATCGGAGCCTTTGCCCAGGACGTTGCCGTCGTCATCGGTCAGGTTACCCGCTTCGATGAATTTCTTGGCGTTGTCCCAAGCGCCGCCGCTGTTGTTGAGATACGTGGCCAGCAGCACGCCGGAGATGGTCCCGACCATGAGCAGGCCGGCTACGGCCTCATATCCCAGGATCAGGCCGACCGCCAACGGGGTGGCGATGGCGACCACGCCCGGCGCGATCATCTGGCGCAGGGCCGACTTGGTGGTGATGTCCACCACGCGGGAGTAGTCCGGCCGCTGGGTGTAGTCCATGATGCCGGGCATCTCGCGGAACTGGCGGCGCACCTCGACGATGATGTCGCCCGCCGCGTTGCCCACGGCGCGGATGGCCAGGGCGCTGAAGACATAGACCAGCATGGCCGCGATGAAGGCTGCCACGAAGACCGACACGTTGGCCAGGTTCACGGTATCCATCAGGGGCATGTCACGAGCGAAGAGCGCGACGTTGACCTTGTCGATGTAGGCCTGGAAGAGGAGGAAGGCCGCGAGGCTGGCGGAAGCGATGGCGAAGCCCTTGGTCAGGGCCTTGGTCGTGTTGCCGACCGCATCGAGCTTGTCGGTGATCTCGCGCGCGGAGCCTTCCGCCTTGGAGAACTCGGCGATGCCACCGGCGTTGTCGGTGATGGGGCCGAAGGTGTCCATGGCCAGGATGTAGGCGGTGGTCATGAGCATGCCCATGGTGGCCACGGCGGTGCCGAACACGCCGCCAACGTTGCGGCCATCCGCGGCCACGATGCCAGCTTGGTCGCCCAGCCAGAAGCTGGCGATCAGGGCGATGCCGATGACCAATGCGGTCACGAAGGTCGTCTCGAAGCCCACTGCGGTGCCGGCGATGATGTTGGTCGCGGGGCCGGTCTTGGAGGCCTTGGCGATGTCCTTGACCGGTCGCCAGTCGCCGGCGGTGTAAAACTGCGTGATGTAGACGAAGGCGACGCTGGTGGCCAGGCCGACCACGCCGCAGAGGAAGAACCAGACCCACGTGGGGATATCGTAGTTGCCTGTGAATGTGCCCGTATCGAGCAGCACGATGCTAACGATGAAGATGCCTACGACCGAGAGCAGCGTGGTCGCCCAGTAGCCGCGGTTGAGCATCTTCATGGGGTCCTCGTCCTCGCTGCCGCGGACGAAGTACATGGCCACCATCGTGGCCAGCAGGCCGAAGGCGCGTACGACGAGCGGGAAGAAGATCCAGGCTTCGGGGTTTGGCCAGCCGGACGAGACCGCGATGAGATAGATGGCGGTGGCCAGGATCATGGCCCCGATGTTCTCGGCAGCGGTCGACTCGAAGAGGTCGGCGCCACGACCGGCGCAGTCGCCGACGTTATCCCCGACCAGGTCAGCGATGACGGCAGCATTGCGGGGGTCATCCTCGGGGATGCCCTTCTCCACCTTGCCCACGAGGTCCGCGCCGACGTCGGCCGCCTTGGTGTAGATCCCGCCGCCCAGCTGGGCGAACAGCGCCACGAACGAGGCGCCGAAGCCGAAGCCCACGATGAGGAACGGCGCGATGGCATAGTTGACGTCTTCGAAGATGGCCTCGTAGACCGCGAAGATGCCCCACACGCCGAGCAGTGACAACGCCACCACGAGGAAACCCGAGACAGCGCCGCCGCGCATGGCTACCTGGACGGCCCCGACGACGCTCGTGCGGGCGGCAGCCGCGGTTGGAACGTTGGCGCGAACGCTGACCGACATGCCGATGATCCCGGCCGCCATCGAGGCGATGGCGCCCACGAGGAAGGCGAAGCCGGTCAGGATACCCAGCTGCAAGCCGAAGATGGGAGTCTCTGCGACCTCTTCGGTTTCGACGAGGGCGATGATGGCCGCGACCACGAATGTGCCGACGATGGCGAGGATGGCGATCGTCGAGTACTGCCGCTTGATGAAAGCATTGGCGCCCTCGAGGATGGTCCTGCCAACCTCCTGCATCGCTTCTGGTCCCTTGTCGCGCGACAGGACGTCCCGCGCTAACCAGATGGCGAAGATGACGGCGGCTATCCCGGCTATCGGGATGATCCAGTACGCGATGTCAGACAAGTTCACACCCTTTCCATGAGTACTAGCGATGCACGGTTGCGCTGCACGGATCCCAGCACAGGAGCCTGTTAGGCGCCCATAGGCGCGCTACGACGTGCTACGAATCGGCACAAGTATGGGTTTCTGCTCGGTCGCGCGACGCGTGCTTACAAGCACCTCGGTCGATGCCATCGGTCACGATCGAGCAGTCCGAACGGTCCCTGTCATGGGCGGCGACCCGGCGACCCGGCGACCCGGCGAGCGTTCGGCCGCTCGGGGTGACGTTGTCTCTATGACTCGACGATCCAGGTGTCGACGTCGCGCCGGTAGTCGAGGAGCTCCGACTCATCGAACCAGAGAGCCAGCTCTGCGGCGGCGTTCTCCGGGCTGTCGGAGGCATGCACGATGTTCATGCCGGTCTCCAGGGCAAGATCACCCCGGATCGAGCCGGGCGCAGCCTCGTTGGGGCGAGTGGCGCCATTGATGGCACGGCAGACATCGATGGCGTTGGGGCCTTCCACCGCCATGGCCACCAGCGGTCCCGAGGTGATGAACTCGATCAGGCCGGCGAAGAACGGCTTGTCCGAGTGGACCGCATAGTGGCGCTCGGCAAGGGAGCGATCGGACTGCATGAGCTTAAGACCGGCGATGCGCAGGCCACGGGACTCGTAGCGGTCGATGACGCGGCCGACGAGCTGGCGCTGGACGCCATCGGGCTTGATCAGGATGAGGGTGCGCTCGCTCACATGGGCTCCTTCGATGACCGCCCCGCCGAGAGGGCCTGGTGTGCTTGCTGGTAGGCCGCGGCGGCCTCGATGTCCCGACCGAGTAGACGGTAGGCATCGCCCCGGACCAAGTGGATGGCCGTGAGGTCACCGCTTCCCGACGCGGCGGCGGATGCGGCTCGGTCGGCTGCGGACAAGATGATAGGGGCCAGTGCAGGGTCCAGGCGAAGGAGCACGGCCAGGCGTCCTGACGCCGCGGCAGTGGCGCCCGCGGCGAGTTCGCGATCGACGGCCTCAAGCTCCTCGCCGGCGAGCCGGCCACTGACCACCACCGCGCTGGTGCTGGTCGCACCGCCGGGCTGTCCCAGGCCACCACGACCGAGCGGAGCGGCGATGATCTGGTCGGCTGTCGCGAACGTGATAGGCGCCAGCTTCCAGGTGTCGCGAGTGGCGGCGGCTACCTCGCTGCCGCCGACGAGCAGACCCCAGCGCCCGGGCGCCGGGGCATCGACATCCATCCAGCCCTCGTCGGCGGGCGTCCAGATGGGGGCGCGCGGCTGCAGCGCGAAGAGCATGTCGATGGCGCCGCCGATGCGCTCCTGCACCGACCGCGCCACTTCGTCCGCGTCGGCATCAGCACCCGCTGCGGCAAGGTCCTCGGCGATGATCAGCGCGGCCAGCGGCTCATCCCCTCCGGACGCCTGGTGCGCCCGAGCGGCATCGCCGGCACCCTCAAGATCACCGCTGCGCCAACGCGCCTCTGCGAGATCAGCCATGGCGTCGCGATCGAGCGTGCCGGAACCAGCCATCTGCTCGAGTGTGGCGCGAGCCAGCGTGAGCAACCCACCACGGAGGTGCACCCGCGCCAGCCGTGCATCGGCGGAGCGCCCGACCGCTGCTGATTGATCGTCCGTCGGTCCGGGGACGGGCACATCAGAGATCGCGGTCAGTATCGCGATCGGCACGGAGCCACCCGGGCGAGGACGCGGTGCCGCCGGCACGGGCGGAGCGGGTGCGGCCGGTGGCGCGGATGGTGGGGCGGGGATTGGCGCAGCCCGCGGTGGCGCCATCGGTACGCGGCCAGATGTTGGGGGCGGCATCGGGCCGGGGCCAGGTCGACGCTGAGGCATGGGAGCGCCCGGCGGCATCAGCATGCCCCGCGGTGCGCCCTGGGGGCCGACAGGAGGGTACGGAGGTGGACCCTGGGGCGGCCTCACACCGGGCGGCGGCGGACCTTGGGGCGGCCGCGGCGCCTGCGAGAGCGGGAGAGAGTTCGGCGGAGGCATCGCGCGCGGCGGGGGCGAGCCCTGCGGGAGCGGAGGTAGGCCCTGCGGGAGCGGAGGTAGGCCCTGCGGGAGCGGAGGTAGGCCCTGCGGCGGCAACGACTCCCGCGGACCCGGTGACGCCTCTTGGGTTCGGTCCGGCTCCGGGCCCGGGGGCGACTCCGTGGGTCGGTTCGGCACAGGCTCCTGGTTCGGCATGGGATCCGGGGTTCGGTTCGGCACGGGACCTTGGTTCGGCACAGGCTCCTGGTTCGGCATGGGATCCGGGTTGGACACGAGACCCTGGTTGGGCACCGGCTCCTGGTTGGGCACCGAACCTTGGTTGGGCACCGGCTCCTGGTTGGGCACCGGCTCGTTGGCCCGCATGCGCCCGTCTTCGCTCATGGCAGTCGCAGTGCCGCTTCGAGGCGACCGGAGTCGAGATCCGGTCCGATGACCGCCCCACACAGCAGATCGTCGTGGAACAATCGGCCGGCCAACGCCTGGATGTCGTCCGCTGTCACGGCCCGCAAGGCCTCGATCACCTCGTCCATCGTCATCACTCGGTCGTGCATCGCCTCCTGGCTACCCAGGAATGATGCCATCGCGCGCGTTTCTTCCAGCCGCAATTCGAGACGTCCCATGGCGTAGTTGCGAGCCCGCTCCAGCTCGGATGCGGGGACCGGCTCATCGCGCAGGCGAGACAGCTCGGCGAGAACGCCGTGCATGGCGGGCAGCACATCGTCGGCATCGACGCCCATGTACACCTGGAGGGTACCGGTATCGCTGTAGTCGGTCTGGAAGGAGTGGACGTCGTAGGCCAGGCCGTCCTCCTCGCGAATCTTCATGAACAGGCGAGATGATGATCCGTCACCAAGCACGGTGTTCAGCAGATCCAGCGTCCATTGGTCTTCATGGTCGCGCGGCAGACCGGGCAGCCCAAGGCTGACATGAGCCTGGGCCGTGGGCCGGTCCTCCAGGCGCATCCGCTCGACCGGACCGCGTGGTGCCGGCAGGTACGGCTGGGCGACGCCGTTGCCACGGCCGAACGAGCGGTCCACCAGCTCGACCGCATCCTGGTGGCCGATGTCACCAGCGACCGCTACCACCATATTCGAGGGCTGGTAGGCAGCGGACCAGAAGTCGCGAATGTCGCCATCGGTCAGCCCGCGTACCGACGCCTCATCGCCGGCGATCTCCCAGCCCAAGGGTGAATCGCCGAAGAAGGCCTCGTCCCAGATGTTGTAGATGTACTGACCGGGATCGTCACGATAGGAGCGGATCTCGTCGATGATGATCTCGCGTTCGTGGGCGATGTCGGCGCTGCGGAGGCGCGGCCGCAGGGTCAGCTCGGCGAGCACGTGGATGCCGAGCTGCGCCTCACGCGCCGGCAACCGCACCCAGTAGATGGTGGTCTCACGGTCGGTGGCAGCGTTGCTGCTGCCGCCGACGCCCTCGATGGCATCGGAGACGTCCCGGGTGGTGGCCAAGTCGCGGGTGCCCTTGAAGGTGATGTGCTCCATGAAGTGCGCCAGGCCGGACTTCTCGCGGACCTCGCCACGCGAACCAGCCATGACATAGACAGCCGCCGACAGCGAGCGCATGCCGGGCAGACGAGCGGAGATGACGCGCGGCCCATCAGGCAGCGCCGTACGTTCGAACATCGGGGCGCCATCGTACACGGGCTGAGCGTCGGAGCCCCTTTGTGCTGGCACGATTCCGCTGGTGCCGGCGTTCCACCGCTTGGTGTACGCGTGA
Source organism: Candidatus Limnocylindrales bacterium (assembly GCA_038251965.1). GTDB lineage: Bacteria > Chloroflexota > Limnocylindria > Limnocylindrales > CSP1-4 > JAFMJV01. Next base: position 7,605 of record JBBSAV010000123.1, read on the forward strand.
TACCGCTTGGTCCCTGCGCCCGCTACCCGCCCGGTGGGTCATCCGACCGAGCGGGCGGGTGGTCTGGGGAGCCGCACCGTGATTTCACCCGCACGGTGGGTGAAACGGCAGCCGCGCCGTCGGATGATGCACCCCATGGGTGAAACGGCTGGTCTGGCGAGGGAGATCCTGGTAGCTGGCGGGAGGCTCCGTCGCTTCACCCGTGGGGTGGGTAGCTGGCGGGAGGCTCCGTCGCTTCACCCGTGGGGTGGGTAGCTGGCGGGAGGCTCCGTCGCTTC
>JBBSAV010000124.1:0-7800 GCA_038251965.1 Candidatus Limnocylindrales bacterium
CTAGGACATCGCTGATCCTTCGCGCGGGTGTAGGATTCGGGAACACAATCACATATGGGACAGGGGAGCGCCCAGGCGGCGCTGAGAGTGCGGGACCACCGCAGACCCTCGGAACCTGATCCGGTTCGTACCGGCGAAGGGAGTCGAAGACGTGACCTCCGTCCCATCCCAGACGGAGGTTTCGACGTTCATGGCCAGGCTTGACCACGCCCTTGTCATCGCCGCTGGCGATGTCGATCTGGCGCTGCTGAGGTCGATGGCTGCCGCCGCACCAGCGCCCCTGCTGATCGCGGCGGATGGCGGTGCAGCGCGTGTCCTGGGGGCCGGCCTGTCGCCTGACCTCGTGGTCGACGACTTCGACTCGCTGGCGGACGCCGAGCGCCTTCGCCTTGAGGCGTCGGGCGTGGAGTTGCGGGTGGCGGAACGTGACAAGGACGAGAGTGACATGGAGCTGTGCCTGCTCGGCGCACTCGAGCTGCGTGCGACCCGCATCACCATCCTCGGCGCGATGGGTGTCACGCGACCTGAGCACAGCCTTGCCAACCTGCTGCTGCTGGCCGACTCGCGGCTGGACGGGATCGAGGTCACCATCGCCGGACGTGGCTCGTGGATCTGGCGCATCGGCACCGCGGCCGGCCCCGGTGAGGCGCACATCGAAGGCCAGCCCGCTGACTACGTCTCGTTGTTCGCGATCGATCCCGAGGTGGTCGGCGTCAGCACCGACGGCCTGCGCTTCCCGCTGGCAGCCGAGACCCTGCGCCTGGGGCCGTCGCGCGGCCTTTCCAACGAGCTCGTCGGGCCGCGGGCCCGTGTGACCACTCGACGCGGGCGACTGCTGGTGGTGCATACCGACCGTGACCAGAACTGAATGGAGGATCCCGCATGTCCCGACCTCGCTCCATCGCCATCGTGCTGGCCAGCAGCCTGCTCCTGGGGGGCTCCGTCGGAGCCGCGGCGCAGGGGCGCACGCTGACGCTGATGACCCACGATTCGTTCTACCTGCCCGACGGCGTCATCGAGTCGTTCGAGGCGGCCCACGACGTGGATGTCAAGCTGCTGCCGGCGGGCGACGCGGGCACGATGGTCAACCAGGCCATCCTCACCGTCGACCGGCCGCTCGCCGATGTCCTCTACGGGGTGGACAACACCTTCCTCTCGCGTGCGTTGGCGGCGGACATCTTTGAGCCGTACCAGTCGCCGGAGCTGGCTGCGGTGCCCGTGGATCTGCGATCGGACCCCGAAGGGCGTGTCACCCCCATCGACGTGGCCGACGTCTGCCTCAACCTCGACCGCTCGGCCTTCGACGTGGGCGGCCTGCCCGTGCCGGCTCGCCTTGAGGACCTGGCCGATCCGGCGCTGGCCGGTCAGCTGGTGGTCGAGAACCCGGCCACCTCCTCGCCCGGCCTCGCCTTTCTGCTGGCGACCATCGCCTACTTCGGTGAGGATCCCGAATCCGGCTGGACGGCCTTCTGGTCCGACCTGCGTGCGAACGAGGTGACCGTGACATCGGGCTGGGAGGAGGCCTACTACGGCCAGTTCTCCGGCGGCACCGGTGAGGGTTCGCTGCCGATCGTCGTCTCGTATGCCTCGAGCCCCGCGGCTGAAGTGCTCTTCGGACCGGATCCGGAGGCCCACGAATCGCCCACCCTGGCCATCGACGTCGGCTGTTTCCGGCAGATCGAGTTCGCCGGCATCCTGCGTGGCACCGACGAGCCCGAATTGGCCGGCGCGCTCATCGACTACCTGCTCTCGCCTGAGGTGCAGGCGGAGTTGCCGCTGGCCATGTACGTCTACCCGGCGCGACAGGACGTGCCCCTGCCGGCGGTCTTCGAGCAGCACGCGCTGGTACCGTCGGCGCCGCTCAGCCTTGACCCCGCGGTCATCGACGCCGGCCGTGAAGGCTGGATCCGCGAGTGGACCGACATCGTCCTGCGCTGACACGCCGCTGGGCCCTGCTGCTGGCGCTCGCACCGCTGGCCTTCCTGGGCTTGTTCTTCCTGTGGCCGGTCGCGAACATCCTGGCACTCGGGCTCGCACCTGGCGGACACTGGGAGCCGGGAACGGTGGTCGACACCTGGCGGCAGCCGTTCGTGCTCGACATCGTGCTGTTCACGCTGGCGCTGGCTGGCCTGTCCACGCTGTTGACCGTGCTGCTGGGGATGCCCGCAGCATGGGTCTTCGCGCGTTTCGACTTCCCCGCCAAACGCGTCCTGCGGGCGCTCACGGTGGTGCCATTCGTGTTGCCGACGGTGGTCGTCGGCGCGGCCTTCCTGGCGCTGCTCGGTCCACGCAGTCCCATCAACGCCGTCGGCGAGCTTCTGTTCGGGGCGAACGTCCCGCAGGTCCGCCTCGACGGATCGGTGGGGGCCATCCTGCTGGCCCACGTCTTCTACAACATCGCCGTCATCATCCGCATGGTGGGGGGCATGTGGGCGCACGTCGATCCACGCACCGAGGAGGCAGCCCGGATGCTCGGTGCCTCGCCGGCCCGCGCCTTTCGCGAGGTGACCTGGCCGCTACTGCGCCCGGCGGTGATCTCCGCGGCATCGATCGTCTTCCTTTTCACGGTGACCTCCTTCGGCGTGGTGCTGCTATTGGGCAGCCCGCGGGACACCACACTGGAGGTGGAGATCTACCGCCAGACGGCCATCCTGCTGGACCTGCCCACGGCTGCGGCACTGACCATCCTGCAGATGAGCGGCGTGCTGGTGCTGCTGCTGGCGAGCGCGCGTGCCCAGGAACGCCTTTCCATCCAGCAACGGCTGCGGTCCGCGTCCGAGACCGTGCGTCGCCCGCGGCCCGGTCGTGAGCGCGCCATCGTCGCGGTCGTCCTGGCCGCCACGCTGGCGTTCATGGTGACGCCACTGCTCATCCTGGTGGAGCGCTCGCTAGCAGGACCGGCAGGCTACGGCGTGGACGCCTACGGGGCGCTGCTCGGTGAGGACCCACGCATGCGTCTCACGTCCGCACCGTGGCATGCGGTGGTTGATTCGCTCACCTTCGCCGCTGCCACTACGCTCATCGCGGGAACGCTCGGCGTGCTGGCCGCGGCCGTGGTGGGCTATCGTCGCGGCTGGTTGGTCCGTGGGCTGGATGCCTTGATCATGCTGCCGCTGGGGACATCCGCGGTCATCGTCGGCTTCGGCTTCCTCGTGTCGCTCGATACGCCGCCGCTGGACCTGCGTACCTCGGTGCTGCTCATCCCCATCGCCCACGCGCTCATCGCGCTGCCTTTCGTGATGCGCGCGGTGGTACCGGTCATCCGCTCCATCGACGACCACCTGCGTGAGGCGGCCGCGGTGCTGGGCGCCTCGCCGGCACGAACCTGGCGAGAGGTCGACGGACCCATCCTGGCGCGAGGTGCGCTCGTCGGCGCCGGCTTCGCCTTCGCCGTGTCGCTGGGTGAGTTCGGTGCCACGCTCTTCATCGCACGGCCGGACAGCATCACCATCCCGGTGGCCATCTTCCGGCTGCTGGGCCAGCCGGGCGCGTCCAACTTCGCGGCGGCCATGTCGCTCTCGGTCGTGCTGATGGTGCTGACTGCTACCGCGGTGCTGCTCATCGAGCGGCTGCGCGGTAGCGGGCCGCAGCCCTTCTAAAGGAGGGACATGCTCCAGCTCGAGGGTCTGAGCGCCGCCTACGATGACGCCGATGTGCTGCGCCACATCAGTCTGGTGGTGCCCGCCGGCCAGCTGCTGTGCGTGCTCGGGCCCAGCGGCAGCGGCAAGTCCACGCTGCTGCGGGTCATCGCCGGACTGGAGGTGCCCACCGCCGGTTCGGTGCATCTCGATGGCCGCGACCTTGTCGGGGTGCCGCCACATGAGCGCGACGTGGGGCTGATGTTCCAGGACTATGCCCTGTTCCCACACCGGGACGTGGGCGAGAACGTGGCCTTCGGCCTGCGCATGCAAGGGCAGGGCACTGCCGCTCGTCGGCACCGCGTGACGGAGCTGCTCGAGCTGGTGGGCCTGCCGGGTGCCGAACGACGGTCGGTCTCGCAGCTGTCGGGTGGGGAGCAGCAGCGGGTAGCGCTCGCGCGTGCGCTGGCGACGAGCCCGCGCCTCCTGATGCTCGATGAGCCCATGGGCTCGCTGGACCGCTCCCTGCGGGAGCGTCTACCCGACGAGCTGCGCACCATCTTCAGCCAGCTGGGGCTCACCGTCATCTACGTCACACACGATCAGGACGAGGCCCTCGGCGTGGCCGACCGCGTGGTCTTGCTCAACGAGGGCCGGCTGGTCGCCGACGGGACGCCCGAGGAGCTGTGGACCACGCCACCGGACGAGTGGACGGCGCGCTTCCTGGGTTTTCGCAACATCGCGCCAGGGTGGATCAACCACGGGTCGCTGCAGACGCCCTGGGGCGACCTTCCTGCCGAGGCCGCCGCGGCCGCTGGGATGACCGCGGCCGAGGTCGCCGAAACCGCCGCTGCCGAAACCGCCGCCGCCGATGCTGGGTCGGCTGATTCGATCGACGCGGCGTCCGCGGTCACCGTCGTCCTGCGCCCGGGGTCCTTGGTGGCCGATGCCGCAGGCCCCATCGCCGGCCGTGTGTCGGCGCGACGCTTTCGCGGTGACCACGTGCTGCTGCTGGTCGAGGTCCCTGACGCACCGCTCCTGCACGTGGAGGCCAGGGACGGTGAGTTGCCCGCGGTGGGTGCAGCCATCAGGCTGGCGGTGCTCCCCGGGGGCGCCCATGTCATCGCGGGCCAGTCGGCGCTACCCTTCGTGACATGACCCACGAAGCCGCCAACACGTTGCCCGCGGTCGGCGAGTCTGCCCCGGCATTCTCGCTCCCCGACGACAGTGGCGCCATCCGCGACCTCGCAGCTCTGCGCGGCCGATGGGTGGTGCTGTTCTTCTACCCCAAGGACTTCACGCCCGGCTGCACCAGCGAGGTCTGCGAGTTCCGCGATCTCTCGGCCGAGTTCGCGGCCACCGGGGCCATGGTCTGGTCGATCAGCGTCCTCGACGCTGACTCCAAGGCCAGGTTCAAGGCGCAGCACCAACTGACATTCCCGCTGCTGGCCGATGTCGACCACAGCGTCGCTGAGCGTTTCGGCGTCTGGGTCGAGAAGAAGAACGATGGCAAGACGTACTTCGGCATCGCCCGCACGACCTTCCTGGTCGACCCGGATGGTCGCATCGCCAACGTCTGGCCGGCGGTGAAGGTAGATGGCCACGCGGCTGCGGTGCTCGAGATGTTCCGTTCAGTGACGGCTACGGACTGATGGACCGAGGGGCTCGGCGCGGGCCCGAGACACAAAAAGACGTCGCTCGTGGGGGGAGACGAGCGACGTCACTTCAGAAGGATAGCGCCATCGCCACAGGAATCAAGTACCTAGCTGGTGTTTATTTTCTTGACCATGCCGGGCGTGCCGGAGACGGATGAGCCACCCCGGCCTGCCACGTCCTGAGCGACCTCGGCGGCTGCTGGTCATCGTGGCCCATCCCGGCGATGCCGAGCCGGCCATCTTTGGCAGCGTCGCGCTCTGGGTGGCCGATGGCGCCGTCGCGCACTTGGTGTGCTGCACCAGCGGGGATGCCGGCGCTGACGCTGCCACGACCGACCCGTTGGCGCTGGCCGCTCGCCGTGAGGTGGAGCAACGCGAAGCTGCCGAGATCGTCGGCTTCGAGGCGGTGACGTTCCTGCACCGGCCTGAGGGTGCGCTGGCCAATGATCTGGCGCTGCGTGAGCAGCTGGTGCGACTCATCCGCGCATTCCGACCTGACGTGGTCGCTGCGCCCGACCCACGGGTGCTCATCCACGAGGACGGCCTCATCCACGCGGACGGCCCCGTCAACCATGTCGACCATCGCGAGGCCGGTTTCGCCGCCATCGACGCGGTCTCGCCGGCGGCCCGCAACCCGATGGCCTTTCCCCACCTCGTCACGTCGGAGGGTCTGCAGCCACATCGGACCGAGCGGCTCTACCTTTTCGGCAGCGACCGTCCCACCGCGGTCGTCGACGTCTCAGCCATGCTGCACGTGAAGACGCGTGCCGTGCGCATCCACCAAGGCCAGGTCCTCCTTGAGCCCACACCGACCGACGAGCCAAGGCCGACCGACATCCAGTCCACTGAGGCGTTCCGCGTCATCGATCTGCGCTGAAGTCGTCGCTGTTCGCCCTGCTCGATCAGCCGGGCACGCTGCCCAGGTCGTGGCGGTCGGCCAGCAGCACCGGGCGCACCTGACCCCATTCGTTCCACAGCAGCTCCAGCGGTTCTGCTCGCCGCCCCAGGGCGCCCACCAGCTGGTCCACGGTCAGACCCGGCGCCTGTGCGGCCAGGAAGGCCCGAGCATCGACGCCGATCGAGCGCGGCAGCAGACGCAGGTCCTCCGCACTTGGCAAGTCACGCACGCTGCGTGTGTCGAGTCCGGCATATCCCAGCGCCATCGATAGGTCGCTGGGCGCCGGGGCGCGTCCCGCGTGCCAGCCGTCCGACGGCTCGAACTGGAAGCCGAGGCGCGCCAGCGCGGCGATGACGTCACGTGCTTCCTCGAAGTCGAGGTAAGCCCAGAACGGATGAGCGGGGTCGAAGGTCAGGAAGCCTGCTTCCGCGGCTGCCGAGCCGATGGCCCCCACGAGCTCCTGGAGCTGCAGCTGTGCTTCCGCCGGGGTGCTGCCGGTGTGGGCGGCAACCTCGGACGCAGCCAGTTCGAGGGCGCGGCGATCCCCGCTGACCATCGACTCGATGACGAGTGGCGGGCCTTGCTCGGCATCGCCGATGGCTGCCGCGGCATCGGTTGCCACGTCGACCGACCCCGCCTCCTCACACGCCGCGAGGCGGACCCGGGCGTCAAGGCAGGCGGCCTCCGCTCCCTCCGCTCCGATGCGGGCCTGTCGCTCGGCGCCCTCGGCCGCTACCGCGGCGCGCTCAAGCGCCGTCAGGGTCGCCTTGGCCGCGCTGGCAGCCCGTTGCGCCAGTCTACCGGCGCGGTTGATGTGGTCGACCGAGCGCGCCCAGGCAGCGGTCGCCTCCCGGAGCGTGTCGTCATCGCTGGCGCTGCGCCGTGCCATCTGGTGGCGATCGCGCGCGGCCGCTTTCTCCGCGCTGCGAAGTTTGGGATCGGCGGCATCGACAGTCTCGGTCCGGCGGTGTTCGGCGGCGACCATGTCACGCCGCAGCTCGCGCAAGCGTGCGACAGCCGCCTCGTGGGCCGCGCGGGCTTCGTGTGCCTCGCGACAGCGTCCATTGACGACGGCTCGCAACTCGGCACAGCGGTCGGAGGGTCGTTCGGCGGACGCTCCTGAGGTCGGCTTCATGGGCGCAACATACGAGCCACCGGCGCCGCGGTCAACGAGCAGATGGTCCCGGCGTCGGGGACGGCGATGACGTCACTGCTAGCGGGACAGCGACGCCGTCACACTCGGATCCACGGACACGCCGGATCCATGGACACGAGGAAGACCATCAGCCTGGACGGAACGGTGCAGCGACGGTTTACCATCGTCACCCATCCTCAGCCATCGATCGCCCGGTGGACCGTCGACCCACGCCCGAGGCGGGGGCGACCATGCTGGGGCACTCGGCCCGAGGAGGAAGTGGCGGCCCTGGGGCGCTCGTGTCTCACCCATGGGGTGGGTCATCTGACAGCGCCGCTGCCCATCGCGCTGCTGTCTCACCCATCGGGCGGGTCATCCGGCGGAGCCGCACCCATCGCGCCGCTGTCTCACCCATCGGGCGGGTCATCCGGCGGAGCCGCACCCATCGCGCTGCTGTCTCACCCATGGGGTGGGTCATCCGACCGCGCCGCACCCATCGCGCCGCTGTCTCACCCACCGGGCGGGTCATCCGAC
>JBBSAV010000125.1:0-7526 GCA_038251965.1 Candidatus Limnocylindrales bacterium
GCGGGGTAACGAACGCCGCTCCCTGGGCTGACCCCGTCGCCCGACCCCGAGGGATGTGCTGCCCCAGCCACCCACCGGTGGCCGCCGGTGGACGTTGCGTCAGCCGCGGCGGTAGCGTTCGTCGGCGCGCTGGACCGCTGCCTTGTGCCCGTCGCGCGCCGTGGTCTCCGCCGTGATCGCGGTCTGCTCACCGAGGCAGACCCCGTCGGGGGACAGCGAGACTGGCGCTTGCCATTTACCCAACGCATATCGCTCAACGTGTATCCCGGCCGAATAGCCCTACATATATCGCGCACGCCTCCCGGAGCGACCCCACTTGACGAGGAACAGGACGGCCGGTGCGAGGAGCGCCGGTCGTTCTTCAAGAAACGCGCCACGATGTGAGCGGCCACGATGTGAGCGGCCACGATGTGAGCGGCCACGATGTGACAGGCCAGCATGTGCTGCGGCCGCTACCATTGCATCGATGGAACCCGAGATACGTCCCACCCGCCATGTCCCGGTGGCGAAGGTCGCCGACCTCGAAGAAGGCACCATGCAGATGGTCGAGGTCGACGGCACCCTGATCCTCCTGGTCAACCGCGATGGCCTCTATGCCATGCAGGGCACGTGCTCACACGAGTACTTTGAGCTGGACAAGGGCTTTCTGACCGCCGATTCGGTCACCTGTGCCCTGCACCTCTCGCGCTTCGACCTTGGGAGTGGCGATGCGCTCGACCCGCCGGCGGACCTGCCGTTGGTGACCTATCCGGTGCATGTGCAGGGTGACGACATCATCCTTGAGCTGCCCGACGGAGAGATCCCCGTCAACGAATAGGCGTGCACGGCGCCTCGCGCACGGCGCGGTTTGCGGGTCGGTCAGCGCTCGAGGATGGTGCCCAGGTCGCGCTCGATGGCGCGACGCAGGATGGCGTCCGCGAAGACGACATCGGCCAGCCCGACGCCCAGGTGTGACACCAGCACGCGTCCTTGCGGTCGTGGCGTGCCGGCGGTGATGGCCTCGCCGATCATGGCGCTCGGCTCGGGGTAGCCCGTTAACTGCGTCTCATCGCGGTTGGCCAGGAACTGCTCGCGGTCGTCGGTGAGGAAGAGCTCCGCTCCCGACGCGAACGAGGCCGGCACGCACATGTCGTAATCCACGGCGATGACGCTGGCATCCTCCCGGAACGCCTCGTCGGGGATCGTTTGGCGGTGTGGCCCGAACGACACCAACGTCAGTACCAGCCCAGCGCCGGTGACGGCCGCGATCGGGTCTGCTGTGGTGTGGACATTCCCGAGCTGCCCGAAGAGGCCGGCTCGCCCGTCGTCGGCCAGCGTCTCGGCACGCGCCAGGTCGCGGTCGCAGAGCGTCACATCGGCACCGGGGTGCAGGTGCGCCACGATGGGCAGGTGGCTCCGCGCCTGCACGCCCGCCCCGATGATCGCGATCGCACCCGACGATGGCGGTCCCCAGCGTGAGATGGCCGCGCCACTCACCGCGGCGGTGCGGACCGCGGTGATGCCACCGGCGTCGAGGATGGCCAAAGGGAGGCCGCTGGCCGGGTCGCTCAGGATGGTGGTGGCTGAGATCACCGGCAGCCCACGCGTGGCGTTCTCCGGGAAGCCCACCACCCACTTGATTCCCAGCAGGTCGTCGGAACCGTCGGGTGCCGCTCCGCGCGCCCAGGCGGGCATGGCGTGCGAGAACGAATCGGCCGGGGTCGGATCGACACCGATCTTGGGCGGCAGCTGGGCATCGGCCACGAGGGCCGTCATGGTCCGCTCGGCCAGCGCCAGGCGCTCGGCGATGCCGGGCATGGCGGCCAGCACGTCGGCCGCTGAGAGATAGCGTAGGGGTGGGACCAACATGTCACCAAGTCTAGGGGCGTGGCGACGGGTCTGGCGTGGCGACGGGTCGGGCGGGTCGCCGGGTCGGGCGGGGCGCCGGCGTCCTACGAGAGGCGCCGCGGGTCGATACGATTGGGGTGTGACCGAACCAGCAGCCGCCACATCCCGCGACCGTTCCGATCTGGAGCACTGCCTCGCCAATCTCAAGCTGGAGCGTGACGCCGTCCAGCTGTACGACCGACTCGCTGAGATGGAGAAGGACCCCATCCGCGCCGATGCCTTCGCGGCCATCGCCAGCAACGAACGTCGGCACGCCTTCGTGTGGGCCACCCGCGTCGATGCCTGTGGCGAAGAAGTACCGCCGATGGAGCGACCGCGCTGGCGTGTCCGCGCGGTGGTGGCGATCGCCCGGCTCTTCGGCACCAAGTCGGTCTCGGGCATGGTCAAGGCGCTCGAGGGTGACGAGCTGTCGATCTACGAGAACCTCGAAGGCCCGGAGATGCAGGCCATCGCGGACGACGAGCGGGAGCACGCCGCCATCTGGAAGCGCCTGGACATGGGCATGCCCGGAGTGGAGCCATCTACGCCGGAGGCTGCGGCAGCGGCCGAGGTCGCCATCCGCGACGAGTCATGGCACCGGGCCGCGGGCCAGAGCGGCGCCCTGCGGGCGGCCGTCTTCGGTATCAACGACGGCCTGGTGAGCAACCTCGCGCTGGTGATGGGCTTTGCCGGCGCGGCCGCGCAGAACAACATCATCGTGCTGGCCGGTGTCGCGGGCCTCCTTGCAGGGGCCTTCAGCATGGCTGCCGGCGAGTACGTGAGCATGCGCAGCCAGCGTGAGCTGTTCGAGCGCCAGATCGATCTGGAGCGCGAGGAGCTGCGCTTCATGCCCGAGAAGGAGCGCGGGGAGCTGGCTGCGCTGTATCGCGCCAAGGGCTTGTCCGAGGAGGAGGCGGACATGGTGGCATCGCGCTTGATGCAGGATCCCGAGCACGCCCTTGACACCAAGATCCGTGAGGAGCTGGGCCTCGATCCCGATGAGCTGGGGTCACCCTGGGGTGCGGCCATCTACTCGTTCTTCGCGTTCGGTTTGGGCGCGGTCGTCCCGCTGGCGCCGTTCCTCCTCACCTCCGGCCTGACGGCGATCGCCATCTCGGTTGGCCTGGCCCTCGGCGCATTGTTCATCGTGGGCGCCCTGGTGAGCCTGCTCACCGGCCGCAGCCTGGTCTTCAGCGGCATCCGGCAGGTGAGCATCGGCGGTGCGGCGGCGCTCGTCACCTACGTCGTAGGCAGCCTCATCGGCGTCACGGCCGCCTGACCGGCGGTGGCGGGGGTCGCGTACCCCGGCGGCGGTGGCGCGTAGCCAAGAGGCGGTGGCGGTGGGGCGGAAGCGCGGCCCGGCGGCGGCACGGGCGGTCGCTGCACACGGAGATAGGCCCCGTGGAGGTCCAGGATCTCCTCCACGAGCAGCGTCGGCGCGATGCCACCGTCGCGCTCGATGATGCCGGCGATCCAGACCGCCTCCGCCTGCCGTTCGCGTGGGTCGATGTCATCGTCCTGACGCGGCAAGCGCACCAGCAGCACCGTCACGGTGGCACCACCGACGGCGAGCCCCACGAGCAGCAGCCAGACGCCCCACGCTTCGATCATCGATGCCGAGCATATCGCCTCGCGGTGATCACGGCTATCCTCGCGCGGTGCCTCTTGCCCTGATCGACATCACGCCCCCGTCCGGAATCGCACTGGGGCCGCTTACGCTCGGCTTCTACGGCATCGGCTATGTGGTCGCGCTGGCGGTGATGCTCCTCGTCAGCCAGTCGGAGGCACGACGCAAGGGCTACGACCCCGCGCTCGTGACCAACGCCATCATCGTGGTCGGCATCTTCGCGCTGGTGGGGGCTCGGCTCTACCACGTCCTGGGCGAGTGGTCGACCTATGCCGCTGACCCGCTGCGGGTCATCCTGCCGCCCTACGCAGGCTTGGGCCTGTATGGCGGCATCATCGGCGCCACCGTGGGGATCTGGGTCTTCCTGCGCGGCAAGGACATCCCGCTGGGGCGCGCATTGGACGTGGTCGTGCCCGGCACGCTGCTGGCGCAGGGCATCGCGCGTTGGGGCAACTTCTTCAACCAGGAGCTGTACGGACCCCCGACCGACGCGCCGTGGGGCATCACCATCGAGTGCTCCCATCGCATCGCGCAGTACGCCTGTTCGGCTTACCCGTTCGAGACGACCGGTTTCCACCCGTTGTTCTTCTACGAGTCGATCCTCACCATCACTGGCGGCCTCATCGCGTTGCTGCTTGCGCGCCGCTTCACGGACCGACTGCGCGACGGGGACCTGGCCTCGTTCTGGATGGTCTGGTACGGCAGCGTGCGCCTGGTGCTCGAGTCCTTCCGGGAAGGCTGGAACTGGACCCTGTTCGGCATCCCCACCGCGATGCTGCTCGGTGTCGTGCTCATCAGCGCCGGCGTCGTGACGGCCTGGTGGCGCCACTCGCGTCGGGCAGGGGAGCGTCAGTAAGGGTCGTCAGCGAGGGTAGAAGGCGACCAGCTGTACCGGGCCACGGCGGTTGTGGCCGTTGAGCACGAGGAAGTCGTCGAGGCCGTTGCCGTCATGGTCGATGGCATAGGCATCATCGCCATCGCCGCCCAGGGCCTGCGGGATCAGCACCGATGACCAGCGTCCACCGCCGTTGCCGTTGAGCAGCATCACGTCGGCCTGGTTGCGCGCCCCGTTGCTGCGAACGATGTAGAGGTCACCCTTGCCGTCCCCGTTGGCGTCGCCGCTGGCGATGGCGGTGCCGTAGCTCAGCCGGCGCTGGTAGACCTTGCGGAACTTGCCCTTCTTCATGACGCTGACGCGCAACATGGTGGGGGACAACTGCACCAGGTCCAGCTTGCCGTCCTTGTTGACGTCGACCAGCTCGGCGTCGACCGACTCGATCGACTGGACACCGAGCTTGCTCGTCACGTCCACGAGGCCGCGGCGCGTGTTGCGGTACAGCCGAGTGCCACCCTGCTCGGGCGCCTGGGGTCCGCCGGCAAGCAGCAGCAGGTCTTCGCGTCCGTCATTGTCGAAGTCGGCGGCCTGCATCGCCAGCGCGCCCAACTGGGAGGCGAACCCGGGCTGGCCCCGGGTCCTAAAGCGGCCGTCGCCGCTGGTGGTGAAGGTGCGCCCGACCGAGGGCAGGCCATCGACGCGCGTAGGCGAGTTGGCCAGCACCAGGTTGATGTCGTCCTGGCGCTTCGCCGCCAGGAAGGTGGCCAGGCGACCACGCCCGGTGGGGTCGGAGAGGCCACGATCGGCGGCCACCTCGACAGGATCCGGCCCAGCCGGATCGAGCCATAGCTCATTGGACTTGAAGCCCGATCCGCGCTTGCCGCCGACGGCACAGTACAGATCCGGCAGGCCGCTGCCGTCGACATCGGCCGCGGTGCACCCGTGACGGTCGATGGAGGTCATCCGGAGCGCTTCGTGCTCGACGAACCTGCCGTCTCGGTTGAGCAACAGTAGCCCGCGGCGTCCGTGTCGGCCCAGGAAGATGTCGTCGACCCCGTCAGCGTCGAAGTCCGCGATCACCGCCCCGTAGGTGCCGGTTTCCTCGAAGACACCGCTGCTGAGCGCTACGTCTCGCGCCACGACCGACTTGTCGGCGCTCGCTACCGGCAGCGAGCCCACCTTGACCCGGGCGGCACGCCTGTTGCGCGCCCGCTGTTTGGCGCTGGGCTTGCGAGATGCCTTGCGGGTCGCCTTGCGGATGAACTCGGGGGTGGCGTTGCGAGCCGACTGTAGGCCGGACCCGGTTCCTCCGGTGCCGTTGCCGGCCTCGCCGGGCATGCCCGCTCCAGCCGCGATGGCCGGGCCTACTGGGGCTTCCGCGATGGCCGGGACAACCGGGGCCTCCGCGATCACCGGGGCCTCCGCGATGGCCGGGACAGCCCCGTCCGCATCGACGACGCTGGCGGTCAGGCCGGGGGTCGGCAGTGGCTCTCGCTCATCACCGGGCAGTGCACCGCCGAAGATGCCGGCCTGCGCGGGCGTGCACACTCGGGTGGCGCGCGCCGACTGGCCCGAGCGACCCACGGCCCAGCCCTCGTCGTCAAGGGCGCCGACGACATCGTGCAGCTCAGTCCCCCCGGCGCGACCGGCGAACTGGTTCCATGCCTGCCCGTCCCACCAGGCCGCCACCGCCTCGTAGCTCTTGCGCTCGTCATCCCAAGCTGCGCCGACGACCCAGACGCCACCACCCGGGTCGGCCGTCACCGCCGTGAGCAGGACGTCCTTCGAGTCGAAGACGGGGGCCTTGACGTTGCGCCATCTCTGACCGTTCCAGCGCAGCACCAAGGGTTCTGAGCGGCCGCCGTGATCGCGGTAGCCCACCGCCCAGGCATCACCGCGGTCGGAAACGACCTCGATATCGGTGAGCGCAGCCTCGCCGGCGAGTCGTGGCACCGAGACCCGCTGCCACTTCCTGTTCTCACGCCGATAGATGATCGGATGGATCTCAGCTCCGGGGCCACCGTGGCCGACGACCCAGAGTCCACCACGTCGGTCCGGCGTGACGCCTGTGAAGCTGATGGATTCGCGCCGTCCGATGCGGACCGGGAGATTGCTCCAGCGCTTGCCATCCTTGCGGAGGGCGATCGGCTGACGCTTGCCGCTGGCGGTCATGCGGTAGCCCACCGCGAGCGGACTGCCGTCGCCCAAGACGGTGACATCGGTGAAGACGGAGGGAAGGGTGCCACGGGGTGTCGGACGGTCGGTCTTCCAGTCGCTGCCGGTCCAGCGCAGCGCGAGCGGCATCACCCGTCCGTTGATGGTGGTCCAGCCCACGGCCCACGTGCCGGCGCCGCTGCGACTGTCGACGGCCATCAAGCCGTCTTCGCGGCCGGGGCTGTTGGTTCGGATGCGAGTCCATTGCCCGTTGCTGTTGATGAGCGAGGCCGGCGTGCGGCGGCCGAAGTCATCATCGTCCCCGCGACGCGCATAGCCGACCGCGAGGGCACCCTGGTCAAGCAGCGCGACGCCATGGAGCGACATGCCCAGCTTGCTGTCCACCTGGTCGAACCCGGATGCGCAGACCAGCACGTCGCCGGAGGCTGCTGCGCCAGCCGCCTCGTCGACCGCGGTCGCATCGTTGGCGGCCACGACGGCATGGCCGGGCATATCCGCATGACCGGGCATGACGGCGAGGCCGTCGGAAAGCAGCAGGGAGAGGGTCAGCGCCGTGATGAGCACGCGCCGACAGCCGCGAAAGCAGGACATCGACACCCGACATTAGACCGCACCGGACATATCCGCAGTAGCGGCTCCTTGGTACGGTGCGTCCAGTCACCAGACGTACCTATCGGGCCGAGCGCTACGCGCGATTCACTCGCCCTTGCGGAACGAGGCCAGCAGCTGGATAGGTCCTGGATCGTCGCCATCGCCGTTGAGGACCAGGAAGTCAGTCAGGCCATTCCTGTCGTGGTCGATGGCCACGACGTCGTCGCCATTGCCGTTCTCGAGGCCGGCTTGCGGGATCTTGACCGACGTGAAGGCGCGGCCTTTGCCGCTGTTGACCAGCAGGATGTCATCGCTATTGTCGCCGCGATGCGCACGTACCACGTAGAGGTCGTTGCGCCCGTCGCCGTTGACATCGCCAACAGCGACCGCTCGCGCCTTCTTGAGGCTGAGCTGGTATATCTTCTTGAACCC
>JBBSAV010000126.1:0-7448 GCA_038251965.1 Candidatus Limnocylindrales bacterium
GCTGCTGGATCCGATCAACCACGCCAGCACCCGGGCCGGGGTGTATCGCTACAAGGTGGAGCCCTATGTGATGGCGGCCGATGTGTACGCGGAAGCGCCGCACGTCGGCCGGGGCGGCTGGACCTGGTATACGGGTTCTGCGGGCTGGATGTACCAGGCCGGCGCGGAGTGGATCCTGGGGTTCCGGCTGCGCGGCTCGTCGCTCGTGCTGGACCCGTGCATCCCGCGTGCCTGGCCGGGCTATCAGATCGACTTCCGCTACCGGACCGCTCAGTACCACGTCGCGGTTGAGAACCCGCAACGGGTCAGCCGAGGAGTCCTGTCAGTGGAGCTCGACGGACGCGTCCTTGAGGGGGGCGGAGCGCAGGTCCCGCTGGTGGACGATGGCGCGGCCCACCAGGTCAGG
Source organism: Candidatus Limnocylindrales bacterium (assembly GCA_038251965.1). Lineage (GTDB taxonomy): Bacteria > Chloroflexota > Limnocylindria > Limnocylindrales > CSP1-4 > JAFMJV01. The sequence continues at coordinate 407 of JBBSAV010000126.1, forward strand.
GTCGTCCTTGGTCTGCCTTGAGACGAGGCCGGGCCGCACCCCATCGGCGAGCGATCCGATCGCTGGACATCCACCACCAGGAGCTTGGGTCCGAACGTCGGCGGAGTCGCGCCCGGGACCGACGTGACGGGCAGGAGCTGCATCTCGACCAAGACATCGGGGATCCGGTGAGAGAGAACGACCATCGCCGCAGGGCATCGTCACCCGTGACGGTCCAGAGGTACAAGATCCTGTGGGTCACTGTTCGGGAGTGAGCCCGTGACGCGGGCGGTCGCCGGCAGGGACTGGGCGGTCTCAGGGGCATCGTCCGGCTCCACCGCGACCGCGCACGCAACTTGGGCGCGGGTCGTGGCCGGATGGCTCGCGGATGCGCCGATCGGCAGCTGGACGTGGCGGCATCGGCGATGGCCACCGGCCAGCGTGCGCAGGGCATCGGCATCGGGATGGACGGCAAGTGTTCCGACGGTCACACCTCCCTCATCGAGCACATGGACATCGAGCTTCCTCCTCGACAGATCCAAGCCGGCGTATGACATGACTCCCGGGCCTCCTGGTGCTGGTTCCTGTGAGAACCCACTTTCTCCCCAGTGGGGCCCCGACCTCCCTGGCCAGGGCCCTTCCTTCATAGCAGTCGATGGAGCTTCTGGTATCGGAATCACCCGTGATACCGCGGCGTGGTGCAACGCGAACGGGCTCTCGGACCGGCTCTCGTCGTCTTCGGTGTGATTCTGATCATAGTGTTGGCCGTAGCTCAAGACGATCTGGTCGTCGGAGTCGTGATCGGGCTACCCCTGATCGTCGCCGGGGCGGTCTTCATTATCCGAGCACGAAGGGACGAGACGTAGCTCAGCGCCCACCTCTTACGGGGCAGAGCCATGGCGCAGATCGTCGCGGCGCAAAGGCGGGAGTGGCAGCGTAGACCTAGGCGGGGCGCGCACCCACACGACGGCGAGATGGTGCGATGAGGGCCTCGAGGGAGCCGAAGGCGCCGACCGACTGGATGACCATGGTGCCCGCACCAAGGCCGAGGACGACGGCCATGACGACCGTGAGGGCAGACACCGGCACCATCACGAGTGCGCTGATCGCCTCTCAGCGGGACGCGTTACTAGCCGAGTAGCCGCATCGACGGTCCGCTGTAAGATCAATGCTCCGGCCTCGGCCGCGCCAGGTCGGCGTCACGAGCGTCGGCCGACGACTGTTCGATGTCTCGTACTGCGGCCCATAGGGCGTGTTGCGCCTCGTCCACCGATGCCAGCTGGGCAGCGAGAACGTCGGTCACGACCGCCGAGACCCGCCGGGAGACGTCCTCAAGGATCGAGTCGGCCCACTGCCTCCCCAGCTGGTCGGCCTGCCTGCGCAGCAAACGATTCAGAAGGAACCAGCCCAGCAAGCCACCCACGATGAGCACGACCGGGGTGGGCATCGGCCCGAGAACAGGGAAGTTGATGGTGCCAGTGGACACGGACCCGCCAATGGCCAGAAGCGCCACCAGCCAGACGATCCCGACCAGCAAGGAGCCGACGGCAAGGAACTGCAGGGGCCTGATCGCCGGCCAGGGCCCGCTTGGAGGCCGGTCGCCCGCCACAGCCGGACCGCTCACGGCGCCATCGATGCCGTGCGCCAGTTGCTCGCCTATGACCGCGGGGTCCGCGGTCGCGAGCACGCTCGGACGCAGACGCGCGGGAAGAGCATCGGCGGCCTCCAGCAGGATGTGTCGGATGGGTGCCACGACACGGTCGAGCGAGCCGCGTTCCCGCCAGCGCAGCAGGTAGCCCTCCGGGTCGGCGCGCTTCGCGGTGACGCCCAAGCCGCCCTCCAGCAATACGCGTGCCCGATGGACCGGTCCGCCGCCCGCCTCGGTCCGCATCACCGCTGCTGACTGTGCGCGCAGGCCCAGGGGGCCGATGATGTCGAGGATGGCGTCGCGAGCGACGGCCGCCGCGTCTGCCTGTGCCGCCGTCCTGACGAGCGGCTCGGGCGCGACCTTACCGCGGACGTCGGCAGTTATGGCGAGCTCAAGCGCCACATCGACGGCACTCCGTCGAAGCCGCTTGAAGACGAGCGCCTTGACCGATGCCCCTTCGGTTAACCAGCGACGCAGCGGTTCGATATCCGCGACGGCTGACAGGCTAAGTACCGGGACCTCTGGCAGAGCTTCCTCTCGAAGCCGGCGCCGAAGATCGTCGCAGACGCGCATCATGTCCTCGGGAGCCAATCTGTCGGCCTTGTTGACGACGACGGCCTGACGAGCGAGACGCGGCATCCAGCGTCGGAGGTAGTGATCGTGCAGGATGGCGTCGTCGTATTTCTCCGGGTCGGTCACCCATAGCACCGCGTCGATCTTCGGCAGGACGGCATCGACTCGTGCAGCGTGGGCCGGCTCGATGGAGTCGAGATCCGGAAGATCGACGATGGCAACTGCAGCCCCCTCGCCAGCCCATGTCCTGACCTCCGCGCCGCCCAGCCAGTCAAGCAAGGCGGTAGCTTGGTCCTGGTAGCCGGAGGGCAGCAGGGCCACCGGCGACCTCGTGGTCGGGCGACGGGCTCCAGCTGCGCTGACGTCAGCGCCCGCGATGGAGTTCAGGAGGGTGGACTTGCCCACGCCAGTCCCGCCGACGAGACCGAGTACGTAGAGGTCGCTCGGGTAGCCCTGGCGCTCCTCGATGGTCCGGGCGACTCCCTGCGCCTCAGCGACGTCAAGGCCCAGTTTCTCGGCGGCTTCGATGGCGCACCTCAGCGCTTCCTGGACCGTCTCGAGAGTCATGTGCTCACGCTGCGAGCGAGCGGAGCTCGTCCGCCAGCCGCTCGCGCGTGGCGATGTCCCCGAGACGCTCCTCGAACCTTCGTTGCTCTGCGTCAAAGAGGGCCTCCAGGGCATCGCTCAGCCGCCGGCGTGCACGAGCGATCATCTCATGCACCGCTGCCTCACCGAAGAGTGCGTTGAGCAGCTTCTGATTGAGCAAGGCGGTGGCCGCGGCGATGCCGACCTCGGCACCGGAGAGCCCACCTGTGAAGCTGAAGGTCATGACCATGACCGTCACCGCCACCGCATTGACGCCCAGCGCCGCGATACGAGCAGCGCCACGTCGCCCAGCTCCGCGCGCAGCCACGTCCTGAGCGATCGACGCCATCCAGACGTCGATCGCACCGCGCGCCCCCGCTTCCAGCCCAAACGTGCACGACCAGAGCTCCGGATGGGCGGCTAAGAGCAGTGCCCCGGCGGGATCGGTCGACCAGTGCTGGGACGTCCGCCGCGCGGCTTCTGCACCGTGATTCGTGACGAGCGCGGTGATGTCATCAGTCGCACCCCGCTGGACGGCCGCCGCCGGTGCCCGAGGAGACCGCCGTCGGAGCGACGGCAATTTGCCGCGTGCCCGGCCGACGAGCGTGGTGCTGTCGTCCATCGCATCCTGTAGGACGGCGAAGGCCGGTGCCCGAGGAATGCGCCGCAGGAGCTCCGTCCCTGTACCGCGTGCCTGGCCGACGCCCTTGGAGAAGAGACGTGTAATCTGGTCTGCCCCCACGAAGCTATGCCAGTTGCGGAGGACCTCCTCGCGCAAGAGCGAGCCGGAGAACAGCCGCTCGACCATCACGGCGTTCTCATCGGCGTAGGCGTCCTGGGCAAACTCCAGGAGCGTCTTCCCCGCCCGAACCTCCCCGTCCAGGTCGTCGGCCACGGCGTGAGCCAAGGGCCCGACGCCTCGAAGAGCACCGGCCAGGGCGTCCGAGGCGAGGGTACGCCGCTCGGCTGCGTCCGCCGATAGCGTCGCCAGCCAGCGCTTGAGTGGTGCGACGGCCGACGGCACCAGCGAGGCACCGTCCTCCGCGAGGGCGCCGTCTGGAACACCGATGATCTCGCGCACGCGGAGCTCAGTCCCCGCAAGCAGCGTCTCGATGCCCTTGAGAACCACCTTGGCGTCCTCTCGCGCAGGCATTCGGTTGACGATGACCATGAGGTCGAGTCGGCGCTGTTCGGCGCGCTCCAGCACGTCCCACGGGACGCGGTCGGCGTAGCGCGTCGCGGTCGTGACGAAGAGACCCACGTCGGCGGCCTCGAGGAGTTGGTTGGCCAGGGCGCGCCCGGCGTGCTCGACCGAATCGACGTCGGGTGTATCGACGATGACCAGGCCCGGCAGGATATCCGCGACACGTCGCTCCAGAAGGTCCGCCGAGAGGCCCGCCAAGGCTCCGGCATCGATGGCGCGTTCCAGGTCGGCGGCGTTGCCAACCGCGACATCAACTCGCGTCGTGGGCCGCAGCACGCCCGACGTGCTGACCGCTGCGCCGGCCAGTGTGTTCATGAGGGTGGATTTGCCGGAACCCGTGGGGCCCACGATGGCGATGAGGAGCGGCGCATCGAGGTCACGGACCCGGGGCAGCAGGAAGGAACGCGTGTGGTCGCGAAGCTCCAGGGCTCGTTCGCGTGGCCCGCGACCCGCCGCGGGCGAGACAGGAGCTTCAGGATCGAGGCCGATCTCCCGCTGGGCCTCGGCGAGCAGCTGCCAGCGTTGCTCCGCGCTCTCGGCCAGGCGCTCCACCTGCGACACGACGTCGACCGGTTCGCTCAAAGTCGAGCCGTCCGGTACCGCGTTCATCAGGCCATCATGCCGGGATGACTTCCGTCGCGCTCATCCAACGTGTTGCTGGGAACTGCCATCGAGGGAGTGATCTCGCACGGTAACGGACGATGGCCGCTGTGGTCCGATGTGCTCTGCTGGTCAACGGCGACGTCTCCTGAACACCGCCTCGTCTAAGGGTTGCTGGCCAGTCGCCACGTTCATTTGTCATCCTTCGACGACCGTGCCCAACGCCTCGCCGTCGCTGTTCGCCTTGCCATGGGCTGGTCGCCATCACATCGAATGTGTTGCGATGTTCCACGACCATGTCGACCGCACGGGTCTCAGGTGGGGGACGGACTGATAGCTCAGGAAACGACACGATCCACCTATCAGCTCGACGACGGCTTCGTCTTGGCTCCGGAACGCTACGACCCCAGGCGCTCCGGAACCCGCTCAACAGTTGCTTGCCGTCTCTGTCGAGGGTGGGCATCACCCCCGGATCCACAGGAGTGCCTTGCTCGGACTCCGTGTCCCAAGGTCCCTCGTTGAGCGCCGCCACAAAGTCTCAGAGCAGGTAACCGCGGCCGTCCTGGGTAATCGGGCAGCAGAGGAGAAGATGAAAAGGCTGATTCTCGGGGCCGGAGTCGCCGATTCCTAGCTTTGTGCGGCCTACGGGCGGCCACAGCTGGCGACCCGCTTGGAGGCGACGGTCGTGCCGGGGACAAGCGCGCGAGCCCGCGCTCTCGGCTAGCTGTCGCGGGTCAGTCCGCAGGCCGTGCGATCGTCCAATCCACACATGCGGATACCCATCTACCTAGTCACCATCACCACGTCGTGTCGGGCCGACGTGGGGAGCATCGATGGGATCCTCGCCTTTGACGGCCTTGGACCCGGCGCGGTGCTCAGCCAGCACCACGAAGAGCCCACTCAGGCGCGTCGTCTCGGCCGGATCCGCCATAGCGGTTACCCTGCGCGAGCGATGACCGACACCCCTGGGTTCGATCCATATGAGGCTCGCGGCGTCGGCATCGATGCCGACGAGATCGTCATCCAGCTCGCGTATCGGGCCCGCATCCGTGCGGCGCATCCCGACGTCGCGGGTGCGGCGGGCCTCGCGATGGCGAAGCGCCTCAACGTCGCCCGCGACTGGCTGCTGGACCCAGACCTGCGAGCTCGGCTCACCTGGGTCCGGACGAATGCGCCGGGGTCTCAGCCTCGCACTGCGACGAGCGGACCGCGGTCATGGGGCACCAGCGGCCGGCCTCGTAGCTATGGTGCCAGGCACGATCCCGTCGACCTCGATCCTGATCCGTCGGCCTTCGGCCCCCACGACGACGAGCTGCGCGCGTTCCTTCGAACCATCGAGACTCTCTCACCCGATGAACGAGCGCGCGTCAACTACAGCCTCGGGGAGGCTCGACCGGCCGACCTGGGACACTACCGTGACTACCTCGGACCCCGACTGTGGGTACGCTCACGCGCCCTTCGGACCGCGGTCGAGCGGGCATGGAGGCGAGGTCTCGATGAGGCGTCGCCGTACGTCCCGCGGCTCGGTCGGGTGCTCCCCACCGGCTTCCTGGTGGCCAACGCCTACGCGCAATGGATCCTGTTGGAGGGCTTCTTGCGCGATGAGCTCGAATGGGTGGTCGCCCGAGGCGGACCGGTGGTCGAGTCTCTGGCGGCGCGTTGCGTGGGCCCATGGGAGGGATCGGTCGGTCAGCCGCGCTACGGGCCCCGCCAACAGGATGTCCTGTCCTTCTTCGGGGTGGCGAGGGCCCTGCCGGTCGGCGCCGCCGAACGGCTCGCTCGATCGTGGCGTCGTCACATGGGACGCGATGGGCGAGGTCATCCTTCGGAGCACATCGGTCCCGGGGCGTGGCTGCCCGCTCCGCCCGACTACCCGGACGTGCTCAAGGTCAGCGGCTACGTGGCGGCCGTGGACGCCTCACGGATCGACCCGCCCGAGGGCCTCGATGAGGAGCACCACGCAGGCTTCTGCTTCGGTCTCAGACTGACGGCACACGTACTCTCGCTCGGACTCGTGAGCGATCCCTCACGTGACTACCTGCGTCCCTGGCGAGACGCGGTCGAACTCGAGCCCTCGCTGTGGAGTCAGCTCAGATTGAGCATGCCCACGGGCTGACGCCTGAAGGATGAACCCGCCGGATCTTCGGGCTGGGGATGCCACGATCGGCGCATGGTGTGTCAAGCCGTGACCGCCGCCACGGGCCGAGGACGCTTCGGGTCCCGCACGCGTCGGCGTGGCGCGGGAGGAGCAGACCTATGGGGCCGGTTCAGCGTCCGGCATGGCGAGATGGCCCGTGGAACAGATCGGGTGTCGCGCGTCCTCGATCGACCGAGCCCGCAACAGTGGTCGCGTGGTACATGACGGTCGGTCCGCTGGCCACTTCGACCCGGGTCGCCGATCGGCGGTTGACGATGACCGTGTCCAGGATGTCGCGGCAATACCGATCGCCCGA
>JBBSAV010000127.1:0-7317 GCA_038251965.1 Candidatus Limnocylindrales bacterium
AACATGGGCCGCAAGCTGGGCATCGATCCCGAAGCCGCGCTACGGTCTGCCAGTCAGAAGTTCGCCTCGCGGTTCGCGCGCGTGGAGCGACTGGCAGGTGAGGGGGGATTGCAGCTGAAGGTACTCGGACTCGACGCGCTCGATGACCTGTGGCAGCTGGCCAAACGAGAAGAGACGATCGAGAAGGAGGGTCTGTGAGCATCGCTGGAGGCCGACGCTACCGCGTCGATGGACGTACACCGGGACAGATGCGTCCGGTGTCGATCGAGATGGATGTGCAGAAATGGACCGCGGCGTCACTCATCTACAAGCAGGGTGACACGCACGTGCTCTGCTCCGCGACAGTCGAGGACCGCGTGCCGCCGCACCTGCGCGGCAAGGGCACCGGCTGGGTCACCGCTGAGTACGCCATGCTCCCCGGCGCCACCTCCGAGCGGATGCAGCGCGAATCGGTGCGCGGCAAGCTGGGGGGCCGCACCTACGAGATCCAGCGGCTGGTGGGTCGTTCGTTGCGGGGCGTGGTGAACACCGCCGCCATGGGCGAAAAGACCGTGGTGGTCGACTGCGACGTGCTCCAGGCTGACGGTGGCACCCGCTGTGCCTCCATCACCGGCGGCTACATCGCGCTGGTGCTGGCCCTGCGCAAGGTCAACCTGGAACGGGCCATCAGCGGCAAGATCGCGGCCATCAGCGTGGGCATCGTGGACGATGCGCCGCTGCTGGACCTCGAATACCGCGAGGATTCCTCTGCCGAGGTCGACTTCAACGTCATCGGCACCGATGCCGGCACCTACGTGGAGCTGCAGGGCACGGCGGAGGGCAAGCCCTTCGACCGGGCCCAGATGGACGCCCTGCTGAGCCTCGCCGACGGCGGCCTCAAGACGCTCTTCGGCATCCAGGAGGCCGTGCTCAAGGGCGAGGCGGCGAAGTCGGCCCAGCCGGCTGAGTCGACCAAGTCGGACCAGTCGACCAAGTCGGCCGGATGACCCGTCGCCTGCTGCTGGCCACGCGCGCCCGCCACAAGGTGGCTGAGCTGCGAGACCTGCTGGACCTGGCCGATGTCGAGTTGGTGACGCCCGACGAGGCCGGGGTCGAGGGCGAGCCGGTGGAGGATGCATCGACCTTTGAGGGCAACGCTGCGATCAAGGTCCGCTACTACGCCGAGCGCTCTGGGCTCCCCACGCTGGCCGACGATTCAGGCTTGGAGGTGGACGCGCTCGACGGTCGACCGGGCGTCTTCACGCGCCGCTATGCCGGCGATGATCCGACCGACCAGCAGAACAATCAGAAGCTGCTGGGCGAGCTCGATGGGCTGCCGGCCGAGCAACGTGGGGCGCGTTATCAGTGTGTGCTGGCCTTCGTCGATCCCAGTGCTGGCGGCGAGCCGGTGTTCCGAGCCGGCGCCTTCGAAGGCCGCATCGCGACCGCTCCGCGTGGGACGGGAGGTTTCGGCTACGACCCCATCTTCGAACCTGCGTCGGAGGCACCCGGAGCGCGTACAGTCGGCCAGATGCGTGCCCACGAGAAGCATGCGCTCTCGCATCGAGGGCAGGCCGCGCGGGCCATGGCTGTGTACCTCAAAGGGGAGGGCTGGTAGATGACTGCGGTGGGGCCAAGGATCGTGATCGCCGGCGAGGCGCTCATCGATCTCCTCGTCGATCAGGATGGCACGGTCACGCCGGCCGCCGGTGGTGGCCAGTACAACGCAGCCCGGACGGTGGCGCGCCTCGGTGGCGATGTGCAGTTCCTGGGCCGACTCAGCGACGACTGGTTCGGGAAGATGCTGCGCGCCAAGCTCCGGGCCGATGGTGTGGGGACAGAGCTGGTGGTCGATACCACTGATCCGACCACCCTGGTGCTGGCGGAGATCGATACGGCTGGTGTGGCCCTCTACCGCTGGTATGTCGAGCGTACGACCGTCCCTGGCCTGGAGTTAGCCGATGCCCGGCGCAGCCTGGTTCCCGCGCCCCATGCTCTCCACGTGGGTACGCTCGGACTAGCGCTGGAGCCCATCGCCGACTCGCTCGCTGCGATCGTGGCTGAGGTGCCCCCGGAGACGTTGGTGATGGTCGACCCCAACTGCCGGCCCACTGCCACGCCCGACTACGAGCGCTACGTCTCCCGCATGCGACGCGTGCTGGCGCGGGCGGACATCGTGAAGGGCAGCGACGAGGACTTCGCCTATCTTGCTCTCGCCGAGTCGCCGGAGGCCACGGCTCGGATGCTGCTCGCCGACGGCGCGAGTGCCGTGCTGGTGACGCAGGGTGCAGCGGCGGCGCGCGGCTTCTGCGCGGGGGGTGAGTTCAGCGTACCCGTGCCCAAGGTGAAGGTCGTCGACACGGTGGGCGCGGGCGATACCTTCGGCGGCGCCTTCCTCGCGATGTGGCTGGAGCACGGCTTCGGACGTCGTGAGCTGGCCGATGTGCATCTGCTGGAGGATGCCGTGCATTTCGCCGCTCGTGCCGCTGCCATCAACTGCACCCGTGCCGGCGCCGAGCCCCCCACCCGCACCGAAATGGGCCTGGAGTAGCGGGCGCGGTCCGGCCGGGCGCCCGGTGATCACTTCCGGGCCCCCGGTGCTCCAGCCCCGGCGTCGGCCCCAAGTCCCTGACACCTCGTTTGCTTAAGAGTCACATAACAGCCGAATCGGGCTCTCGATCTGCCCGGCGTTTGCGTGGGACTCAAAGGCGGTGCCGATTCGCTCCAGACTTGCCTGGCACGCAAACCAGCGACCTCAGTCCTCGCGAACTCGTCAGTTATGTGCGTGGGAATCAATTCGACCGAGGCCGCCCGCCACCCTCGGTCAGTCCTGCCGGCCGACGCCCATCTGCTCATACAGATCCGACTGACGATCCTGGAGATAGGAGGCGTATCCACGCCACCGCTCCAGGTCCTCGGTCGGGTCCTCCGCGACGGCGCAGCCGATACCTTCACCATCGTCGACGCCCGCGAGCACCGCGCCGGTCGGTCCCGAGATGGTCGAATAGCCCAGGCTGGTGAAGCCGGCCTCCTCACCGGTTCGGTCGGCCATGACGACGTGAACACCGTTCTCCAGCCCCCTGATCTGGCAGAGTGCGCGGACGTTGGGACCGGCCCAGCCCTGCTCGGTCTGCCACGGGTCGGTGACCCAGTCGGTGCCGTTGATGACCAGGCGCGCGCCCGACAGCACCAATCCCCGGATGTATTCGGGGAACATCAGGTCGTAGCAGACGGTCAGGCCCACCCGGCCGAACAACGTATCGACCAGGCACGGCTCACGGCCCACGGAGAAGACCTGTTTCTCGCCGGAGAACAGGTGGACCTTGCGGTACGACGCCAGCAACCCATCCGCCGGGGAGAAGAGCGCCAGCGAATCGTACACATCCCCGCCATCCGATTCGATGACCCCCACCGCCAGGTGCGCGCCCACCGACGCTGCCAGCGCGCTCAGCCTGGCATTCGTAGGCCCGTCAGCCGGCTCGGCCAACTCTGCCGCCCGCTCACCGACGAAGTAGCCGGTGGTGGCGCATTCAGGCAGCACGATGAGCCGGTCACTCGTCGGATCACCCTCGCTGAGCAGCCTCGAAGCGTCACCCACGAGCGCCTCGATATGGCTGACATTGGCATCGACATCACCCAGCACACAGTCCATCTGGATGACCGCGATCTGGACCTTCACACCGTCACCTCCATCTGTTCCATCGCGGCGGCACGCATGACCGCCTCTTCTGTCGGCACCACATCGGCGAACTCCGCGACCAACCGTCCTTCGCGCATGACCAGGATGCGATCGGCGAGGCCCAGGATCTCAGGCAGCTCGGAACTCGCCATCAGGATGGCCACGCCGGTATCGGCAAGTCCCCGCAGGAGTCGATAGATCTCAGCCTTGGCGCCGACATCGATACCGCGCGTGGGTTCATCGCACAGCAGCACCCGGGGGCTCACCGTCAGCCACTTGCCCAGCACGACCTTCTGCTGGTTGCCGCCCGACAGGAGTCGCGATCGCCGATCGAGCAGGCCGCTATCGAGGCGCACCTCGTCGGCGGCCTTCTCGGCTGCGCCACGCGTCGCACCGGGGTCGTAGCGCCAGCCATACCTCGACAGCGTCGTGGACTCCAGGTTCGCGAGGTTGGTCAGGTCGATGGCCAGCCCCTCTGACTTGCGGTCCTCGGTCACATACGCGATGCCGGCCCCGATGGCCGCGACCGGCGATGGGCCGACCTCGATGCCATCGAGCAGCACGCTCCGGCGGGCACGCTCATCGGCCCCGAAGATGGCCCGCAGCAATGATGTCCGACCGGAGCCGATGAGCCCGGCAAGGCCCACGATCTCACCCGGCCACAGGCTCAACGAGACATCCCGGATGCGCCCAGGGCTGGAGGCATCGACTACGCGCAGAACGGGCGCTCCATCGCGGGCCGGTGGGGACCGGCGTGGCGGGAACAGATCCTCCGCCAGCTCACGACCGACCATCAGGCTCACCAGCCGCTCGTGGTCTACCTGGGTGATCGGCAGCGTCGCGACCAGTCGGCCGTCCTTGAGGACGGTCACCACATCACAGACCGCGAAGATCTCATCGAGCCGATGGGACACATAGGCGACCGCCTTGCCCTCGGCTTTGAGGCGACCGATGATGGCCAGGAGATGCGCTTCCTCCACCGAACCCAGTGACGCGGTGGGCTCATCGAAGATGACCACGCTGGCATCGCGCGAGAGGGCCTTGGCGATCTCGATCAACTGGCGTTGTGCCACCGAGAGGGTGGCTACGTGGGCTCGAGGGTCGATGTCGATGCCGAGACTCTCGAGATGGGCACCGCAGCGCGCGTGCAGCCGTGCATTGTCAAGGAAGAGACGTGCCCGCCGTGGCTCTCGATGCAGGTAGATGTTCTCGGCGACGTCGAGGTCAGGAACGAGGCTCAGCTCCTGGTAGACGACCGAGACACCCGCTGCCTCCGCGGCCGCGGGCGTCGAGAAGCGGATGGCCCTGTCGCGGAGCAGGAGCTGTCCGCCATCGGGTTGATAGACACCCGCCGCGATCCCGATGAGCGTCGACTTCCCCGCTCCATTCTCGCCGACGAGAGCGTGGACTTCGCCGGGGCGCAAGACGAGATCGACGCTGTCAACGGCCTGGACGACGCCGAAGCGCTTGCTGATCCCCCGCAGCTCCAACGCGGCGGGGGTCAGCTGAGACGCGGCCGACCCCTGGACGCCCCCAGGAGCGTCCAGGGCCGATGGCTGCGCGGTCAATCGATCACTGCGGCAGGAACTCGGCCGGCAGGTCGTTGGCCCACCAGTCGTCCGGAGCAGCTGGATCGGCCAAGGCAGCAGCGTCCTCGGGTGCGTACCAGACTGACGAAACCTGGATGCCCTTGGTGACCTGCTCTCCACTGAGGATCTTGGTCATCTGCTGGACACCCACGGCGCCCGCGCCTGGCGGGAAGGTCACCACACCGCCGTTGCTCTCGGGATGAGCGGCGATCCACTTGAGCCAGCCGTTGTACTCATCGCCCGGCGAGAAGGTCACGTCGCCGAGTCGGCCCGCTTCGTCGAAGGCTTCCGCCATGCCAACGGACATCTGCCCGGCCGGTGAGAAGACGCCATCGATCTCGGGGAACTGCAGGATCCAGTTCTCGGTGATGGACTTGGCCTTGCCGCGGTTCCAGTCACCGTTCTGGGTGTCGAGGATCTCGATATCGGGATAGCCAGCGAGGACTTCACGCAACGCCAGGTCCTGGTTGACGGCCGCCGTGGTACCGGCGATGGGCAACATCGAAACGATCTTGCCGGAGCCGCCGAGTGATTCCGCCAGTCCGATGGCCGTGGCCACACCCAGCTGATACTGGTCGATGTGGGCATTGGAGACGATTCCCGGAAGGTCGGCGTAGCCGCCACCGACGTTGACCGTCGGGATGCCGGCCTGGACCGCCTGTTCGAGTCCGGGCTCGACCGCCTGGTCATCGACGGGCCAGTAGATGATGGCGTCGCAGCCCTGGTTGATCAGGTCCTGGATGTCGCTGATCTGCTTGTTGGCGTCAAAACCCGCGTCGGTGACGACGATATCGGCATCATAGTTGGGCTCAAGAGAAGCTTGGTAGCGGATGTGGCCGAGCGCGAACACGACCCAGGAGTTGGCCAGGTAGCCGGCGCTGACACACAGCTTCCAGGGTGCCTCCTGCGCGAACGCTGAGGTATCGACCGGCGTATCCGCGGTCGACGCCTCAGGCGAGACGAAGCTTTCCGGGATGACGATGGGCTCACCGCTGGCGCCGCCTCCTTGCGCGGCCGCGGGCACACCTGCGACTCCGATGACGAGGGCCAGAGAGACGGAGACCGAGAGCAACCTTCTCATGATGGGATGAACCTCCAGTCAGTTTGGGTGGGTGACACAGGTATCGGCTTGTCGTGTCGCGGCTTAGGCGCCCTCCTCTCTGCGTTGGGACATCACATGCAGGGCCGCGACCCCGAAGATGATGGCGCCCTTGACGATCAGCTCCATGTTGAGATCCAGACCCAGGATGCTCACCAGGCTGAACGTGGTGGCCAGGATCAGCACCCCTGCCAACGTCCCGCCGATGCCGCCACGTCCCCCTTCGAACGTGGTCCCTCCAAGGATAACGGCGGCAAGAACGTCGAACTCGAAGCCCTGTCCGGCGAACGTGCTGGACACGCCCGAGCGGGCCAGTAAGGCCAGACCCGCGAGCGCGGCTGTCAGCCCTGAGATGACATAGGCGAGGATGAGCGTTCGCTGGACCGGGACCCCTGCCAAGCGAGCGGCTGCCGCGTTGCTGCCGACGAGGTAGAGGCGCCGGCCGAACGTGGTGCGGTTCTGGATGTAGATTCCCGCAAGGACGACAAGCGCAAAGACGACCACGAGCACCGGGACTGGTCCGATACGCGCGTTCAGGACCTGGCGAAACTCGGGTGCCACCACGCCGGCCGCGGTGCCACCCGTGTACAGCTGGTTGATACCCAGCACGACCGTCGCCGTGCCCAGCGTCAGGATGAAGGCGGGGAGCTTCCAGCGACCCACGAGCAAGCCGTTGGCCAGGCCTACCACGGCACCCATGGCGAGAGCCGCACCGATCGCCAGAGGGATGTTCTCTGCCTGTCCGGCCATCAGTGCGGCCGCCAGTACGGAGGCGAACGAGATGATGGCCCCGATGGAGAGGTCGACGCCGCCAGTGACCATCACCAGGGTCACGCCGACAGCCGCGATGCCGACCACGCTGGCCTGGCGCAGCACGTTGAAGAAGTTGATGGGCTGGATGAACCCGGGGGAGAAGTAGGCAGCCACCAGGATGATGGCGAGGAGCGCCAGCCACAATCCGGCCGTGCTCC
>JBBSAV010000128.1:0-7293 GCA_038251965.1 Candidatus Limnocylindrales bacterium
CGACTTTGCGGTGGTTGAGCGGCGAGGCCGCACTCGCCTCGTGCTACGGGGAGTGGCATCTGGCCGACTTTGCGGTGGTTGAGCGGCGAGGCCGCACTCGCCACTCCAGTACCGTACTCGCCACTCCAGTCATGCCCCGGCCACTCCAGCCACCCTGCTTGCCCACGTCATGACAAGACCCCCGGGATGGGCCCGGGGGTCTTGTGTACGGCGGGGTCGGTCAGCGTCAGGTCAGGGTGCGACGGGCTTCTGGCCTCCGTTGCGCTCGAGACCGTCACGGTCATGCGCCAGGTGCATGAAGTGATCGACGCGGCCGACATCCCTGGTCAACAGGCTGGCGATGATGCCCGTGGCAAAGGCTGCCGGCACACCGTAGAGCGCCGGATTCACCAGCACGGGGATCCCGAACAGGTCCTCCACGCCGGAGTACTTGGCGAAGGTGAACGCCAGCGACACGATCAAACCCACCACGAACGTGACGACGACGCCCTGGCGGGTGTAGCGCGTCCACCACACGGTCATCAGCAGCACCGGCGCGAAGGTGCTCGCGGCGATGCCGAAGGTGAGGCCCACCAACTGGGCCACGTTCTCCTCTTTCAGCACGATCGACAGCCCGACCGCGATGACCGTCAGCACGATGCCGGTGATCTGGGCCACTCGGACGCGCTGCTCCTCGGAAGACTCCGGGCGCAGCAGGATGGTGTAGCCGTCGTGTGCCACCGTCGTCGTCATCTGGATGAGCAGGCCCACGGCTGAACTCAGGATGGCGGCCATGGCACCGGCCAGCACGACGCCCAGCAGCACCTCACCGCCGAGCAACCTACCCAGCTCGGCGACCGCCGTGTTGGTGGCCTTGCCGATCTCGCCCTGGTTGATGAGATCGGTGAGCAGCGGGTACAGCAGCATCATCGCGGCCAGGCCCACGAACAGGGTCATGGTGTAGAAGATGGCCAGGCTGATGATGGTCAGCTCGGTGGACTTTCGGGCCGCGACCGCGTCCTTCACCGTATACAGGCGGATAAGGACGTGCGGCAGGCCGACCACCCCCAGGAAGAGGCCCAGGACCAAGCTGAGCTGGTTGAGCATGTCCTTGACGTCGACACCCGGCGTCAGGGCGCTGGGCTCATCGGGCAGGATCTCCAGCGATGTCTTGGCTGCGGCCATGCCGGCATCCCCGTCGCTGTCGATGGGGTACTGGGCCAGGATCTGGGCGGCGGCCTCGTTGTTGACGACCTGGGTGGGGGTCACCACGGAGTCCGACTCGGTCAGGATGGTCAGCGGGTTCCAGTTGAAGTACATGACCACGGCCAGCACCAGCAGGATCGTCATGGCAGCGAAGATGATGATGCCCTGGAAGGCCTGGTTGTAGGACGTGCCGCGCATGCCGCCCATGACCACGATGATGGCGGTGAAGCCACCGGCGATGCCGACCCAGATGAAGTAGTCGAGCTCCGGCACCAGGAGGTTGAACAGGTGCCCAGCCCCGACCAGTTGTGGCACCAGATATAGGGTGCCGATGATGATCCCGGCGATGATCGTCAGCAGCCGGATCTCCCTGCCGGAGAATCGCTCGTAGAGCGCGTCGGCCACGGTGTATTTGCCCGAGCGCCGCAGGGGGCTGGCGAGGATCAGCACGACCACGACCCAGGCCGCGAAGAAGCCCAGCGCCAGCCACCAGTTGTCGATGCCGAAGAGGGCGATGGCGCCAGCTACTCCGAGGAAGCTGGCCGCGCTGGCGTAGTTGCTGAACATGGCCACGCCGTTGAGCTTCCAGGGGATCTGGCCGCCCGCGACGTAGAACTCGGCCGTGGACTTGGTCCAGCGACGGCTGTAAAGGCCGATGAAGAAGAAGGTGGCCATACCCACCGCAAGGATGGAGATGGCGACGATGTTGTCCACGGCCTAAGCCTCGACCTTGGCGAGGTAGATGCGCGTGATGACCAGCCCCGCGATGATCATGCCGATGCCGAGGATGAACCCGAGCGGTAGACCGAAGACCATGGTGGCCGCGACGGACGCGAACTCCTTCGAGGTGAGGATCGCGACGATGAAATAGATCGCCGTGAACACGGCCATCAGGCCCCACGACCACTTGGCGGCCCTGGTGCTGAACGGCGACCAGTGCTTGCCATCGGCCGGCTCTGGATCTCCCGCTCCCGGCGGCACGTCGCGAACCTCTCCGGTCTGCTTGAGTGTCGGGTCCACTCGCATCTCCCCCTGCTATGACTCCGTCGATATGAGGCTATGGCCCAATGTCCGGGCCGTCGGTCACGCGCGCATGGGCCGACCGGCCCGCGGCCTCGGGGCCGGAACGCCTGTATCGGGAGGCTCGACGCGGGCATCATCAGGGCATGACCACCGCATCCGCCGCATCCGCCGCCCGCTCTGTCCGACGGACCAAGATCGTGGCCACCATCGGCCCGGCCAGCATCGGCATCGTCGACCGACTCGTGGAGGCCGGTCTGGACATCGCCCGCATCAACTTCTCACACGGCAGCGAGGACGACCACCTTCACGCCGCCGAAGTCGTCCGCGCTGCTGCCGCGGCCGCGGGGCGACAGGTCGGCATCCTCGTCGACTTGCCTGGACCCAAGCTTCGTCTGGCGCGGCTGCACGCTGAGCCGGTCGAGTTGGAGCTTGGCAGGATCGTGACGTTGACCGGGCCGGCCGTTGCCGCCAGCGATGCGTCACTGCCGTTGGCCGACGGAGCTGTCGCAGCGCGGCTGCAGATCGGGGATCGCGTGCTGCTGGCCGATGGCGCCGCGGAGCTTCGCGTCATCGGCTCACGCAATGACGCCGCCATCACCGAGGTCGTGCGGGGCGGTCCCGTGCGTTCACGACAGGGCGTCAGCGTGCCTGCCGAGCGCATGGACTCCGATGCGCTGGGGCGAGCCGACGAGGTGGTCATCCCGCACCTGCTGGAGCTGTATCCCGACTTCGCCGGGCAGTCATTCGTCCGCTCCGCCCACGACGTCAGGACCTTGCGCGCGCGACTGCCGGACGACATCGCGATCGTGGCCAAGATCGAGACGCGCCCAGCGCTCGATGACATCGAAGCCATCCTCGATTCGGCGGACGCCATCATGGTGGCGCGCGGCGACCTCGGCGTGGAGCTGCCCTTCGAGCAGGTGCCGCTGGCACAGAAGGACCTGGTACGCGCGGCCTTGAAGGCGGGCAAGCCCAGCATCGTCGCCACGCAGATGCTCGAATCGATGACGAAAGCGCCACGACCGACCCGCGCCGAGGCCAGCGATGTCGCCAATGCCATCATCGACGGCGCCGACGCGGTGATGCTCTCGGGCGAGACGGCGATCGGCGAGTTCCCCCTCGAAGCGCTACGCGCCGCGGTCCGTATCGCCGCACGCACCGACGCCTACAAGGTGCCGACTCGACCACCGGCGGGTTCGCCCTCGTTCGGCCGCGACATCGACGCGCGTGCGCTGGCAGTAGCAGCCGTGGCGATGGCCGACTCGGACCCTGATGTGGTGGGCTTCGCCTGCTACACGCATTCGGGACGCACACCACGCCGGCTGTCATCGCTGCGACCGGGCATGCCCATCGCAGCCTTCACCCCCACCGCCGCCTGCGCTCGCAGCCTGACCCTCCAGCGCGGCGTGCATCCGATCGTCATGGAGGTGGAGCCTGACGACCCGGAGTCGATCAGCCAGGCGGTCATCGGAGCACTGAAGGCCGGCCAAGGAGAGATGGGCCACGGAGAGATGGGCCTGCAGCCTGACGACGCTATCGTGCTGGTACAGACCAGTGTTCGCGGCGGCCCCAACGCACTGGAGTTGCTTCGCGCCTGATACTGTGCAGATGATCGAATACGTCGACACTGCGCAGGATGGCTACCAGCCGGGTGTCTGCAACATCGGGCCTGCTGAGATCCGCCGTCGACGACAGGTCGGCTACCTCGGGATCGCCGGGTCGGTCGCCTTGGGCGGCTTGTTCGTAGCGGTGGACGCGCCGCCCGTGGCGCGCTTGCTCGTAGCGGTCCCGGCAGCGGCCGGCCTTGAGGGCCTCATCCAGGCGCGGCTGCGCTTCTGTGCCGGCTATGGCATGGCCGGCTTGCGCAACCTCGGCGAGCTGGGTGAGGCAGAGTCGGTCGAGGATGCTGAGGCACGCACCGCGGACCGTCGCGGGGCCCTTCGCATCCACGCGCTTTCGCTGGCGGGCGGCGTGGCGGTCGGTGTCGTCTTCGCGCTCCTGGCCCGTCGAGGGGCCTGAACGATGGGAGCCAGCAGGGTGCGTGGGCGCGACGGGCGAGCGCCGCTGCTCGGCATCATCGCCCTGGTGATACTGGCGTTGCTGCTGGTGCAGGTGCCGACCGTGGCCGCCTCGGTGAAGGTGCTGCGCTCGGGGCCGTCGGCCAAGGGCGGCGTGGCCCTGACGTTCGACGACGGCTGGGGAGAGTCATCCTGCAGCCGGATCGCCAGGACGCTGCGGGATTCGGGCGCCGTCGGCACCTTCTTCATCAATGGCATCCACCTGCGCGCCGAACCCGATCGCTGGCGGCGCATCCTCCGGGGCATGCCGGTCGCGAACCACACCCGATCGCACCCGTTCCTGACCA
Organism: Candidatus Limnocylindrales bacterium; assembly: GCA_038251965.1. Taxonomy (GTDB): domain Bacteria; phylum Chloroflexota; class Limnocylindria; order Limnocylindrales; family CSP1-4; genus JAFMJV01. The sequence continues at coordinate 4,574 of JBBSAV010000128.1, forward strand.
ACCTGTCAGCGAAGAGGATCCGCAACCAGATCCGCACCAACGGGTGGATTCACAAGGAGGTGCTGGGGCGGCCCATGCTCAAGATCCTGCGTCCGCCCTGCGGTGCCTATGACTCCCAGGTGCTGCGTGTGGCCGGACAGCTCGGCTACCGGCACGTCGTTCTCTGGAGCAGGAGCGCAGCCGACACGTCGCCGGCGGCCACCGTCACCTCGATCATCCGACACGCCACCGGCGGCAAGCCCGGCGACATCATCCTCATGCACTGTGCTCGCAGCATCACGGCTGATGCGCTGCCGACCATCATCCGGCACTACCAGCGGCGCGGCATCAAGCTCATCGGCCTGGACAAGATGTTCGGCCTGGGCTGACGCCGGTCCTTGCGACGGGGCCGGCCTTCGTGCAGGAAGGTCCTAGCGGGCGCTCAGGATGTGCTCGATGGCCAGCTGGTCGATGCGCCCGAAGGACATCGATTGCTTGCCCGCCGAGACAGCGACGATCTGCTCGGCGCGCAGCGCCTCGATCGTCTCACCGTCGCTCATGGTAGGCGTGTTCAGCTCGTCGACCCGGGCAGCCTTCAGGGCCTCCTGCACCTCCGGATCGGCGCGGAACGCAGCCGCCCACTCGCGCAGGATCAGATCGGTGCGCATGTTGGCCTCGGCGGTGACCCAGACTCCGTCGCCGATCTCGGTTCGCAGCGGCTTGTCGTCGAAGTGACGCAGGCCCTCGTAGCCGCCGTTCCCCAGCAGGTCGACCAGGTAGAACGCACCCTGCAGGTCGCCATGGCCGAAGACGAGATCCTGGTCGGACTTGATGCCGTGCTGGCCGGTTGAGGTCGATATGGAAGAGCTTGCCCTGCCACAGTGCCTGGGCCACGCCGTGGGCGAAGTTCAGGCCTGCCATCTGCTCGTGGCCGACTTCCGGGTTCAAGCCCACCATCTCGCTGTGCTCGAGCGTTTCGATGAAGGCCATGGCGTGACCGATGGTGGGCAAGAACATGTCGCCACGGGGCTCATTGGGCTTGGGTTCGAGCGCGGAAGCGGCGGACGTCGCGGCCGTTGGCGGTGACGGCGCCGTCCTTGGACACGGGGTGGGTGAAGAGGTTGGTCGTCAGCATCGGCGCGACCATGCCAGGGTCGTCGAGCGCGTCGTTTGTTGTCGAGCGCGTCCTTGAAGCGCCGGATGTGCTCCTCGCGCGCGGCTTACTCGGAGCCGAAGGGGATAAGGTCGTCGTGGAAGGTAACGCCCCAGGCTCCCAGCTCGGCGAGCCGGTAGACGGCCTCGACGGCCTCGACGGGATCGAGCGGTGCACGAGTGGCGTCACCGAAGGGATCGCGGGCCTGGTATCCGACGGTCCACAGCCCGAAGCTGACCTTGTCTGCCGGGGTCGGCTTGTCGTCGGACATGGTGTTCCTACTCTGCGCGTCGCCGTTGCTGGCGGGGCGCCGTACAGCATGTCGCGCCTAGTCGCGAAGTCGCGCCACCCAGATCTCCTCGGCCGGCCAGTGTCGGGCCCATTCGGCGCTGATGAAGTCATAGTACTCATGCGTGTTCGCGGTCGACGGCACCTGTGGCTCGACCAGGTCCTCCACCTCGAAGCCGTGCCGGCGAAGGAGGCGGATCCAGTCGCCGTGGGGGAGGTTGTACTCGGTGCCGTCTTCATCGGGCCAGCGGATGCGGCGCATCCCGAACTGCGACCGCTGCAGGTGCTCTGACACGGTGCCCACATCGGGCGAGCAGAGGTAGACGAGCACCGAGTTGGTCAGGAACACCAGCCGGCCGCCGGGTCGCAACAGGCGAGCCGCCTCGGGGATCCACAGTTCCGGGTCGGCCCACAGCGACGCGCCGTACTCGGAGAGGACGATGTCGAAGGACTCGTCCGGGAGGGGCACGTGCTCACCGGCGCCTTCGACGAGCGGGAACTCGATGCCGGTCACAGCCTGAAGCCGCCGTGCCGTTGCGAGCTGGGCGGGAGTGGGATCGACGCCGACAGGTCGGGCACCACGTTTGGCCAGCCAAGCGCTGAAGTACGCCACACCGCAACCCAGGTCCAGCACGTCCTTGCCAGCGACGTCGTCGAGCGGCGAGCCGACGGCCTCGTCGGAGACGCCGAACTGGCCCCAGGTGATGGCCTCGTTATTCCATGTCGCCTCGGCGGCGGTGTCTCCATACTCGCGGTTGCTGCGCGTCCAGTGGCTGATGTTGTCGGCCACCGAACTGGCCGCGGCTTCGGGAAGCCCCGGCTTCAGCTTCAGCTTCGTCATCGGCGTCGTCTCCTTCGTCATCGGCTTCGTCGTCGGCGAAGTGTGCCGCAATCGGGCTACGCTGGAGGTGATGTCTGAGATCGACCGTCCGCACGTCGTGATCGTCGGCGGCTTCCTGACCGAAGCGGCTCAATACGGCCCTATGCGATCGCATCTGCAGCAACAGGGAGCCGGCCGCGTCACCATCGCCCCCATCCATCTGCCCGACTGGGCGGTGATGGGCCTGGCCGGCCTGGGTCCGCTGTCGCTGCGTGGTGCGCGCGCCATCCGTGAGGCACGGTGTGCGGCGCCGCGACCGGTCATGGTCGTGGGTCATTCGATCGGTGGCATCATCGCGCGGCTGGCGATGTCACCAGAGCCGCTCGACGGACGCCGGGCCGGTGTGGCCGATGATGTGGGTTGCCTCGTGACACTCGGGACACCGCACCGGTTCGACCCGCGCGGCTGGCAAGGCCACGC